>CATYZK010000025.1 GCA_958415665.1 uncultured Collinsella sp. | reverse complement strand
GTCGCGTACCAAAGTACGCTTCCCTCCTCTTTCACGTCACCTTGCTCGCTTAGGGACGTTTTCGCTGTTGGTGACGATAATGCGGTTTTTCTATTGTTGGAACTAAAGTTATTGAGCGACATTCCGTTCTTCGGAATGTCGCTTTTGTTTTGTGCTGGTTATTTGGCTTTCGTTGGTGAATATGCTGCGCGTTTGGCGTTTGTCACTATAAGATGATTACTTGCACTAAACGGAATTCGATGTTCTTGAGGGTAGGGGATTGATTTGGGTCGTACTGGGGATATGACGCCGCCTTTGCGTTGGCGGTTGGGTGTTGCTGGTGGGGTGGCGCTGGCTGTGCTGCTTGTTGACCAGCTGACCAAGCTTGCGGTTCGTGCCGTGGGCGACGCTTTGCATGTGACCGTCATCCCCGGTGTCGTCGACTTTATGTTTGTCCGCAATATCGGTGCCGCCTTTAGCATGGGCGAGGGGCATGGCATCGCGTTTGCCGTGCTGGCGTTGGCGGTCATTATCGCTATTGCCGTGTACCTCGTTCGTGCACCCCAGCTCGCTCATCTTGAGGTTGTGGGCATGGCGATGGTTGCGGGCGGTGCTATCGGCAATGCTATCGATCGTTTGGCTTTTGGCTTCGTGACCGATTTTATTGCCACCACCTTCATTGACTTCCCCGTCTTCAATGTTGCCGATATCGGCATTACCGTGGGCGTCGTGCTCGCCCTCTTTGGCTACATGTTCTTGAGCCCCGTGGCCCGTGAGGTCGATGCGACCGCCGAGCTTAACGCCCGTGACGAGGCCCGCGCCAAGCGCAAAGCCAAGCAGCGTGGGGAGCGTGCCCGCAAGATTCGCGAAAGGAATGAGCGCTAATGGCCGACATCCATATCCTTGTTGCCGATGATGCCGCTGGTCAGCGTCTTGACGCCTATCTGGGCGCCAATGACGGCTGCCCTACGCGCTCTGCTTGCGCGCATCTGATTGAGGGCGGGGCCGTATGTGTCAATGGCGAGACCTGCCTGTCCAAAAAGTATGCCGTGCGAGCCGGCGACCGCATTTCGGTCGACCTGCCCGAGCCGCACGACCCGACCGACGTGATTCCCGAGGCCATCCCGCTCGACATTCGCTACGAGGACGACTACCTCATCGTGCTCTCCAAGCAGCGCGGCCTGGTGTGCCATCCTGCACATGGTCATGAGAGCGGTACGCTCGCGAATGCCCTGGTCTATCACTGTGGTATCGACCATCTGGGTACCGTGCAGGGTGAGGACCGCCCCGGTATTGTGCATCGTTTGGATCGCGATACCTCGGGTCTTATGCTTGCGGCCAAGGACGACGACACCCAGCGCGCGCTCCAAAATCTTATCCGTACGCGCACGCTCGACCGCCGCTACATTACGCTCGTTCACGGGCACATCGCCATGGACGAGGGCACCATCAACACCGGTATTGCCCGTTCTACGCGTGACCGTGTCAAGATGGCGGTTTCGGATGATCCCTTTGCGCGCCAAGCCATCACGACCTTCAAGGTCCTTGAGCGCTTTGATTCCACGCGTTTTGACGACGGCTACACGCTCGTCGAGTGCCACCTGTTTACGGGCCGCACACATCAGATTCGCGTGCATATGCGCCATATCAACCATGCCTGCGTTGGCGATCAACTCTATGGCAAGTGCGATGCACGTGCCGATCAGGGTCTGACCAGGCAATTCCTTCATTCCTGGCGCGTTGCATTCGACCATCCCGTGACGGGGGAGCGCATTGAGTGCCGCGACGAACTGCCGTGGGATTTCGCTGCGGTTCTTGACGACCTGGCCCCGCGCTCGCTTGGCCGCACCGCTGCCGGCGACGAAATCGTTCCGCAGCTCGGTCTGCTCGAAGCCTAGCCAGTATTAGGTGGTTTTTTGAACTCGGTCACCCTACGGTAATATATACGTTTGTTTACGTAACGCGTTCCTGGGAGCCTGCATGCTCGCCTTTTTGCAAACCAACACACCCATCGTGATCTTTAACCAGATTGTGGTTACGCTGCTTACGGTCTGCTTTCTGTACCAGGTGGTCTTCTTTGTCATTGGTGCTCTCCGTGGTGAGGTCGCGCCCCCTAAGGCCAAAAAGCTGCATCGTTATGCCTTCTTTATCGCGGCGCATAACGAGGAAGCCGTGATCGCCAACCTTGTTCGCTCCATCAAGGACCAGGATTATCCGTCCGAGCTTATTGAGGTCTTCGTGGTCGCCGATGCCTGCACCGACAACACGGCGCAGCTCGCGCGCGAGGCGGGCGCCGTCGTCTATGAGCGTAATGACCTGGCCCGTAAGGGCAAGAGCTGGGTCATGGACTTTGGTTTTGATCGCATTCTCAACGAGTATCCCGATACTTTTGAGGGCTATTTCATCTTTGACGCCGACAACGTTATTTCCCGCGATTACGTCTCCAAGATGAACGATGCCTTTGACCAGGGCTTTCATGTGGTCACGAGCTATCGTAACTCCAAGAACTTCGGCAGCTCTTGGATTTCGGCGGCTAATGCCACCTGGTATCTGCGCGAGGCACGCTTCCTCAACAACGCGCGCAACATCTGCAAGACGTCTTGTGCCGTCTCGGGCTCGGGCTACCTCATCTCCGCCAGTGTTATCGAGGGCATGCACGGCTGGCAGTTCCATACACTGACCGAGGACATCCAGTTCACCACGTTCTGCGCCATTCACGGCATCCGCATCGGCTATGCGCCGGCTGAGTTCTTTGACGAGCAGCCGGTGACGTTTAAGGCGTCCTGGAAACAGCGCATGCGTTGGACCAAGGGCTTCTACCAGGTCTTTTTTACCTACGGCAAGCATCTTGTTAAATCGACGTTTCGCTATCATCGCTTTGCCGCATATGACATGTTTATGACCATCGCTCCGGGCATGCTGCTGTCCCTGATCTCCATGCTTGCCAACGCGACCTTCCTCATCGTGGGCGGGCTTTCGCACGGCTTCTTGGCCACCGAGGTCGAGATGCAGGCTTGTGCCGCTTCGCTCATCATGACCTTTGTCATGATGTACCAGACCTTCTTTATCCTGGCGCTACTCACGACCATCTTTGAGTACAAGCACATTCATTGCGCGCAAAAGTGGCGTTTGGTGACCAACCTGTTTACCTTCCCGATCTTTATGTTCAGCTATATCCCCATCACAGTGGCTGCACTGTTCCTAAAGGTCGACTGGGTTCCGACGCAGCACGCCGTCAACGTTACCCTCGACGAGGTCATGCAAGGCGCCAAATAACCACCGCCAAAACCACCACAAAGGGGGCAGGCACCTTTGTGGTGGTTTTTGCTTTTGAGAGGGCTGTCCCGGGAGGTGTCCTGTGGTCTATATCCCATTTTGGATCTGCGTCTTTGCCGGCGCGGCGATTGATGCCCGTGAGCGACGCTTTCCCAATGAGCTTGCCGGCGCGTGTGCGGTGGCGGCGTTTGCGGGCGTGTGGCTGGATGCGGGCTTGAACACGGCACTTGACCACGCTGGCCTTGCGGTCATCGTGTACCTTTCTCTTGTGCTGACTGAGTCGCTTTGGCGGCGCCTCCGTCAAACCACGGGCATCGGCATGGGAGATGCCAAGGCACTCTTCGCACTTTGCACGCTTGACCCTATGGGCGGCATCGTGGCATTTGCCGTCGCGCTCCTGGCCCTTGCCCTCTCCTGCCTCTTCACAAAATCGCGCTCCCTGCCTTTGCTGCCGTTTTTGGTGCCGATTTTTGCCATAATCGAGGTCGTGGGCTGCACATTGTAACCGATTGCGCATCCTTCTTAAGGAGCATGCCATGGCAACTAATCAAGAAACGGCCGTCATTAAGGCGCGCATGGATCGTATTCCCTCGGCGTTGTCGCCCGAACTTGTCGAGCGCATTGCCGCAGATCGTGCTTTGGGCTATGTCAACCCGTACCGTTGCGACGATGACCAGGTCATCCGTCGCGTTGATCGAGCCGCAGACGAGGGCACGCTCATGCGTCCGGCATTTATGCGCGATACCGAAAAGATTCTTCATCTTCCGGCGTACACGCGTTATGCAGGCAAAACGCAGGTCTTTAGCTTCCGTAGCAATGACGATCTGTCGCGCCGCGGTTTGCACGTGCAGCTTGTCTCGCGCATTGCGCGCGATATCGGCCGCGCCCTGGGGCTCAACTGCGATCTGATCGAGGCGATTGGCTTAGGCCACGACTTGGGCCACACGCCCTTTGGCCATGCCGGTGAGCGCTTTCTCAACGATATTTACCACGAGCGCACGGGTCGCTACTTTTTTCATAACGTGCAGTCGGTCCGCGTGCTCGATGCGCTGTATGGCCGCAACGTGTCCCTCCAGACGCTCGATGGCGTGCTATGCCACAACGGTGAGTACGAACAGCGTGTTTTTGAGCTTTCGGGCATGGGTTCCTTTGACCAGTTCGACCGAACCGTCGAGGAATGCATTGCCACAGGCTATAGCGCGATTGAGCACCTGCGTCCCATGACGCCCGAGGGCTGTGTGGTGCGTATCTCGGATATCCTCGCCTACGTCGGTCGTGATCGTCAGGACGCCATTGCGGCGGGCCTGCTGTCGCCCGACGTTTTTGACGATGGCCTAGGTGGTGCGTACAACAGCTGGATACTTATGCATGCCTCCATCGATATCGTTGAGCACAGCTATGGCAAGCCGCGCATCGAGATGAGCGAGGACCTGTTTGAGGAGATCCGCCGGGCGAAGCGCGAGAACTACGAGAAGATCTATAGCAAGGGCGGTATCGAAGGCGACTCCGAAGCGGAGCTGCGCGAGGCTTTCGAAAAGCTCTACGACCGTTGCCTGCAGGATATAAACGAAGGCGACGAGTCCTCCTACATATTTAAGCACCACATTTCGCGCATTGAGCAGCAGCTTTCCTACTACGACCGCACCTATGCCTGGCAGGACGACAAGAATCAAGCCGTGGTTGACTACATTGCGAGTATGACGGACGGTTATTTCTGCGAGCTGACGAGCAAGCTATTCCCGGGTCTGAAGTTTCCGCATCGTACCTATATTAACGAACGGTAGTTCGTATCTATTCGGTATACTGTTGGTGAACAAAGATTTTGATGGATGTACAGGATGGCTATGGACGACCTTTTTTCTGCCTCGACGCGCGAGCGTTCCTTTAAAAATGCGCCGCTCGCGGTGCGCATGCGTCCCAATTCGCTCGACGAGTACGTAGGCCAGCAAAAGGCTGTGGGCAAGGGTTCGTGGTTGCGTGCGGCGATTGAGCATGATGTGCTGTCGAGCGTGATTCTGTATGGGCCTGCCGGTACGGGCAAGACGACGCTGGCGCATATCATCGCCAACCATACCAAGAGCGAGTTTGTCGAGGTCAGCGCCGTCACGGGTACCGTGAAGGACCTGCGTCGCGTGATCGACGAGGCAAAGTCGCGCCTGAATACGTATGACCGCCGTACCATCTTGTTCATCGACGAGATTCACCGTTTTTCGAAGTCGCAGCAGGATGCGCTTTTGCATGCGGTTGAAAACCGTACCGTCATTATGATCGGCGCCACGACTGAGAACCCTTACTTCGAGGTCAACTCCGCACTGTTGTCGCGTGGGCGCGTGGTAGAGCTTGATCACCTGAAGGACGAGGATATCGCCACGCTCATCGAGCGTGCGCTCGAGGCGCCGCAGGGTTTGAACGGCAAGTTCTCGGCCGATGAGGATACGGTTAAGACCATCTGTACGCTGGCTGCGGGCGATGCACGCTCGGCCCTGACGACGCTCGAGCTGGCGAGCGAGATTGCCGTCACGCGTTCCGATACCGAGGGGACGCCGGCTCCGGCGGCAGGGGAGCGCTATCCTATCACCGTGGATGACGTGAAGATTGCCAATCCGCGTCGCGGTTTTTCGTATGACAAAAACGGCGACATGCACTACGACATTATCAGTGCGTTTATTAAGTCTATGCGCGGCAGCGACCCCGATGCCACGATCTATTGGCTCGCGCGCATGATCGACGCGGGGGAGGATCCTAAGTTTATCGCCCGCCGCATTATGATTCAGGCTTCTGAGGATGTTGGCAATGCCGATCCGCAGGCACTTTTGGTGGCGCAAGCCGCGTTTAAGTCTGCCGAGGTCATTGGCTATCCCGAGTGCCGCATTAACCTGGCTCAGGCTGCACTCTATGTGTGCTTGGCGCCTAAATCCAACGCGTGTGAGGCTTCGATCGATGCGGCGCTGGCCGATATCCACAGCAGTGGCCTTCGTGAGGTGCCCAGCTATCTTCGCGATCGTCACCGTCCCGGCAGCGACGAGTACGGTGTATACAAGTACCCACACGATTATCCCGAAGGTTGGGTCGACCAGCACTATTTGCCTGAAGGCCTGGAGCGTGGTGCCTTTTGGCAGCCTGCCGGCCGCGGTTGGGAAGAATGGCGTGTGGAGCAAAGCGAGCGCGACCGTAGCGGCAGGGCGCCAAAGTAAGCTTTTGGGAATCTTCCGTCCCCTTTGGGGTACCATGAACAACGTCTGTATTTCGATTCTTCCGGGAGGCTTGTATGAGTCCCATTCAAATCGCCCTGCTGGTGCTTGCCATTGCCGGCGTGTGGGCCATCGTTGAGCTCGCGCTTACCCTGCGCAAGACCCGCACCGTTGTCGATTCGCTCGATAAGACCGTGAACGACCTCAACAACACCATCGCCGAGGCGCAGCCCGTGGTGGCAAAGCTTGATGGCGCCGTTGACGAACTCACTCCGGCACTTGCCCAGGTGGAGCCGCTGCTCAAGTCGAGCAAGACCGCCATTGACGCCCTGACGTCCAACCTCGTTGAGGTTGAGGCCGTCGTTCGCGACATTTCCGAGGTCACGGGCAGCATGGCCGAGGCCAGCAATGCTGTGTCGAGCGTGACCGACTCTGCTGCCGGTGCTGTGCAGAAACTCTTTAATAAGGTGAAGGCTCCCGCGGCCAACGCCGAGCGCAAGCTTTCCGCTGCTGCCGAAGAAGCCGAGCAGTCGACCGAGCGCGTCCTGATTGGCGAAGCCGGGGACGAGGTCGCCGCGGGTGACGATGGTGCACAAAAGCCTGCCGCTAAAGCAGCCCAGTATTACACTTACACGCCCGCCGAGACCTCTGAGGAGTCCTGCGATGAGTAGCGAAGCAACCTGCCCTATCACGCTGACCGTTGCCGGTGACCCGCGTCTCGCTCGCCTTGTGCGCATGACGGCAGCCAACGTTGGTGCCCTGTGCTCTATGTCTGTCGATCGCATTGAGGACATCCGCATGGCTGCCGAGGAGGCTTTCATTTTTGGTTGCACCGCGGTCGACTGCGACGACATCACCATCAAATTCGATGTCGATGAGACCCACGTTGGCATGACTATTACCTTTGGCGATCAGGCTACGGTCGATGAAGACGACCAGGCTGCGGTGTATGCCGAGCTCATCCTTGCGAGCGTTTGCGACTCCTACGAAAAGACTGCGGCGCCCCTGACGCTTTCCCTCGACCTCAAGGCGGATATTTAATATGACCGAACGTTCCCGGAGCGGCAAGACCGCTTGGGACAAGGAGAAAACCCGCGAGCTGTTTCGTCGCTACAAGGAGACCGGTGATCCGGACGCCCGCGAGCAGCTCGTCATGTCCCATATGAACCTGGTAAGGTTTCTTGCCAACAAATTTAAGAATCGCGGCGAGCCGCTCGACGACCTCATGCAGGTCGGCTATCTGGGTTTGCTCAAGGCTATCGACCGTTTTGACCCCGAGCGCGGACTCGAGTTCACGACGTTTGCGACACCCACTATCTTGGGCGAGATCAAACGCCATTTCCGCGACAAGGGCTGGAGCGTGCGCGTACCGCGTCGCCTGCAGGAGCTTTCTGCCAAGGTCAACCAGGCTACCGACAAGCTCACCAACGAGCTACAGCGTTCGCCCAAGGTTGAGGAAATCGCCGATTACCTGGGCGTGACCGTCGATGAGGTCCTCGAGGCTATGGAATCGTCTTCGGCCTATACCTCGGTGCCCATCGAGGCTCCTGCTGCGTCTGATTCCGACGATGCCCCCTCGATTCTCGATCGCTACGCCGACGACGACAATGAGCTCGACTTTACCGATGACCGCTTGGTGATCGAGGAAGCCATCCGTGATTTCTCGCCGCGCGAGCGCGAGGTTATCGAGCTGCGCTTTGTAAAGGGCATGACCCAGATCGAGATCGCCAAGAAGCTGGGTATATCGCAGGTCCAGGTTTCGCGCCTGCTGCGCCGCACGCTTAAGAAGATTCAGGACAAGATCGACCCCGACGGAGTGATGATTCGTTCATGAGTGAACACCCCCAACAAACCGATCGCGTGCTGCGCGACGCCCGCATTCTGACGCTGCGCATTTGGGCTGTTGTCGGCTGCATTGTCATCGCCGCTGTCATCTTTAACCTTATGGGCATCCTGGCACCGGTTATCGAGTTTCTTGCCGTCGGCTCCATCATTGCTTTTGTGATGTCCCCGATCACCAACTGGCTCGAGCACCATGGCGTGAATCGCGGCATCGGTTCGCTTATCGCGCTTATTGTTGTCGTTGCCGTGCTCGTCGGCGTCGTTTGCATCTTGTCGCCGATTCTTTTTGGTCAGATCATGGAAGTCCTGAGCCGCCTGCCCGAGCAGCTTCGTGTTGCGGGCGGCGATCTCAATGAGATGATCTCGCATGCCAAGACGCTCAACAACACGCCGCTCAAGGAGTATTTGGACGATAATCTTTCGTCGCTTGTCACCGTGGCATCGAAGTACGTGTCTCAGATCGCTGCCGAGCTTGGCCGCGGTGTGTTCCCGCTCATCACCAATACGGCCTCGCAGCTGTTCGTGATCTTCCTGGGTCTGGTGCTCGCGTACTGGATGGCCTGCGACTACCCTCGCATGCACCACGAGATTTGTACCATCATCGGTCAGGAGAAGGAGACCTCGTACCGCTTTATGGTCGCCATCCTTTCTCGCTCTGTCGGCGGCTACATGCGCGGTATGGTCGTGACGTCCATCTGCGGTGGTTTCCTTGCCTTTATCGGTTTTATGATCATCGGCCATCCGTATGCGGCGCTCATGGCTATCTTTACCGGCATCATGCATTTGGTTCCTGTCGTCGGTCCATGGGTGAGCGCAGCAATCGCCACAGTGCTCGGCTTTATGTTCAGCCCCATGTTGGCGTTATGGACGCTCATCGTGACGATGGTCGCGCAAAACGTCACCGATAACGTGATTTCGCCTAAGGTCATGCAGAGCTCGGTGCAGGTGCATCCCATCATGAGCCTCACGGCGCTCGTTATTGGCTCGGCGCTCATGGGCCCCATCGGCATGATTATTGCCATCCCGCTGTGTGCGGCCCTCAAGGGCATCTTCGTGTACTACTTCGAGAATGAGACCGGTCGCCAGCTCGTGGCATACGACGGCGCCGTGTTTAAGGGCACGCCGTATCGCGATGCCGAGGGCAACCCGGTCGCCGCCTACGACGCGCTTGGGGACGATACGTTTATTTACGAGTCCGAGCTCATCGGTAACGAGACCGCGCCGGAGGCCCAGGCCATGCCCAAGCCCGAGCTCGATAATCCTTGGATCAAGCTCTCGGGTCTTCAGCCCGACGCGACAGGCTTTTTCAAGAACCCCTTCGCCAAGGATGACGATTCCAATACGGACGACGACACCAAAACCGGCATCGACGGCTCCATGGACGATTCGGATTCTAAATAGGTACTATTAACGTTTCTTGAAGTTGTAGATGACAAGAAACGCGAGCAAAGCGATTGATAGGGGGCCGGCTACATAGAAAAAGAGAACGTCAATTGCGCGTAGAGTGTAATAAGCCTTATCGCCGGACATTACTGCATACAATACGTAGCCAAATGCTGGTTGGTTTGCGTACCAGCATGAGAAGGCCAAGAGCGCTAAAAGTGCTACAACCAGAAGTGCATTCAGGACAAATCGTTTGCTTTTCATCGTTCGCTCCTTCCGGGTGAATCTTGTATGTAATTCTACAGCAATCCTTTTTCAAAGGATCGCGCAGTACTAAATAACGTGCACTTTCGCTGGAGGGTCGCTGTTTGGCGACCCTCTTTTTTGCACAGGCGCGGTGGGATGGTAATATCTTTACGTTTGAACTGTTTCGATGTGAAATCGAGGAGATTCCCTCTATGAGTGCTGACTACCCGTCAATGACTACGGCCGAGATCCGCTCCAAGTTCCTCAACTTCTTTGAGGAGCGCGGTCTTAAGCTCTATCCTTCTTCGTCCCTCGTCCCCGACGACCCTTCGCTGCTGCTTGCCAACGCCGGCATGAACCAGTTTAAGGAGTATTACCAGGGCAAGAAGACCATGAAGGAGATCGGCGCGATCTCCTGCCAGAAGTGCGTCCGCACCAACGACATCGACTGCATCGGCGAGGACGGCCGTCACCTGTCCTTCTTCGAGATGCTCGGCGACTTCTCCTTTGGCGGCGTCTCCAAGCAGCAGGCTTGCGCTTGGGCCTTTGAGCTCATCACCAAGGAGTTCAAGCTGCCGCTCGACCGCCTGTACTTCACCGTCTTTACCGAGGACGACGAGACCCATGACGTGTGGCGCTCCCTGGGCGTTGCCGAGGATCACATCTCGCGTCTGGGCGAGGACGACAACTTCTGGGCAGCTGGCCCCACCGGCCCCTGCGGTCCGTGCTCCGAGATCTACTTTGACATGGGCGAGGAGGTCGGTTGCGGCAGCCCCGACTGCAAGCCCGGCTGCGACTGCGACCGCTTCCTTGAGTTCTGGAACCTCGTCTTTACCCAGTACGACCGCCAGGAGGATGGCTCCATGCCGGAGCTGCCGCACCGCAACCTCGATACGGGCATGGGTCTGGAGCGCATGGCCGCTATCATGCAGCACAAGACCGCTAACTACGACGGCGATCTGATGCAGCACCTCATCAAGCTCGGTGAGGAGATCAGCGGCAAGACCTATGACGCCGACGATTACTCCGGCGCCAGCCGTTCCCTGCGCATCATCGCCGACCACTCCCGTGCCGTCGACTTTATGATCTCCGATGGCATCCTGCCCGGTAACGAGGGCCGCGAGTACGTCCTTCGCCGCCTGCTCCGCCGTGCCGTGTTCCATGGCCGCCTGCTGGGCATCGAGGGCGCCTTCCTGACCAAGTTTATCGACGAGGTCAACGCTCAGATGGGCGAGGCCTATCCCGAGCTGCTCAAGAACGTCGCGCTCGTTAAGGGCATCGTCGCATCCGAGGAGGAGCGCTTCTCAACGACGCTCGACAACGGCCGCGTTTACCTGGACGAGGCCCTGGCCGCGCTCGCCGATGGCGCTGTCCTTCCGGGCGACGTTGCCTTTAAGCTGCATGATACCTTCGGTTTCCCCATTGACCTGACTGTCGAGATCGCCGGCACTGCCGGTCACGACGTCGATATGGACGGCTTCACCGCTTGCATGGAGGACCAGAAGGCCCGCGCCCGCGCCAACGCCAAGGGCGACGCCTGGGGCAGCTTCAACGACGTGTGGGTCGAGCTTTCCGATAAGGTTGCCGCGACCGAGTTCGACGGCTATGACAACGACGTCATCGAGGGCGCTAAGGTTGTCGCCATCGTTCGCAACGGTGAGTCCGTCGAGTCCGCTGCCGCCGGCGAGGACGTCGAGGTTGTGCTCGACCGTACCCCGTTCTACGCCGAGATGGGTGGCCAGCAGGGCGATGCTGGCGAGCTTTCCGCCGAGGGCGTCGCGCTGACTGTTGCCGACACCAAGAACCACAATGGCCTGTATGCTCACGTCGCGCACGTTGCCGAGGGCACGCTGACCGTCGGTGCTACCGTGACTGCCGCGCTCGACGCCGAGCGCCGTGGTTTCTTGCGCCGCAACCACACCGCCACGCACCTGCTCGACGCTGCGCTTAAGCAGGTCCTGGGCGAGCATGTCTCCCAGGCCGGCTCGCTGGTGACGCCCGAGCACCTGCGCTTTGACTTCACGCACTTCGAGGCCCTATCTTCCGAGCAGCTCAAGGCTGTCGAGGACCTGGTCAACCAGCAGATCTTCGCTTCCAAGCCGGTCGTGACCCGCGTCATGGGCATCGATGAGGCCAAGGCCGCCGGTGCTGTCGCCCTCTTTGGCGAGAAGTACGGCGACGTCGTCCGCGTTGTCTCCGTGGGCGCCGAGGATCAACCGTTCTCCCGTGAGCTCTGCGGTGGTACGCATGCCGCCAACACTGCCGAGATTGGCCTGTTCAAGATCATTTCCGAGTCCTCCACGGGCTCGAATGTCCGCCGTATCGAGGCCGTGACCTCCAAGGGCGCTCTCGACTACATGGCCGACCGCCTGTCACTCGTTGACGCCGCCGCCGCGGCGCTCAAGTGCCGCGTCGACGAGGTTCCCGCCCGCGTGGAGAACCTGCAGGCCGAGCTGCGCGAGACCGCCGGTAAGCTCAAGAAGGCTCTCACCGGTGGCTCCTCCGATGCGATCTCCAGCGCCATCGACGGCGCTGTCGAGCTGAATGGCTACAAGCTCGTTGTCGCCGAGCTCCAGGGTCTCGAGGCCGCAGACCTGCGCAACGTCTGGGATACCGTGCACCAGAAGGTTGCCGGTCCCGTCGCCTGCGTCGTTGCCAGCGTGACCGAGAAGGGCACCCCGGCCCTGCTTGCCGCCGGCTCCGATGACGCCGTGAAGGCCGGTTTCCACGCCGGTAACGTGATCAAGCAGATTGCGGGCCTGGTCGATGGTGGCGGTGGCGGTCGTCCCAACATGGCCCAGGCCGGTGGCAAGAATGCTGCCGGTATCGCCGATGCCCTCGCGGCCGCCAAGACCGCGCTCGGCGCCTAAGAACAAGTAGTCGCTGTGGTCGCGCTCGCACTGGACATAGGGGAGACCAGGATTGGCATTGCCGTCTCGAGCCGTGATGGCAAGATGGCGATGCCTGTCAAGGTGCTTCCGGCTGCCGAGGTCACTGGCATGGCAAAGACGTTTCGCTATCTGGTCGAGGACTATGAGCCCGATATCCTGGTAAGCGGACGTCCCTTGACCATGGCCGGTGAGCCTGGCCCCCAGGCCGAGCGCGTCGCCGTCGTGGCCCAAAAGATTGCCGACGAGCTCGAACTTCCGCTGGAGTTTGAGGACGAGCGTCTGTCCTCGCAGGAGGCCAAGCGAATCCTGCGAGAGCAGGGGCTCAACGAAAAGCAGATGAGGGGCAAGATTGACATGATCGCCGCCAGCCTGTTCTTGCAGACATGGCTCGATCGTAAAAACGAGGAGGTTTCGCATGCCTAGCGCTTCCGATCCGCGCCAGCAGAATCGTACACGGCAGCCTGCGCCGCGCCCTGCTCAGCCTGGCCATCGACCGGCGCAGCCGATGCAGCGTTCGGCTCAGCCTACTCAGCGTGCCGCTCAACAGCCTGCAGCTCGTCCCGCTCAGCCCGCTGGTGGCGCTCGTTTTAAGCAGCAGGCTCCTGCCCAGCGCACGCAGGGGCAGGCCCGGCAATCGCGCTCCCACGCATATCATGCTCATGGCTCGCATGGCGTTGCTCCGGCCACGCGCTCGAGCTATAACTCGCATGCCCGCCGTGGTGCCCAAAAGAAAAGCTCTCCGGTGCCTATGATTATCGGTGGCGTCGTCGCCGTGCTCGCGCTTGCTGCGATTGCCTTCTTTGTCGTGCCAGCCGTCAAGGGCTTCTTTGCCGGTGAGGATACGAAGGTTGCTGCCGGCCAGCAAGTTACTATCACGATTCCCGAGGGTGCATCGGGCGATACCATCGCCTCGATTCTCTCCGAGAACCATATCGTCGAAAATCCCAAGGATTATTACGCGGCGGTCAAAAAGCTCAATGCCGACATGTCGCTTAAGCCTGGCACCTACTCGTTCACCACGCTCATGGACGCGACCAAGGTCGTTCAGCAGCTCATGGAAGGCCCCAATGCGGGCTCCGATGCGCTGACTATCCCTGAGGGCCTGACGGTCGATCAGGTCGCCGACCGCGTCGCCAAGGCCTACGACAGCATTTCTAAGGAAGACTTCCTTAACCAGGCCAAGGCGAGCAATTATGTGAATGATTACGCTTTCCTTAAAGACGCTGCAAACGATTCACTCGAGGGCTTCCTATTCCCCAAGACCTATTCGTTGGGTAAGGACCCGTCTGCCGATGATGTGATTCGCGCCATGCTTGATCAGTTCAACGCCGAGTATAAGTCGCTTGACTTTGCCAGCTGCGAGGCCAAGATCAAGGAGCGCTACGGCGTGGAGATGTCCGATTACGACATCGTTAACCTTGCCTCGATCGTCGAGCGCGAGGGCCTCAATGCCGACCAGCGCGCGCATGTGGCATCGGTTTTCTATAACCGTCTGGCGGGCAAGCTCGATGGCCTGTGTTACCTCAATAGCGATGCGACCATGATGTATGTCACCGGCGGCGAGGTTACCGCCGATGACCTGCAGAGCGATAGCCCGTATAACACCTATAAGCACGAGGGCCTGCCGCCAACGCCCATTTGCTCTCCGTCGCTCGAGGCGCTCAAGGCTACCCTTGAGCCGACCGACTCCGATGACCTGTATTTCTACATCACACAGGACGAGGAGTATTTCTCGAAGACCTACGAAGAGCACCAACAGTCTTGGAATTGATCATGAGGATTTTTAGCCCCAAACGATATGTTGCCTCAGTCGACCGCATCGACCTCGATACCCTGTGGGCCGACGGCAAGCGCGCCATTCTGCTCGATCGTGATAACACCCTGGTGCCGCGCGATACCGAGCAGGTTCCCGCTGCGGTTTCCGCCTGGCTCGAGGCCGCCCATGCCAAGGGCTTTAAGCTGTGCATGGTGTCCAACAACTGGCATCGCGACCAGGTCATGGCATCGGCACGCGAGCTTGGGCTCGAGGCCATCAGCCATGCTATGAAGCCCGCCCCGTTTGCCCTGAAGGCGGGGCTTAAGCGTTTGGGCGCTACGGCCGACGAGGCCGTGCTGATCGGCGATCAGCTTTACACGGACGTGTGGAGCGGCAACTTTGCCGGCGTTGACACTATTCTGGTCAAGCCGCAGGCAACCCAGGACCTGTGGTACACGCAGATCTTCCGTATCTTTGAGCGCCGGGCCCTGCGCGACCTTCCCTGCGAGGAATAGGTTTCGCCATGTCTCAGCACATCAAACACGGCTGCGACCATATCTTCTTTATCGGTTTTTTGGGCGCGGGCAAGTCGACGCTTGCGCGCAACGTGGGCACTATGTTCAAGCGTCGATTCATCGATACCGATCGTTTGGTTGTGCGTCGATGCGGCAAGTCGGTGACCGAGATTTTTGAGACAGAGGGTGAGGATCGTTTTCGCGAGCTCGAGACCTCGGCACTCCGTTCGCTTCAAAGCGAGCGCAGCCTGCTGGTATCGTGCGGGGGTGGCATCGTTGAGACGCCTGTGAACATTGAGTTGATGCACGAGATGGGTACATGCGTGTACCTCGAAGGTGACTTTGAGGACTCGTTGCGTCAGATTCGCCGCTCCGATACTCGGCCCGATTTCCGCTCGCCCGAGCACGCTGCGCGCCTGTTTGAGCATCGCCGTCCGCTGTATCGCCAAGCCGCCGATATAACCCTTGATATTCGCAACAAGTCCTTCGAGGACGTTTCCTACGTTTGTGCCGAGATGCTATTGGAGCGTGGACTGCTATGATTCGCCGTCAACTTATCAATTTCCAAAACCGCAGCGTCGATGTCCGCGTCGGACTGGGCGCGTTCGAGGAACTGTCGCGCATGTTTGCCTCGGCGGTGGGCAAGCCCAAGCGTGCGATGGTGGTTTGGAACGCCGGAACGTCCGAGCGTTTTGGCGAGGTCGTCGAGCATGCGCTGGTCGACGCCGGCTTTGCCGTGTCGCCGCTCGTTCTCGAGGTTTCGCCTGCCGGTGCTACGCTGACCGATGCCGATACCGTCTTTGGCGCCCTGTCGGCTTACGGCATTACCTGCGACGATCTCGTTGTCGCTGTCGGCGACACGGCGACCTGCTCGGTCGTTTGCTGGTGTGCCAATCAGTGGTGCGGTCGCACCGAGTGCGCCTTGCTGCCGACGACGTTCGACGCCATGCTCACGGTCGCGACGACCATGAAACCGCTTGTCGCCTCGTCGGCGCATGCGCTTCCCGCTATCGCGTTCCGTCCCGAGCCGGGCTTGGTCGTGTGTGACCTCGACCTTGTTCGCGAGGCGGACCCCGAGGACCTCAAGCTCGGCTATGCGATACTCGTTGGCACCATGCTTTCGAGCAGCAAGTCCCGTTGGAATCAGTTTACCGAGACCGTCCCCGAAATTCTCGCGGGCGAGGAGGTCGCGCTCGTCAATGCCGTTCAGTGGTCTCAGACTGCCCGCAAGGACGTACTGATGGCCACGAACCCGAGCGCCCGCCATGCGCTCGATTTTGGCAAGACGGGGGAGCGTACCCTGCGCGCCTGCTTGGGCGATCCCGCTTCGCAGGTCCCTGCCTACCAGCTGTTGTCCGAGGGCATGCGCTTTGAGGCGCGCCTAGCACATGATGCCTGCGACTTCGATATCGATTACGTCTTTGAGGTCGATGACTGCCTGGAGGACTTTGGTATCGAGGAGCTTGCCTTCGATTTGGAGCCTGCCGCATATATCGAGGAGTTCCGTAGGCAGCAGTTTGTCCGCTCGAACCGCAGTATGTTGCCGCTGCCCGCGGCACTCGGCGCCATTCGTCTAACGAGCGTTGAGGACGAGGTTCTTGAGCGCCATGCTCACGCCTACTTGGCTTCTCGCAAAGAACTTCTCTAAGATTTATTGACATCCATTGTCTTTCGTATCATGTTGAGGGGCGGGTTTTCAATCGGTTGCGGATCGCATGCGATTTCATCTTCCGATCGAGGCCCGTCCCGCTTTTATGAGGACAATAAGAAAGGAATCTGCATGTCTGAGTTTGCTGCCGGTCCTGCCGGTCGTATCGAGCGTGTCCGTGCCCTGATGGTCGAGCGCGGCTACGATGCCATCGTGGTGCGCGACGAGGCCAACCTTCGTTGGCTCACGGGCGTGAAGGGCGTCTTCGACTACACCTTCGAGTTCCCGCACGCGGCGTTTATTACGGCTGACCAGTGCCTGTTCCATACCGACTCGCGCTACCTCAATAGCTTTGAGGAGAACACGCCTGCCGGCAGCCCCTGGGTCTACGACATGGACGAGGGCACCATCCCCGGTTGGGTCGCCGGCAAGATCGCGGCCAACAAGTGCCGCGTCTGTGCTGTCGAGGACGACATGCAGATCAACTTCTACCAGGGTATTCAGCGTGGTCTGGAGGATCGTTCCGTCGCCTGCATGCTGCCGCTGATGCATGACGACATTCGCAAGATGCGCGCCATCAAGGACGCCGAGGAGATTGAGCTCATGCGCCATGCGCAGTCGATTACCGACGCCGCCTTCCAGCATATGCTCGGATTTATTAAACCCGGCATGACCGAGAAGCAGGTTCGCAACGAGCTCGAGAACTTTATGTTCGCCAACGGCGCCGACAGCCTGGCCTTTGGCTCCATCGTGGCGAGCGGCCCCAATACCGCCAACCCGCATGCCGTCCCGAGCGACCGCGTGATCGAGAAGGGCGACTTCGTTCTCATGGATTATGGCGCGGGCTATTGCGACTACCGCTCCGACATGACTCGTACCGTCGTGATGGGCGAGCCTACCCAGGAGCAGCTCGACCTGTACGCGCTCGTACGCCGCACCCACGAGGAGTGCGTCGCCGCCATCCATCCGGGCGTCGAGGGCAACGACATTTTCAAGCTTTCCAAGAAGATCATCGGCGATGCCGGCTATGGCGATTACTACAACCATGGTCTCGGCCATGGTGTGGGCATCGACATCCACGAGCTGCCCAACTTTAACCGCAGCAAGAACATCATTGAGGTCGGCGCGGTTATCACCATGGAGCCCGGCGTGTACCTGCCCGGCGTGGGCGGCGTGCGCCTGGAGGACTACGGCGTGGTCACCGAGAACGGCTACGAGCCCTTCACCAAGACGCCGCATGACCTTCACGTCATCGACTGCTAGCCCATTTCGATAGATTTTTGGGGCGGGGCGTCCGGATTGATTCGGACGCCCCGCGTTCTCTTTTTATGCACTCGCTGCAGGCGCCGTCTGCAAGTGTATAATTTCGCTCGTATGTAATTTGGACGCTTGTGCGTTCTGCCCATAACAAGAAAGGTCGCTATGCCTACCATTTCTACCGCCGACTTCAAGAACGGCCTCGGTCTCCGCATTAAGGACAAGGTCTACACCATCGTCGAGTTCCAGCATGTCAAGCCGGGCAAGGGCGGCGCGTTTGTGCGCTACAAGACCCGCGACATCAAGAGCGGCCGCGTCGTCGAGAACACCTGCAACGCCGGCACCAAGTTCGAGAGCGTCATGCTCACCACCCGTGAGTTCCAGTACCTCTACAACGATGGCACCGACTACATCTTCATGGACAACGAGTCCTATGAGCAGGTTCCCGTTCCCGAGGACATGGTGGGCGAGAACTCCAAGTGGCTGCGCGAGAACGACATCTGCCAGCTGCTCTTCGCTGACGATGAGCTCATGGGTGTGACCCCGCCGATGTTCATCGAGACCACCATCGTCCAGACCGACCCGGGCTTTAAGGGCGATACCGTCCAGGGTTCCACCAAGCCGGCCACGATCGACACCGGCGCTGTCATCCAGGTCCCCATGTACCTCAACGAGGGCGAGGTCATCAAGGTTGACACCCGCGACGGCAAGTTCGTCTCCCGCGTCTAGCAACCAACTCTTCTAGGAGGACTCATGCCCCAGGAAATCAAGATTGACGGCATCGGCATTTCGCCCGATGTTCTGACCGCCATCGTCTCGCGCGCCGTGTCGGATGTCGAGGGCATCGCCTCCGTTGGCGTCAAGGACCTTGCCACCAACCTTGTCTCCATGATGCTCTCGTCCAAGGCCCCTGCTTCCGAGCCGGCGGTCGAGGCCGAGGTCGTCGGCGACAAGCTCGCACTCACCGTGCGTGTCGTGGTGTTCTTTGGCTATCCGTTCAAGAAACTCGCCGAGGCCGTTCGCGCCGCCGTGGTCGCCGCCATCGATGCTCAGGTGGGCGTCGAGGTCGAGCGCGTTGACGTTTGCATCGACGGCCTCGTTTTCCCCAAGGAGTAACCTTTGAGCCTTAAGGTTTATCGCGGGCGTACGCTTGCCCGCAGTCAGGCGCTGCAGCTGCTGTTCCAGGCCGAGGCCACGGACAGTCCGCTTGAGCGCGTCCTCGAGGGCGATTTCCTGATCTCGAAGGGTCCCCTCGACCCCTATGCGCTGGAGCTTTGCCGCGGTGCCTACGAGCATATCGATCGCATCGACTGTGCCCTTCGCGCCGTCGCCAAGAACTGGGATCTTATGCGCATGCCCGGCGCCGACCGTAACCTGCTGCGCATCGCCGTCTACGAGATGCGCTTCCTCACCGATGAGGAGGTTTCGGACGCTATCGTGATCAATGAGGCCGTCGAGATCGCCAAGGCTTATGGTACCGACCAGTCCGCATCGTTTGTCAACGGCGTGCTGGGCAAGATCGCTCGCAGCGAGGAGCTGCCGGGCGAGGACCTGTACCAAGAGCTGCTGGCCGAGGATCGTGCTCGCGAGGAGGCACAGGCTGCTGAGGCGGCCGCCAAGGTCGCTGCCGCTCAGGCTGCCGCCGGTGTGCTTGCCGATGATGCGGACGCTGTTGAGGCCGTCGAGGCCGACTCCGTCGAGGAGTAGCCATGCCAGAGGGTTCCGTCCGCAACTTCGATGAGATCTCGGATCGCCTGGACCAGATCATCGCTACCGTTCGCTCCAAGGATACGTCCCTGGAGCGTTCGCTTGATTTGTTTGACGAGGCGATCGAGCTGGGCTCCCGTGCGGTCGATATGGTCGACAAGTTTGAGCTGACGCCGCGTGAGGCCGACAAGCTCGAGCAGGAATACGATGAGGACGCGGCAAACGAATCCCAGGATAGGCAGGCCGCGTCTCCGGATACGAATGGTTGATGGCATTCATGAAACGTGTGCGTCTTGATGACGAACTGATTTCACAGGGCATCTGCGCCGATCGCGCGGATGCCCTTCGCACTCTTATGGCCGGCTTGGTCTCGAGCGGCGGCGAGCGTTTGACCTCTCCGGGGCTCAAAGTTACGCCGGGTCTGCCGCTGCATGTGAAGGGCCGCATCCCCTACGTTGGGCGCGGTGGTCTTAAGCTCGAGGGCGCGCTCGATGCGTTTGGCATCGACCCCACGGGCCTTGCCTGCCTGGACGTGGGGTGCTCTACCGGCGGTTTTACCGATTGCCTGCTCAAGCGCGGCGCCGCTACGGTCGTTTCGGTCGACGTGGGCCGTGCCCAGTTTGACTGGTCGCTGCGCCAGGACGATTGCGTGACGCTCCACGAGCGCACCAACGTGACGCAACTTCCCGAGCTGGGCTATGCGAGTGTCATTGACCTGGCTGTTTGCGACGTTTCGTTTACCAGTATCGCCAATATTATCGATGCGGTGCTGGCGTGCCTAACGCCTGCCGGCTCGTTCTGCACGCTCGTGAAGCCCCAGTTTGAGGCTCCGGCGGCACTGGTGGGCGAGGGCGGCATTGTGACGGACCCTGCCGTTCGCGTTGAGACGCTCGTGGCGGCGATTGAGCTCTTTGCCGCCAAGGGCCTGTTCCCGGTCGATGTGTGCGTGTCGCCTATCCATGGCGCTAAGGGCAACGTGGAGTTTTTCCTGTACGGCACGAGGTTTGCTGCGGGCGAGCGCTCCGATGACGAGCTGCAATCCCAGGTATCGGTTTTGAGCGAGAAAGCTGCAACGCTATGAAGGTCTTTCTGGTTCCCAATTATTACAAGCAAGAGGCAGTCGAGAGCGGCCTGATGCTCGAGCTTTGGCTGACGCGCCAGGGTTACGAGGTTGCATGGGCGGCCGACCAGCGCTCCAAGATCCAGAGCACGCCCGATATTGATGGCGCCGACCTGGTCATCACACTCGGTGGCGATGGCACGCTGCTGCGCGCCGCCCGTATCCTCAACTACCGCGAGATTCCTATTTTGGGACTTTCCTATGGTCACCTGGGCTTTTTAACGGCCGCAAGTCCCGAGGAGCGGGATATTTTGCAAGTCGTGAGCGATGCCCTGTCCGGGGAGCTCCATGTGAGTCGTCGCGCCACCATCGCCGCGGATATCGTATCCGTACGCGACGACGGCACAAAGGATGTCGTGCGTGCTTTTGCCCTCAACGATATGGCGCTGACGCGCGGGCCGCTGTCCGATATGGTCGAGTTCGACATTACCGTTTCGGGCCACCATATCGATCGCCTGCGTGGCGACGGCGTGGTCGTGTCCACAGCGACCGGCTCTACGGGCTACGCGCTCAGCGCCGGAGGCCCCATCGTAAGCCCCGATTACGCGGGCATGGTTTGCGTGCCCATCGCGCCGCATACCATTCAGGCCCGCGCTTTCTTGACCTCGCCGAGCGATGTCGTTGAGATCTTTATGTCCGACGACCGCCCGAGCGTGCCGGCTATCTCTATCGACGGCCAATTCATTACCTGCGACGGCACCGTCGAGAGCGTGGCTGTGCGCCGCGGTCCTGGCGACGTGCTGCTGCTCGACTATGGCCCCGAGAGCTTCTACAACTCGGTGAGCCGCGTATTCTACGGAGTTCGTCATGATCGATGAGCTGCAGGTCTCCAACATTGCACTCATTCGCGAGGCGACGCTGGTACCGAGTGCCGGCTTGACCGTCCTGACCGGTGAGACGGGTGCCGGCAAGACCGCGCTGCTGTCTGCGCTCAAGCTCATTTTGGGCGAGCGCGCGGATTCGTCGACGGTGCGCGAGGGCGAGGCGCTTGCAAGCGTCGAGGCTCGGCTGTTCGACGGTCCGCACGATTCCGAGGGCTTCACGGTGCAGCGCAGCCTTTCTGCCGAGGGCCGCAGCCGCGTGAAGATTGATGGTCGCATCGCCAGTGTGCGCGAGCTTTCGGAGCGCGTGGGCGTGATGATGGACCTGTGCGGTCAGCACGAGCATCAGCGCTTGCTCGATCCGGCACATCATGTTGCCATGGTGGATGCATGGGCGGGCCGTTCAGCACTTGAGGCGCTCGACCGTTACCGCACCTGCTTTAAGGCGTCGCGCGCAGCCGCGAAGGAACTTCGCCGTGTTGAGGAAGCCTCGCGCGCACAGGGGAGTCGCGTCGAGGAAGCGCGCTTTGCCCTCGAGCGCATCGCCGAGGTCGATCCCAAGCCGGGCGAGTACGAGGAGCTTGAGGAGCTGCTGCCGCGCTCGGAGCACGCCGAGGTCTTGGTGGCCACGGCCAACGAGGCCCATGCATCGCTTGCTGCCGAAGGGGGAGCGCTCGATGCCGTGAACGGCGCCGTAGCCGAGCTTTCGCGTATGGCGACCGTTGACCGCAAGCTGGGTGACATTGCAGACGTTCTTTCGGACGCCTGCATTTCACTCGAGGATTGCGCCAATGAGCTGCGTGCTTATCGCGATGGCGTTGCGTTTGACCCTCGCGAGCTCGCTCGTATGCGCGAGCGGTATTCCGACCTTAAGGGCCTGCTGCGTCAGTGGGGTCCCACCATGGACGATGTCTTTGCCATGCGTGATAGCTCGCAAGAGCTGCTGTCGCTCGTTGACGATGGCGATGAGCGGATCAAAAAGGCGCGCGAGGCGCTTGGCGCGGCTGAGCGCGAGCTGTTCGCCGCTGCTAAGGCGCTCAAGCGTGCGCGCAATACGGCTGCCCCGCGCTTTTGTCACGAGGTCGGCCGTCAGATGGCACGTCTGGAGATGGGAAGCGCTGAGCTCGTGTGGGAGTCTCGCGATCTGCCGCGCGCCGAGTGGACACCGGCCGGTCCTTCGAGCTACGAGCTGCTGTATCGCAGCGGCGCTGGACTGACGCCACGTCCTTTGCGCCGTATTGCCTCGGGCGGCGAGCTCAGCCGTGTGATGCTGGCGAGCAAGGTTGTCCTAGGCAACGCCGACGGTGTGGATACCCTGGTGTTCGACGAGGTCGATGCCGGTGTCGGCGGCTCTACGGCGCGCGCCCTCGCTGGCGTGCTGGCCGACTTGGCGGCTACGCACCAGGTTATCGTGGTGACCCACTTGGCGCAGGTCGCGGTTATGGCGGACAAGCATTACGTGGTCAGCAAGGAGCCCGGCGACGTTCCCCAGACGCACCTGGACGAGGTGACCGGCGAGGCCCGAACCGCCGAGATCGCCCGCATGCTCAGCGGCGATCAATCGGAGGCCAGTCTGGCCCATGCACGGCAGATGCTCGAAGAAGCGCGGGGATAGGCCGTATCCCGCCACGCGCTTGTTCGGTCTGCCCGCTCAAAACAATGCCGGTTTACTACGATGAATTTGCATAGCTCGAGCACGGCGAAAATTACAAAAAGAAAACCGCAGGTAGATAGCCTGCGGTTTTCACTTAAAACGCCTCGTGGTCACACATTCCGATTTCATCGTAGTAAACCGACATAGTTTTGCGCGACAAGTAACTAACGACTCCCTACAAAGCCTACTCCACGACCTTATCCGGCTGGATCAGCTCCTCGTAGTAGCTGATGTGCTCGCGCGCGTCCTCGATTTCGGGCAGCAGGAAGTTGTAGATAACCTCGATGATCATCGTGGCGCTGATCTTGGAGAACGCAAAGTCTCCCGTCGTGAGCAGCGCCTCGTGGTTCACCGTATTAAATGTATAGTCGGCCAGACGCGCGAGCGGGGATTTGTTGTCGCCGCTGATGACGACCACGGTGGCGCCAGCCTCACGTGCGGCCTTGGCCATGCGGTTGAGGCGCCGCGACTTACCGGAGTTCGAAATCAGCACGATGACGTCACCGGGCTTTAGGGTCAGCGCAAAGCCGATGGCAGTTTCACTGATGGTGCTCGCCATGCAGCGCAGGCCCAATTGTGAAAACTTAAACGTCGCATCGAGCGCGACCGCGTTCGTGTTGCCCACGGCGGCGAACTCGATAACGCCGGCATTCTTAAGCGCATGTACAACGGCTGCCAGCGTTTCGTGGTCGATGCCGTCGATCGTCGCATTCAGCTCGCTCACCTTGGCAGCGAGGATATTCTTGAGGCTCTGCTCCATGTTGTCGAGCGAGACCTCGTCGGTCAGGCCCTCGTTGCGCTGGCTTTCCAAGTCGCGCGCCAGCGAAAACTGAAAGCTGCGAAAGCTGCCAAAGCCCAGCTTGCGGCAAAAGCGAGAAACCGTCGCCTCGGACGTGGCGGCGGCTCGTGAGAGCTGGGCGGCTGTCAGGCGCGGTGCCTCGGACTGGTGCTCCAGAATATAGTCGACAATGCGCTGCTCGGATTCGCTGTATCCCTTGTGGGTGCTAATAAGGGAGAGCGCGCTCTTGCTGCTATCGGACATGGACGGCTCCTGGTTGGCATGAAAATCGGACTTGTTTTTCATGCCATAGTATACGGGCATTTTCAATTACAAGATACACCTTGCCGTTTCAAGCGATGATGATAAACTTTCACCTACCGTTTACGGTTATGAAAGAACCTTTCACCGGAGAATTGCGCCTTGTCTCTTCTCGCGCAAGCGGTGGGTTGGTATCTTTCAGGTGTGGAAAAACGCGCAAGAAGCGCGTGTAGGGGAGCGCCCGCGGGCGCATAACTCAAGAAGGAGGGACACATGGCTAAGTTTGACATCATCGCCGCCACCGGTTGCCCGACCGGTATCGCGCATACCTTCATGGCGAAGGAGGCGCTGGAGAAGGCAGCTGCCGAGCGTGGTCTGACCATTAAGGTTGAGACCCATGGCCAGGTCGGTGTCGAGAACGAGCTCACGAAGGGTGAGATCGCCGGTGCCAAGGCCGTCGTCGTCGCAGCCGACAAGGATGTCCAGGCGGAGCGTTTCGCCGGTAAGCCCATGGTTTCCGTTGGCGTTTCCAAGGCCCTGTCCGTTGAGGCCGCCGGTAAGCTGATTGACCGCGCGCTCGCCGCCAAGGGCGACAGCTCGGTTGCCGCCGCTGCCGATGTCGAGGACGAGGTCGAGGAGAAGGAGTCTATCGGCCACGTCATCTACAAGCACCTCATGAACGGCGTTAGCCACATGCTGGTCTTCGTCGTCGCCGGTGGTGTCCTGACCGCCGTTTCGTTCCTTTGGGGCATCACGTCCTTCGATTCGACGGCTTCTGACTACAACACCTTCGCCGCGATGCTCAAGATCATCGGCGGCATTGCCATGAACCTCATGGTTCCGGTGCTTTCCGCCTACATCGCCGAGTCCATCGGTAAGCGCCCGGCGCTCGTCCCTGGTTTTGTTGCCGGTATGATCGCCATTCAGGGCCTGCCTGTTAACGCCGAGACCGGCATGATCGACGCCGGTGGCGCCGGCGTGGGCTTCGGCTTCCTGGGCGGCATCGTCGGCGGCTTCCTCGCTGGCTATGTCATCCTGCTGCTCGAGAAGGTTTTCGCCGGTCTGCCCAAGAACCTGGACGGCCTCAAGGCAATCTTCCTGTACCCGCTGTTCTCGACGGCTATTGTCGGCCTCGTGATGCTCGGCATCTCCGGCCCCATGGCTGCCATCAACACCGCCATGATGGACTTCCTCAAGGGTCTGTCCGCATCTGGCGCTATCGTCCTGGGTCTTGCCATCGGCTGCATGTGCGCCTTTGACATGGGTGGCCCGGTCAACAAGGCTGCCTACGTCACCGGTACTGCTATGCTCACCGAGGCCCTGGCCGCCGGTGTCGGCACCGACACCTACAACTTCGGCACCAATTTCATGGCTGCCGTCTCCGCCGCCTGCATCGTTCCGCCGCTGATCACCACCTTCGCCGTCGTCGTCGGCAAGAAGTACTTCAGCCAGGAGGACCATGACGCCGGTATCGTCAACCTCATCCTTGGTTGCACCCACATCACCGAGGGCGCCATTCCGTTCATGACCAAGAACATCTGGCCCGTTATGCCCATCATGATGCTCGGTTCCTCCATCGCTTCGATCCTGACCATCATGTTCAACGTTCACGATCCGGCGCCCCATGGTGGCTTCCTGGTCCTGCCCGTTGTCGAGAACGGTCCGCTGTGGGTCCTCGCGATCCTCATCGGCGCCGTGGTCGGTGGCATCCTGTTCGTCGCCTTCAAGAAGTATGACTTCGAGAAGAACCAGAAGGCTGTTCCCGCAGCTCCCGCTGCCAAGCCGGTTGAGGCTCCCAAGGCTGCTGCCGTCGAGGCCCCCAAGGCCGAGGCTTCCGACTTCGTCAAGGTCGAGAACGTCTTTGTCGCCGAGGACTTCGCTTCCCGTGACGAGGCCCTGAGCTTTGTCTCCAACCAGGCTGT
This sequence comes from uncultured Collinsella sp., assembly GCA_958415665.1. GTDB lineage: Bacteria > Actinomycetota > Coriobacteriia > Coriobacteriales > Coriobacteriaceae > Collinsella. The sequence continues at coordinate 639 of CATYZK010000025.1, read as the reverse complement.
CAAGGCCGGTCTCGCCAACGATGCCGACGCTGTCATGAACGCCTTCCTGGCCCGCGAGGCTGAGGGCACCACGGGCATGATGGAGGGTTTCGCCATTCCGCATGCCAAGTCCGACGCTATTACCGAGGCCGCCGTCATCGTCGTCAAGGACGAGTCCGGCGTGACCGGCTGGGACACCATGGACGGCGCTCCCGTCAACGTGGCCATTGCCCTGCTCATCCCGGGCGCCCAGGCTGGCACCACGCACCTCAAGATTCTGTCCAAGGTCGCCGAGGCGCTCATGGACGAGGACTTCCGTGCCACCGTCAAGGGTTCCACCAACGCCGCCGAGATCGCCAAGACGATCAACGCACGCCTGGTCTAATCCCACAGCTAGCGATTAACACCGCCCCCTGTACAAAAGGCGAGGACTCCACCAGGAGCCCCCGCCTTTTTCTATGCCGCCCAACCGAAGTTGCGGTGAAATAGGGACTGTTTAACCGTTTCAATCCCAACTTCAATCCCTATTTCACCGCAACTTACAGAGATGGGCATAGAAGGTTCTGCCCGCTGAGTCATTAGCTCGAACAGATCATCAGCCAGAATTCCGTTCGCACGATATTGCTCTGGACCGACCGAGTTTCCGCAGCTCGCCTGCCG
>CATYZK010000024.1 GCA_958415665.1 uncultured Collinsella sp. | reverse complement strand
GCCTTGGCGTTGTCGCTAAAGCTGTACTGCGTCTTGGCCACGCACACCGGCAGGTTGCCAAAGCCGTTCTCGCGCAGCTCTGCGAGCTGACGCTTGGCAGCCGGCGTAAAGTCGACGCCGTCGGCGCGGTAAACCTTGGTGGCGACGGCCTCGAGGGCATCGGCAACATCGGCGCCGTCCTCGTAGGCAAACTTGAGCTCGCTCGGCTGCTCAATCAGACGCATGACTTCATCGGCCAGGTCGAGCGCGCCCTCGCCGCCCTTGGCCCAGACCTCGGAAAGCTTAACGTTGACGCCGAGCTTCTGGCACTCGGACTCGATGAGCGCAAGCTCGGCCTCGGTGTCCGTCGGGAAGCGGTTGATGGCAACCACGCAGGGCAGGCCGTACACGTTCTGGATGTTGTCGACGTGACGCAGCAGGTTGGGCATGCCGGCCTTGAGTGCCTCGAGGTTCTCCTCGTTGAGGTCGGCCTTGGCGACGCCACCGTTGTACTTCAGCGCACGAGCGGTCGCGACGACCACGACGGCGCTGGGGCGAACGCCCGTCATGCGGCACTTGATGTCGAGGAACTTCTCGGCACCCAGATCGGCACCGAAGCCGGCCTCGGTAATGGCGACATCGCCAAAGCGCATCGCCATACGCGTGGCCATGATAGAGTTGCAGCCGTGGGCAATGTTGGCGAAGGGGCCGCCGTGGACAAACGCGGGCGTGCCCTCGAGCGTTTGCACCAAGTTGGGCTTGAGCGCGTCCTTAAGCAACGCGGCCATGGCACCCTGGGCCTTAAGGTCGCGGGCACGGACGGGCTCGCCGGCAAAGCTGTAGCCGACGACGATCTCGCCCAGGCGCTCCTTGAGGTCGTTAATGCTCGTAGACAGGCACAGGATTGCCATGACCTCGGAGGCGACGGTGATATCGAAGCCGTCCTCGCGCGGCACGCCCTGGGCCTTACCGCCAATACCGTCGATGACGTGGCGCAGCTGACGGTCGTTCATATCGACGACGCGCTTCCAAGTGATGCGCTTAACGTCAATACCGAGCTGATTGCCCTGCTGAATATGGTTGTCGAGCATAGCGGCCAGCAGGTTATTGGCGGCGCCGATAGCATGGAAGTCACCGGTAAAGTGCAGGTTGATATCCTCCATGGGGATGACCTGAGCCCAGCCGCCGCCGGCAGCGCCGCCCTTAACGCCAAAGACGGGGCCGAGCGAAGGCTCGCGCAGGGCCACGGCACTCTTGACGCCGCGACGGCGTAGGCCGTCGGCCAGACCGATGGTCGTGGTGGTCTTACCCTCGCCCGCAGGCGTTGGGTTGATAGCAGTCACGAGGACGAGCTTGGCCTGGTGATCAGTCGGCTCGTTGAGCAGTGAATAGTCGACCTTAGCCTTGTCGAAGCCGTACGGAATAAGGTGCTTAACGTCGACGCCGGCGTTCTTGGCCACCTCGGTAATAGGCAGCGGCGTGACAGAACGTGCGATTTCGATGTCAGTAGGCATGGGCGGTCCTTTCGTTACCGAATGAGAAAAAGACCAATTCAGCATAGCACGGGCGCGCAATAGTAAAACACCCATAACCGATGAACGGCGATATGTTTACCCGATGCCCAGCGATAGCCCAACAGCCCGCCAAAACAAAGCGCCCTAAACGGTAGGTTCAATCCCCAGGTGCTCAAAGGTGCGAAGGGTTGCCTGACGGCCCTGCGGCGTACGAATCATCAACCCGCACTGCAGCAGATAGGGCTCATAGACATCCTCGAGCGTGCCCGGGTCCTCGCCCACCGCGCTGGCAAGGGTCGTAAGTCCCACGGCACGACCGGAGAACGTCTTAGCGAGCGTCTCCAAAATGCGAATATCCATCCAGTCCAGACCGAGCTCATCGATCTCGAAGAACTCGAGCGCCTGGCGACAGATATCGAGCTCGATGGGACCGTTGCCGCGCACCTGTGCGTAATCGCGCACGCGCTTGAGCAGGCGGTTGGCAAGACGTGGCGTACCGCGCGAACGCGAGCCGATCTCGAGTGCACTGGGACGGTCGATCGTCACGCCCAGGATAGTCGCCGAGCGCGTCACAATCTGCGCGAGCTCCTCGACCGTGTAGTAATCCAGGCGATATGAAATGCCAAAGCGGTCGCGCAACGGGCCGGTCAACATGCCTGAGCGGGTCGTTGCCGCTACCAGCGTAAACTTGGGAATATCCAGGCGAATCGAGCGCGCCGCCGGACCCTTGCCAATCACGATATCGAGGGCAAAGTCCTCCATCGCGGGGTACAGGACCTCCTCGACCGAACGGTTGAGGCGGTGGATCTCGTCGATAAACAGCACATCACCCGGCTGCAAGTTAGTAAGGATGGCTGCCAGGTCGCCGGTGCGCGCGATGGCAGGGCCACTCGTGGTCTTGATCTGAGCGCCCAGCTCGTTGGCGATAACCGTAGCCAGCGTGGTCTTGCCCAGACCCGGAGGGCCCGAGAAGATCACGTGGTCGAGCGTCTCGCCACGGCTCTGCGCCGCTTCGATCAACACGCGCAGGCTCTGCTTGATATGCTCCTGGCCGCAGTAATCGTCCAGGCGCTGGGGGCGCAAAGTGCGATCGACATCGAGGTCCTCGGCCGTCAGCTCCGAGCCCACCATGCGCTCGCCGTGCGCCATGGATGCCGCCGGCGAGTTGCCGGGCGTCGCCCACAGGTCCTGAGAGTCATCGGCTTCCCACATCACGCATCCATTCCGAGTCGCTTAAGCGCCGCGCCGAGCAAATCCTCGACACGCATATCCTGCCCATCATACCCGCTCAGAGCGACATCGGTCTCCTGCGGGCTAAAGCCCATGGAAAGGAGTGCCGCACGAGCGTCATCGATCGCCGAAGGAGCGGCGGCGGGCACGGGCATCGCAACCTGACCGGGGATCGCATCGACCGGCACAAAGTCCTTGTCCTTGGCAAAGGTGCTCTTGAGTTCCAAGATGAGGCGCTGTGCTGTCTTTTTGCCCACACCGGGCACCTTGGCCATGCCCTTGTCATCCTCGGCCATAACCAGAGAATACAACTGGCCCACGGTATAGGTGGAAAGTACGGCGAGCGCCAAGCGCGGGCCAACGCCCGAGACGGACACGAGCCGGTCGAACATCGTGCGCTCATCCTTTGAGGAAAAACCGAAAAGTGTCATGGCGTCCTCGCGCACCTGCATACGCGTGTAGAGGCGGACCTCGCCGCCGGGCGTCGGCAACGTGGCCGCAGTGCTACCCGAGATGCCGAGTTCAAAGCCAACGCCCGACACGTCGACGACAGCAGAGCTCATCGTGGCCTCGACAAGCGTTCCATGGAGCTGGGAAATCATCAGTATCCGGTTCCTCTCTGTTGATAGAACTCGCCACCGGTAAGGGCACGGGTGCGGCTGAGGTTTACGTGGCAGATGGCGCAAGCCAGGGCATCGGCGGCATGGTCGGGATGCGGGTCGTGGTCGAGCTGCGTGAGCGTACGAACCATATACGCGACCTGCCGTTTGTCCGCGGCTCCGGTGCCCACAACAGCCTGCTTAATCTGCATAGGCGTGTACTCGCCAATCTCGAGCGCGCATTCCGAAAGCGCCACGAGCGCGGCACCGCGGGCATGCGCCGTAGGGATGGCCGAGCGAACGTTGGCGCCAAAGTAAATGCTCTCGATGGCAGCGGTATCGGGTCGATAACGCTCCACGACGTCCTTGAGGTCGCGGGCGATATGCGACAGGCGCACCGCGAGCGGACTACCCGCGCTGGTCTCGATGCAGCCATAGGCACGGCAGCGAACCTCGCCACGCCGCTCCTCGATAATCCCCCAACCCGTATGAGCCAAACCGGGGTCGATACCCAAGATAACCAAGCCAACCTCCCCTCATCTTTTGCCAAGCACAAGGCAAGGCCCCGAGCACTATTCACGAACGTCTGTTCTAGAATAACACAACCTGGGAAGCATGAGCCAAGCAAGGTCGAATCGCAGGTTGACCACACGCCAGCGAGCGCCCGCCAGAGCGAGCAAGGTGGCGTGAAAGAGGAGGGCATAGGCCTTATGGCCATGCCCGACGATTGAACGCCAGATTGCCGCTCTGGTGGGCGCGCAGCGTTCTAGTTTTGAGAGAAGAATGGGAATTGTCTTGGATCAACCGGCGGATGCGGCATCGGGCCACCCTGGGGACCACCTTGCGGTCCGCCCTGGCCGCCCATCATCTTTTCGATGGCGTCCTGAACCTCGCCCTCAAACTTCTTCATACCCTCGTGCAGGCGGCGCTGGCCGTCCTCGGAGCGCAGTTCCTCCATCTGCTCGGGCGAAATACCCAGCAGCTCGCCCAAAATGCCCATCATCTCACCACGCATACGGTCACTCGTATCCTCGTCAGCAAAACGGCGCACCTCGGCGCGAGCCAGCGAATCGACCGTCGTACGTTCCTTGCCGTTAAGCCCCAGGTCGGACCACGCGAGCATGTACGGCCAGGCACGCTCGGCAAACGAACGGGCCGAGACGATCGGCGCCGTCGGCAACATACGGCGGGCAGCCTCACCCTGTCGAACGAGCATCAGCAGCAGCGAGCAAGCCTCAGGCTTGCCAGCGGCCATCGGGATGTCGTCGAAAGATCGATTGCGGTCCACGTGTGCCTCGAGCGCGCCATCGACCTCACCCGGCTCAAGCCCGCCGAGCAGCTGCGCCGCGCGGTCAAGCATGTCGACCGGACCGTCGAGCGTCGAGAGCGCCTGCGCCAGCACGCGCTCCATGCAATCCTCCACCGCGTTGAGCGTCACGAGCTCCTGCGGCACCACGGCAGACGTACGGTTGCGCACGCGCGCCACAAACTCGAGCGTCGACAGATATACGTCGCCAAAGGGCGCGTAATCGCCCTGGTAACCACCGCAAAGCGCCGGCGCCGCCAGCGCGTACTCGGTTTTGGACAGCGGGCTCAGCGCCATCGCTCCCAGCTCGAGCGCGGTATCCTCCAGCATGAGCCCCAGCGTACGCGAGCGCAGGCGCTCGGCATTGCCCGCCGACACATCGCGGTCGAGCACGCGTGCCGCATCCGGCGCATCGCGCTCAACCGTGCGAATATGCAGGCGCTCGGCAATGGCGCGAACGGCGGCACAGCGAGCCGCCTCGGCCTCTTCCTGCGCCGGCGTAAAGATGCGGTTGCGCCCCAGCACCAGGCCGATCACATTGCGCGGACCCAAGGCGTCGACGGCAAGCGCCGCCAGCAGGGACGACGGTAGGTCGCCCTCGAGCGCCACCACGGCGCGCGACGTACCGTGGGCACGGGCGTTATCGCGCACGGCGAGCACCAGCGCCTGCCACAGCCACTCCTCGGAGCGAAACTCCGGAAGCTCATGGTCCTCCAGGGCGTCGAGCATCACGCCGCGCTGAATCTCCTGGACCAGCAGGCTCTCCTCAAAACACGGCGCCTGGGCCACCACGCGGCCGCAGTCGTCGAGCACAAACGACCCACCGGTATACACCGACTCGTCGTACGCACCGACCGGCGCCATGCAGGCAAACCACACGCTGCGCTTGGATGCGATCTTGCGGTAAGCGCCACTGCGCACGGCCGCAACGGCAGCAGTCTCGCGGTCGGTCATATCGAATGCGTTGAACTGGAAATAGGCAATCAAATCGACGCCGGTCGGCAGCATCTCGAGCTCGCGGTCCAGGTCAAAGATCACCGCAATACGCACGCCGTCCACGTCGAACACCGGCGGCGCCCAACGCGCGTCGTTGTTCTCGCCGCGCTGCAGGGCAATGCTTGCGCGCGCGGGCACCACGCGACCGTCCTTGAGCATCATGTAGTCGAGCAGGGGCTGCCCCTCAAACGAAACCGCCGCGGGCACGATGCAGATCATGTCGAGCTCCTGGATGCGCTCGGCGACGCCGGTCAGGCCGGCGAGCATATCGTGCTCAAAGTCGGCAGCGCCCACCAGGCCGCCGGGCAGGGCACCCATAAAGAGCGGGGCCGGCACGCACAGCACGCGCGCACCGCGCTCGTAGGCCAGGCGCGCCTGATCCTCGATGCGGCCGCAGATACCCTCAATATCACCCAGGCGCATATCGATCTGTGCAAGTGCGAGCTTCATGGCTCAGCCCTTTCCGTCGTAAACCGTCGATGTCGTAGTAAAAGCGCCGGCCGCAAGATGCAGTCGGCGCTTGCATGTGCATATGCTAGCTATGATACCCCGAGCGGGGGCACGCTCCTAGAACGTCGCGGACCACAGCCCGTGCAGGTTGCAATAGGCATAGACGGTGCCGGTCTTGGAACCGCCGGCAAAAAACGTCGCGGGCTTCATGCCGGGCTCAAGGTAGTGGACCTCAAGACGGCCCTCGGCCTCAAGCGCGATCCACTCGATGTAGTGCTCGGGCAGGCTGGGGTGCTCAACCGAACCCACGCGCGCACGAATCACGTGACCGTCACGCTCGCTCTCGACGACGGGCACGTGCTTCTCGTGCGCCGCGTCCTCGGTGTTCGCGGTCAGCTCCGTGCAGCCAGCGGGGGTTGCAACGTCGTCACCAAGGGCGGCAATGAGCTTGCCGTCGGGGTCCTTAAAGAATTTCGCCATGATGTTCTCCTTTGCTGATGTGCCAATGTTCTCGATGGTTCTTATGCCCAAAGGCAAACGAACCATCCACGGCATTGCAAATGAACACATAACGGGCGGGGACGATGGGGCAGAGTGTGCCATCCGCCCTGGCGGCCCCACCCGAGCGGGTTAGCGCCCGTCGCCACCCAGCAGTGCCAGAACATCTTCGCGGGTAAACAGCGCCGACGAGATACCGTCGCCGCCGAGCACGCTGTTGACCAGGTCGCGCTTGGACTCCTGCATCTGCATGATGCGCTCCTCGATCGTGTCCTTGGCGATGAGCTTGTACACGGTCACGGTGTGCTGCTGGCCAATACGGTGGGCGCGGTCGGTCGCCTGGTCCTGAGCCGCCACGTTCCACCACGGGTCGTAGTGAATGACCACGTCGGCAGCCGTAAGGTTCAGGCCCACGCCGCCCGCCTTGAGCGAGATCAGAAAGACCGATACCTCGCCCGTCTGGAACTGCGCGACCATCTTGGCGCGGCTTTCCTTGGACGATGCGCCCGTGAGCTTAAGAAAGCCGATGCCCTCCTTGGCCAGGCGCTTGCCGATGATATCGAGCATGCCCGTAAACTGGCTGAACAGCAGAATGTGGTGCCCGCCGTCGAGCGCGCCATGCACGAGCTCCATGCAAGCGTCGAGCTTGGCACTCCCCGCCTTGTAGTCCTCGTAGTGTAGATGCGGGTCGCAGCAGATCTGGCGCAGCTTGGTGAGCTCGGCAAGCACCTTGAGCTTGTCCTTCTTAAACTCGCTGGCTTCGCGATGCTGCACCTGCTGGGCAATGCGATCCTGGTTAGCCAGGTAGAGCTTGCGCTGCTCGCCGGTGAGCTGCGCCATGACCGTGTCCTCGATCTTCTCGGGCAGGTCGGCGACCACGTCTTCCTTAACACGGCGCAGCACAAACGGCGACACGAGCGCCTGCAGGCGAGCAGCGCTGTCACCCTCGGCGTGTTCGACCGGGCTCTCAAAGCGCTTGGCAAACGACTCGCGCGTGCCCAAAAGGCCCGGCATCAAAAAGTCGAAGATGCTCCAGAGCTCAGACAGGCGGTTTTCGATGGGCGTGCCCGTCAGGGCAAAGCGCACACCGGCGGGCAGGCGCTTGGCGGCGCGTGACACCTGGGTGAGCGGGTTTTTAATGTACTGGGCCTCGTCGAGCACCACGCGGGCAAAATCCTGCTCGACGTACTCGTCGATATCGCGCCGCATAAGGTCATACGACGTCACGACCACGCTATGCTCGGCCACGCCGGCAATTTGCACGCGGCGCTGCGCCTTGGCGCCCACGATGGCGCACACGTCGAGCGAAGGCGCAAAGCGCTCCAGCTCGGCAGTCCAGTTGTACACGAGCGACGCGGGGCACACCACGAGTGTGGGCTTGGTATCCCCCGCCTCCACGCGCGCCAGGATATGCGCAATCATCTGCAGCGTTTTGCCCAGGCCCATATCGTCGGCCAAGATGCCACCGAGCCCCAGGTGCTCGAGCGATCCGAGCCACTGGTAGCCATCGACCTGGTAGCCACGCAGCGTGGCCTTAAGGGATGCCGACACCGTAAAGTCCATCTTGCCGAGTGTGTCCAGGCGCTCGACGGTGCGGCGGAACGCGGCGTCGCGATCGGCCTCGAGCGCAGGCGTGCGCGCGAGCATGCTGTCGACAAACAGGGTGCTCGACGCGGGAAGCGACACACCGTCGAGTAGGTCGACGGCATCGACGCCCAGGTCCTCGGCAAGGCCAAACGCGGCGCGGGCGCCCTCGTCCAGACGCACGATGTCGCCGGAGGTCAGACGCGCGAACGTCTGGTGGCGTTTGTACGAGTCCAGGTAGATGGCAAAGTCCGCGGCCGAAAGCCCACTCGCGCCCAGTTCGACGTCGAGCAGATTGCTCTTGACGGTCGCGCGCACCGAGAGCTTGGGCGCAGGGCGGACCGAGATCTGGCGCAGACGGTCGCTGAGCATAACCTCGCCTAGCTCAGACAGGGCGGCAAGACCCTCGGTCAGCAGGCAGAACAGGCTCTCGTCATCGCGCTCCTCAAACGCCAGGCCGCCCTCGTGGAAATCGAAGTACATGGCAGCCGTGTCCATAACGCGAAACTCCGCCACAACGTCGCGGGGCGGCACGCCGGGGCGCTGGTCCTCGAAGGGGCTTCCCGGAGCACCCAGGCTAAAGAGATCTGCCGACCAATCGCCGTAGGCGACCGAGATCTCGCAGGTCACAAGCCCGTCACTGACACCGATTGACATTGCAAAGCTCGGCTCGGGCGCCACGGTGTCGAGCACGGCGGGAGCGGTGAGGTCGGTGTAGTCGCGCAAAATGGGCAGCGCCATGCGGCAGAACTCGCCCACCTGCTCGGCGGCAATATGGGCGGGCGTGCGACACGGCAGCAAGCGCGACAAAAAAGGTGCGGCATGCTGAGCAAATGCAGCGTCGGTACGGCGCGCACGGCGCGTGTCAACCAAGTAGGCGACATCGCCCGACGCAAAGCAGTACATATCGGCGGGCAGGCGCAGGTCATAGCTACCACCAGCCGCCGGCGCGATTTTGGCGGCAAGGAGCGGCGGTTGTTTTGCCGAGGCCTCGTCCTCCCCCACCGGCGACAACTCAACCGCCACCTCGTAGGAACGATGCGTCGTCGTCCCTCGAGACCAGGCAGGCTCAAGGGAAATGGTCCGGCCGCGCAGCAGGTCCAGCACGTATACGATGTCATGCTCGGACAGCGGCAACTGACGCTCGGCAACAAAGCCGCTGCGGGCAAAGTCATACGATGCCGAACGCGAGCTTGTAATGTCGCCCAGGTAGGCGACCGTCATCGTGACAAGATCGAGCAGCTTTGACGAAACGTCATCGAAGGCCTCGGGCACGTGGGCAAACGTAAGCTTCTTGCCGTACGAGAACATGCCGCCGCGCACGTAGGCATCGGCCATGCCGTCGATATCCTTGACCACGTAGGAGACCGATCCACAGCGAATGCGGAACTCGAGCGCCCAGCTAAAGCGGTCAGCGAACAGCGGATTGTAGTACGGCACCAACGAGGGCTCCAACGCCGCTTTGGGGGCGTCGGGATCAACGGCACCGGCAAGCTTGCGGCGCATGCTCGCCAGCTCATCCATGCGCGCGTCCGAAAGATCGGAGAGCGCCGCCACAAGGCTCGGGCTCGTGGGGACGGGCGCCGGAAAGGGAAAGTTGGGGTTGACGGCCGGCGCTTTGGGTGCGGTGCGCGCGGGCTGTTTCGACTGCGCCGTAAACGTGCGAACCGGCGTGCGCAGCCCCTCAACAGGCTCAATGCCGCTGGTGTCCAGGTACGCCAGCGCTGTGGCGATGGCATGCTTGCACATGCCGGGGTAGCGGTAGGCGGCGGGGCAATCGCAGTCGTAGTCGATAACCTCGTGCTCGTCCACATCGAGTTCCACATGCGTCTTGTACAGGTCGCCGCGCGAACCGCGCACCGTACCCTCGACCGTCACGTTCTTGGAAAAGCGCGAGCCGGAGTCCTCAAACGACAGCACGGCGCCGTTGAGCATGAGCGAACGCCCCTTCATAAAGGTGCCGCTGAGCGCCGCCTCCTTACGAAGCGCCTGCACAAACGTCCCCTGCGCCATCACTTCCTCCAATCAACCCGCCAAATGATTTTTCTGGGACGGGGATGAAAAAATCATTCCCCGCCCCAGAAAGGCAGCCCGTTACGCATCACCCAAAATGATTTTTTAATCCCCGTCCCAGAAAAATCATTTTAGATCACCGTTACTCTGCCCTGGTTGCCCACAATCGCCTTTGCCTCGGCCAGCAGCGGAATCGAGCGCGCGTTGACCTTGGCCGGCACCTCGGCACGTAGCACGCGCCCGTCCATCTGCTCGATAAAGATCTCCACGCGGTCGCCGCCCGGGTTGGCGGTAAGCACCGTGGCAAGACGCGCCATATTGCCCTGGCTAAAGCGGCTGTTGGGCACCATGACCTCAAACACCTTGGGCTTGTTGTTCTCCTCGTTGAGCTCGAGCGGCACGATCTCCTGCGCGATGATCTGGTCGCCGCGGTCCGAGCGCTCGAGCTTGCCCTTAATGCGCACAAACGCGTCGGACAGTTGCGCGCCGGTCTCGGGATCGACCTCGCCGTACAGGTACCCCTCGGCCTCTTTATAGGTCTTGGGGAACACGACGACGGTGGCCTCGCCTTCCATGTCCTCGAGCTGCACGATGCCCATGGGGTCGCCGTTTTTGGTCACGCGCTTGGACACGCTCGAGACCATGCCGGCCCACCACAGTGCCTTGCCCTCGGGAATCTCCTGGTTGATGGTGCCGCCCGTGGGGTTCTGCACTTCGTAGCCGGTATCGATCTGCGAGAACGAGAAGTCGCGCGCCTTGGCTAGCGCATACTCAAACGGGCGCAGCGGGTGGTCCGAGACATAGATGCCCAGAACTTCCTTCTCCTGGCTCAGCTTAAGGTGGCGATCCCATTCCTGGCCATCCGGATCGGGCACGCTCACCTCAAAGCCCGAGCCCTCGACGTCGCCGAACATATCGAAGAACGACGTCTGGCCGCTCGCACGATCCTTCTGGCGCTTCACCGCGGCATCGATGATGTTCTCGGGGTTGTTCTTGTCCACAAAGTGCATCATCTGGCGACGCGGATACCCCGTGGAGTCGAAGGCGCCTGCCTTGATCAGCGATTCGATTACGCGGCGGTTGGCCTGGCTCGAGTCCACGCGCTCGACAAAGTCATGCAGCGTCTTAAACGGACCGCCCGCCTCGCGCTCGGCGATAATCGCCTGCGCCACGCCGGTACCCACGCCGCGGATGCCGGCCAGACCAAAGCGCACGCCTTCCTTGGTAGCCGTGAACTCGGTGCCGGACTCGTTGACGTCTGGCGACAGCACGGGGATGCCGTCGTGACGGCACGCCGAGACGTAGTGCACGATCTTGTCGGTCTTGCCCGTGTAGGACGTCAGAACGGCCGCCATGTACTCGTGCGGATAGTGCGCCTTGAGCCATGCCGTCTGCATAACCAGAATGGCGTAGCCGGCGGAGTGCGACTTGTTGAAGGCGTAGGATGCGAACTCGAGAACATCGTCCCAAATCTTCTGCGCAACCTCGCGCGTGTAGTTGTTCTTGATGGCGCCGTTCATCCAGTGGTCGTAGGTGGTCTCGTCCGAGCCATCCTCCCAGTGCAGCACCGTCGACGTGAGCAGCTTGATCTTTTTCTTAGCCACGGGCTTACGGATACGCGAGTCCGATTCGCCCTTGGAGAAGCCGCACATCTCGACAGAGATGAGCATAACCTGCTCCTGGTAGACCATGGTGCCGTAGGTTTCGCCCAGGATGTCGTCCAAGCGGTCGTCGTAGGAGACCGCCGGCTCCTTGCCGTTCATACGGTTGATGTAGGACGAGACCATGCCGGCGCCCAGCGGGCCCGGGCGGTACAGGGCGATCAATGCCACGACGTGCTTGTACTCGGTGGGCTTCATGTTCTTGATCGTGGCCGTCATGCCGGCGGACTCGACCTGGAAGACGCCGGCGGTGTGGCCGGAGCCCATGAGCTTAAAGATCTCGGGGTCGTCAAAGGGAATCTCTTCCTCTTTGATGTCGATGCCGAAGTTCTTTTTGATGTTTGCCTTGGCCTTGGAGATAACCGTCAGCGTGCGCAGGCCCAGGAAGTCCATCTTGAGCAGGCCCATGTCGGCAACGGTATGACCCTCGTACTGGGTAATCTCGACGCCGCCCTTGGTGTCGAGCTTGGTGGGCACGTGCTCGTTGACGGGGTCGCGGCAGATCAGAACGGCGCACGCGTGCACGCCCTCGCCACGGGTGAGGCCCTCGATCGAGAGCGCCGTGTCGATGATGCGGCGAGCGTCGTCGTCCTTTTTATAGGCCTCGGCAAAATCGGGGTTAAACAGATCCTCTTTGCCGGGTTGTTTGTCGAGCACCTGCTTGAGCTTGACCTTGGGGTCGCTCGAGACCATCTTGGACAGGCGCTGGCCCATGTAGACCGGGTAGTCCAGAACGCGCGCGGCATCATTGATGGCCTGCTTGGCCTTGATGGTCGAGTAGGTGATGACGTGGGTGACCTTCTCGGGGCCGTAGAGCTGGCGAACGTGCTCCACGACCTCGAGGCGCCGCTCATCGTCGAAGTCCATATCGATATCGGGCATCTCGGTACGCTGCGGGGAGAGGAACCTCTCAAACATCAGGCCGTTCTCGAGCGGGTCGAACGCGGTGATGTTCATGGCGTAGGCAACGATAGCGCCGGCGGCAGAACCACGGCCGGGACCGACGCCGATGCCGTTGTCCTTGGCCCATTGCACGTACTCGGCAACGATCAAGAAGTAGGCGGCAAAGCCCTTGTCGCAAATGACCTTGTATTCGTACTCAAAGCGCTCTTTGATGTTGACGCCGCCGATCTCGCGCGTGGCCCAGTCGTCGCCGTAGTGCTGGCGCAGGCCCTTCTCGCACTCGCGACGGAACTGGCTCTCGTGCGTCTCGCCGGGATCGAGCAGCGGGAAGCGCGGCAGGATGATGGAGTCCCAGTCCAGCTCCACGTAGCACTTGTCGGCGATCTCGAGCGTGTTGTCGCAGGCCTCGGGGCAATACGGGAACATCGCCCGCATCTCCTCCTCGGTCTTCATGTAAAACTCCGAGCCGGTCATGCGCATGCGGTTGGGGTCGTCGACCTTGGCGTTCATGCCGATGCACATGATGACGTCCTGCACGGGCGCATCCTCGCGGCGCAGGTAGTGGAAGTCGTTGGTGGCGATGACCTTGACGCCCACCTGCTTGGCGATATCGATGAGCGTACGGTCCATCTGCTCGTCGGTCAGGCCGTTGTCGGTGGTGATGCCGTGTTCCTGGATCTCGATGTAGAAATCGCCGGGCTCGAAGGTATCGCGGAAGGTCTCGGCCCACTTGATGGCGCCCTCCATGTCACCGCGGTCGATGTATTTGGGGATGATGCCCGCGATGCAGGCGCTCGTGCAGATCATGCCCTTGGCGTGGCGGCGCAGGTTGTCGAGCGTCACGCGCGGCTTATAGTAAAAGCCCTGCACGGCGGCCTCGGAGACCGTCTGCATCAGGTTGACGTATCCCTCCTGGTCCTTGGCCAGAAGGATCATGTGGTAGAGCTCGGGCTTATGGTCGCGGGCAAGCGTCTCGTCCGGCGTAAAGTAAACCTCGCAGCCAAAGATGGGCTTGATGACCAGGGGCGGCTTGAGCTCGTCGATGTTGCCCTTCTCGTCCCACATGGCCATGTCCTTCACATACTGGGCATGCTCGCGCGGGTTTGCCTCAGGATCGGGCTCCACCAGCTCGTCGCGGCGGTCCTTTTCCAAGAAGGCCTTGTCGTGGCTCCAGGTTTTGTACTCGGGCGTGTTGTGGTTGACGGCGTCGCAGGCCAGCGCCAGGTCGGGCACGCCGTACATGTAGCCGTGGTCAGTGATGGCCACGGCGGGCATGCCCAGCTCAACAGCGCGATTGACCATATCCTGGATACGGGTTGCGCCGTCGAGCATAGAGAAAACAGTGTGATTGTGCAGATGGACGAATGCCATGTGATGAGCTCCGATGCGGGTTCGTGTTCTGACTGAACGATTTTACCGCACGGCACGGACAGCACCCGAACCTAGCCAAACCCACACGGCTCCTATTGAGTTGCGGTGAAATAGTTCCTGTTTGGCCCATCTGAGCAGCAATTCAGGAACTATTCCACCGCAAGTTATTGAGGCTAGAGCTTGTAAGTGACCACCTGGGGCTCGGCGAGCTCGACGAAGACGGCCGGGGCCGTCTGCTCCACGCGGACGAACTTGACGGTCACCGTCTCATAGCCCGCCTTGTGCAGAACATCAGCGTAGACGCGTGCCTGAAGGGCGTGCTTCTCTAACAGCTGGTCTGGCGTCTCGTCCGGCGTGCCGCCCGTCTTGTAGTCGACGACCAGTGCGCGCGACGGATCTGCCGGATCGGTCGCCAAGGCATCGATGGCGCCCTCGGCATACGCACCGTAGCGGGCAATGTCCTTATCCTCGCAGCCCAGCGAGAAGAACGGCACCTCGGCGCGGACGCACGGCCAGGCAAGCAGCTCGGCACGGACCGACGACCTGAGCCAGCGATTCAGGGCGATATCAAAACGCTCACGCTGTTCCGGCGTCAGATGCCATAGACGCGCCAGGGCATCGGCACGCTCAGCAGGCAGCTCATCGGCGCCCATCTCGATCAGCCACTGGCAGGCGGCATGGAAGGCCGAACCAAGCGCCACGGGATTGTCGACAGGCTCAACGGCGGCCACGTCCGCGTCCGTCATCTCCGAGCCATCCGACTCCGCATCATCGCCAGCCTCGTCCATGGGCACGCGGGCCTCGGCCGCATGGTCCTCGGCCTCGGCATGCAGCGCCGCGGCAATCGACGAATAGCTGTACGAATCGCGCGCTGGATACGGGCAGGTGCCCATACGCACGCCCACGGCCTGGGGATACACAAGCTCAAACGCATCGGGCTCGGGGTCGGCAGGACCGGGAACGGCGACGCGGGCACCCGCATCAACAACCTCCGCTTCCGCATCACCACGGACAAGCTTGCCCTCGGCATCCAGCGAAGCGTTAGCCTCAAACGTCTGCTCGCCAAAGGTAAAGTTTGCCAGCGAGATAAGCTCATAGTCGCCCGGCTGGGAATTGTCGAACACCAAGTGGTCGGCATCGAGCTGCGGCATACCCAGGCCCTGGCCAGGCAGAATACGGCGCAGCACGTCATAGGTCAGGTCGGACTCGACGTCGAAAGACGGCGCCGGCACCTTACCGCGGCTCACGGCGACGTCCATCGCCAGAATCACCAGCTCGCGCGCACGCGTCATGGCGACGTAGAGCAAGCGGGCCCGCTCCTCGAGCGAAAGTTGCAGGTCGTCGTTGCGCAGGCGCACAAACGCCTCGGCGGGAGAACCCGTCGCACAGACGTCGTCCATAAGTTCCGGCGAAAGCCACAGCGACGTACCCTTGCCCTTAAATGCGTGCTCAAACTGCTTTTTGACGTCGTCACCCTTGACGAACGTGCCGTCCGCGAGTTTAACGCCATCGAAGCGTGCCGGCAGCGCCACAACCTGCGCGCCGCCCTCGACACGCCCCATCTGGGCGGCTCCGGTCGACTTACGTATGCCAAAGCACTCGGAAACCGCCACGACCGGATATTCCAGACCCTTGGACGCATGCACCGTCATGATGCGCACCGCGCCGTTGCCATCCTCGTTGAGCGCGCCCGGCGCTTCCTTACCCGCCAAGAAACGATCGAAGGCGAGCGCAATGGAGCGCGGCGAGTTGCCGAACTCGGCCTCTGCCTCGGCCACGGCATCGAGCGCCTTGAGCACGTTGGCGGCGATGGCCTTGCCCTCGGGGCCACGCTGCGCCAGGCGCACAAACCAGCCCGAGGCGTTGACCACATCGCGAGCGATAACGGCAAACGAATCGCGGCCTACGCGACGGAACGCATAGCGCAGTACTTCGCGGGCACGCGTCACCAGTGGCAGATTCTGCAGGCCGGGCACGTCGCAGTCGCTCATAATACCCGCATCGATATTGCGGCGCGAGGTCTCCCCCGTCTGCTCGTCGAGCTTGGTCGCCAGCGCCAAGAACTCCTGGGCACCGAGCGCAAACATCGGCGAGGCCAGCAGCGGCATAAGGCCCTGTGCCGTATCTGCCGGGTTGGCAAGCGCGCACACCAAGGCGCGAATCGCCTGTACCTCGGCAGCCTGCGCAAAGACCGAGCCGCCCGCGATGACGCAGTCGAGTCCCTGGTCGCGGAACGCCTGGGCATAGACGTCGGCATTGGTCATGCGGCCCAGCAGCAACACCATATCGCCCTGAGGCTGCCCCGCCTTGACGAGCGCATGGAACCGCTCGGCAATTGCACGGGCCTTGGCCTGCGTGCGCTCCTGCGTACTGCCGCCGGCAACGAGCAGCGCCTGCCGACGCGACGCCTCTGCCTCGAGCTTGTCTTCGCGCTCATCGCTCGGCTCAAGATCCAAGAACCCCTGCATGAGGCCACCGTCGTCACCATCAAAGACGCGGGCCACGTAGCGCAACACCTCATCGTGACTGCGGAAGTTGCGCACGAGTTTGACGAGCTCGCCGGCGGATGCCCCGGACGAAGCCGGTGCCCCGGACGCAACGAGGACGGCACCCGGGGTGCTGGCAGCTGCCGCCGCGCCCGAAGCGCCCACCTTGCGCTCCTGGCGGCGGAAGACCTCGACCTCGGCACCACGGAAGCGATAGATCGACTGCTGCGCGTCGCCCACCGTGCACAGCGCACGCTCGCCCGCACCCGTCAGGTAGCGAATCAGATCGACCTGCATCTGATCGGTGTCCTGGAACTCATCAATCATGACCATCTTAAAGCGGCCCTCGTAGGCAGCTCGAATGGCGGGATAATCGCGCAGCGCCTCGTATGCCATGCGCAGCAGATCGTTGTTATCGAGCGCGGACTGGTCGGCCTTGAGCGCGCGGTACTCCGCCTCTACGGCACGGGCGAGCCCCGTCAGCGCATCGAGCGCCTGATCGCCGCAAGCCAGCACAATGTTGACAAACGTGTCGGCAGCCTCTGCCTTGAGCAGCTCGACATTCTCCTTGGGGAACATCTTGCTCGCACGCGGCATGCCGCACGACATCATGAGCCGCGCCACATCCGCCATGGTCTTGTCGCTCGCCTCGAACGCGTCGATGGCATCGAGCGCCACCTGCGCCTTCTCGGTCGCGGCCTTGCTCGCGCCGAGCGCCGCACGATAGGCATCGGCAAGTGCCGAGGTATCGGAGCATCCGCGAAGCACGCACACGTCGTCCACACCACCCGGCAGCTGGCTGGACAGCTCCAGCAGGTCGCGCACCAAGCCCTTGATAGTGGTGCCGCCACCAAAGGGACCGCCCTCGCCCGCCATGGGATACCAGGCATAGAGGGCTTTGAGCGAAGCGGCGAGCTCGGGAGCGGCGTCGGGCGCCGTCGCACGGCCCAGCACATGCTCGACAGCCTGGTCCATGAGCTCATCGGTATCGGTGAGCACCGTAAATTCGGGGTCGATGCCCAGCTCCAGCGCATGCGCGCGCAGGATACGCGA
The DNA here is from genome assembly GCA_958415665.1 of uncultured Collinsella sp. Taxonomy (GTDB): domain Bacteria; phylum Actinomycetota; class Coriobacteriia; order Coriobacteriales; family Coriobacteriaceae; genus Collinsella. The sequence continues at coordinate 9,315 of CATYZK010000024.1, read as the reverse complement.
ACACATGCCGTGGATGGTCGAAATCCAGGCATCGTCAACCGTCAGGGCTTCCTCGTCCATGCCCCCTTCGATAAGCGCACGGCGCACGCGGTCGCGGATCTCGGCCGCGGCGTCCTTGGTAAAGGTAATGGCGAGCACCTGGTCCAGATGCTCAACGAACGGACCGGATTCGGGCGAGAGTGCGTAGACGATACGGCGCGTGAGGGTGAAGGTCTTGCCCGAACCGGCGCCCGCCGAGACAAACAGCGGACGATCGAGCGTTTTGACAACTTGCAGCTGTTGCGGCATCAAAGTCGAAAGATCCATGGTCTACACGTCCCTCCTTACAAACGTTCCTTCGTGGTTATACGAACAGCGCGCGTGCGCTGCCTGCGGCGATGTCGGATCGACGGCAGCCACGACGCCCGCCTCGAGCTCGCGCAGGCGCTCGGCAATTCCGGCCTCCACGCGGTCGAGCAGGGTGTCGAAGTCCATATTGCCGCCCTCGCCCGGAAATCCCTTCTTTAGGCCCGGAATACGACCGTCGCCGCGCTCCTCCTCGAGCAGCTCGTCACTCGCGGCGCCGCGCAGCGCCGGCTTGCCGCCCTTGGTCGAAAAGTAGAGCGCGGCGCGCGTGTTCAAGTCCAGCGCCCGCCGCATGGCCTGCGCGTAGATGAGCGTCTGGGTATGCGGCGGCAACCAACGCGGGTCGTCGGCGGGCACCGCGCCCGTCTTCTCATCGAACACCGTGGGGTCGGCGAGCTTATATTCCTCGACGCCCGAACGATGCTTGTAATCGATCACCACGGCACGGTTCTCGGCATCCACGTCCACGCGGTCGATGCGCCCGCCGAGTGGCCAGCCGGCATACTCGACCTTAAGCTCGTTAAACGCAAACTCCAGATAGCGCGGGGCAAAGGGCGCAAGCGCCTCGGACTCATAGGCGAGCACGCCCTCCAGCTGCGGCAAGATCTCGGCCACCTGGCGCTCCTCCACCGGAGAGAGCGGCACGAGCGGGCCCTCGGTACCGCGCTTGCCGGCGTGCTCGGTCAGGGTCTCGTCGAAGACCTCGCGCAGCAGCTCCTGTGCGCGCGGAAGGTTCATGGGCGTCACGCGTTCCATGCCCTCCTGGGGCAGGCGGGCATGCAGATGTTCCAGCACATCGTGGACAAAGTTGCCCTTCTCCATGTTGCCAAAGCCCGCGTCGATGGACTGGGGCTTGACGCGATACGACACGAACCAGCACAGCGGACACGTCGAGTACGCCTCGATCTGCGATGCGGACGTCAAGCGCGGCACGAGCGGCGCATCCTCGCCCTCGCCGTCGCGACGGCGCAGGACCAGGTACGGCACGGCCTCGGCACTCAGATGCTGAGGGGCCTCGCACGCGACCCGCTTGCGCTCGAGCCCTTCGCCGGCGGCGGGGTCGAAGTCCCTTACGATATCGCCCTCGCCCACGCACGTGGCCTTGGCAGCGCCGGTGACCTTGTCGGCGTCAGCGGCCTTGTCGGTGCCAGCAGCTTTGGCGGCGCCAGCGGCCTCGGCGTCGTCAGCGGCCTTGGCGCGCGCCCGCAACTCAGTCCACACGGCCGCCGGATAGCACTCGCGCGCCTGGCGATCGTGGGTCACGCGGGCAAGCACAACGGGGCCGCGTGCCGCTTGCATCGCGCGGCCAAAACGCACGCGCAGCAGGGCCGCGGGTTCAAGCGTCACGCCGTCGCGACCCAACTCTTCCGTCAACGTGGCCAACGGGCCCTCCTCATGCGAGAGCGGATAGCTGTCCAGGTCGACATCGGCAAACAGCACCGCATCGTAGCTGTTGGGACGCAGCGCTGCCGCATCGGCAAGCGACACAAAACGCACCTGGGCACGCGGTGTGCGGTCGACCTCGTAGGTCTCGTAATCGTAAGCGGTACTGCGCTTATCCACCTTGGTGCGGACGCCGTCGAGCACGGGTACAGTCGCGGCCTGCGACACATCGAGTGCGCGGGCGTCGTTCATGAGAATGTCGATGACATGGCGCAGCAAGGCGGTCTCGGCCTGACGACGGGCCTGACCGTCAAGGCCGCCCAGGGCGCGATCGGGCAGCGCCTCGGCAACCGCGAGCATGGCCTTGAGTGCTGTCACGGGCTTGTCACGCCATAGCGCCTGGAACACATCCGAGACTACGCACGGCACGTTCTTAAACCAGTTCTGATCGCTGGCCGCCTTGCGCGCACCCCTCACCTGGCCCTGCACGCTCTGTAGCAGGCTCCTCACGCCCGCAATGGTCTTGCTGCGCGACAGGCGCATGTTCTTATCGAAGGTTCGCGCGCTGGCGGCGTCGGCACCCGAAAGCGGGCTGTAGATCCAGTCGGTAAGCTCCGGGGCGGGCCACCACTCGGTCTTGGAAGCATTGCCCTCGTCGGCAGCCTTCATGCGCTCTATCAGATCGGCGAGCGCCGTGAACTGCCTGCCCGCGATGGATTGGGAAAACGCCGTGAACTCGGTTGTCTCGGCCGCAATGTGGCGCGCCGCCAAACGGGCGGCAAGCTCGCCGAACAACTGGGGTGCCTGAGCGGACACCACGAGCACGCGCGCAGGATCGGCCGGCGCCGCAGCGCCATCGTGCGGCACGGCGCCCTCGCGCGCCTTTACCAACTTGTCAATAGCGTTCGCATAGGCATAGGCGCGGGCATGGGGACCGGCCACCTCTATAAAGGCAGGCCGGGCGGCGGGCTTAGACGCAGCAGCATCCTCCCCCAGCGGCGCGACCTCAAACAGCACGCCGCGGGCATCAAAGGCCGCAGCAAGTTCCTCGCGCATTGCCGCCTGCTCGCGGGCGAGCAGCACGACGACCTCTCCCCCGCCATTCGCCACGGCAGACAGCAGCTCAAGCAGGCCATGCGCAAACGACGTGACGCCGCGCACGAACACCGCGCGGGCGCAGGTTGGCAGATTGTCGGCCAAGGCGCCGGCCATCATGTCGGCCGCCTCGCAGGGCTCGACCATATCTCGGCGGTCCAAGCCGCTCGCATAGGCACGCAAAAGCTCAAACACACGAGCCTCGGCGTCGCTTTTGGGCTCGGGCTGGCAAACGCTGTCGCAGCGGCGCTCGGCACCCGTTCCCGCCACGCCCGGAAGCACATCGCGGGCCATGCGTGCGAGCATGCGCACCGTGCCCTGGCTGCGCGAAAGCGGCTGTAGATCGGCATCGCCGCGACGGGCGACCATATCCGAGAACAGCATCTGACGCTGCAGGTTGTCGACGAAGCCGCGTCCGTCGCCCAAGAGCTCCCACAGCGAACGGAGCCACGAGGAGGGCGTCTTGTAGTCAACGCCCAGCGAGGCGCCAGCCACCGCCGCATCGTGACGGCACAGATCGAGCTCGGCAAACGTAGGTGCCAGCAACACGGCGCGCCCGTGGCGGGCAACAAGGTCGGCGAGCAGCGCGGCCTCGGCATCGCTCAAGTCCGCGCCGGCATTGGTGGTATAGATTCGAACAGGCATGGTCCTCCACTCAAACCGTTCGCAATATTCAATGTATCCATCCTACCCGCCCACGCGGACAACATGGCCCCACACCAAAAAACCGCCCCCGAAGGGACGGTTCTGTGCAATTCGTTTTTTGCCGTTGGCCTACTCGCCATCCTCCAGCTTGATGAGGATCTTGCGATAGCCGCCGTACTCGCCGTTGAGCGCCTTGGACACGCGGCTCACCGTGGTGGACGAAGCGCCGGTGCGGGCCTGAACCTCAACATAGGGCTCACCCTCGTCCAGATAACGCGCGACCTGCAGGCGTTGCGAAAGATCGCAGATCTCGCGCGGCGTGCAGATATCGGTCAAAAACGCTTGAATATCCTTCTCGTCGTCCAAAAGACTAAATGCGTGGACCAGCTGCTTGACATCAGGCTTGTCAAACATGTTCTCGATATTCATCGATCACCGCCAAACCCGCCAAAAGGCATCGAAGTTGATACTGACATCGGGCATCGTTCGCCCGTAATATGCAATAAAACAATGCATGGGGCATTTGCCCGTAGCAGTGTAGCACACCACCAAACTAAAGCGACAAGACTCTCTGCCAGCGGCACGTTTTTTAGGACGAACGCCGTTTTGAAACCAAACGCGCACGTAAGCTCCACGAATATCTGAGACAATGGGCGCCCAAACAAAGCAACACACTGTCTGCGCAGAAAGGGATCGCACCATGCGCTTTATGCTTAACTGGCTCTTCACCTCGATCGCCATCGCGATCGCCACGTTTCTCGTCCCCGGCATCCAGCCCTTCGGTTTTGCCGAAGCCTGGGTCTGCTTTGCCTTTGTGGGGCTGTTCCTGAACATCGTCGACTCGCTCGTCAAACCGTTCCTGACGGTCATTTCGCTGCCGCTCACCATTATCACGCTGGGCATCTTCCAGCTCGTGGTCAACAGCTTTATGCTCGAGCTCGCCAGCTACCTGTCGGTCAACCTGCTGGGTGCAGGCATCTCCATTGCGAGCTTTGGCTCGGCATTTATGGGCAGCATCCTGGTATCCATCATGCGCAGCATCCTCGACGGCGTCGCAGGCGAATAGTCCAATTGACATAAAGCGCGGGCCAACCCACCACAGGTCGGCCCGCGCTGTCACATTACGTTAGAGCCCTAAATCACGTAGTCGTAGCCTTCGTTGGGCGCGACAAGTTGGTCGAGCGTCACGCCATCGAGATAGTCGTTGATGAGCTTATCCAGGTTCTTCCACACATCGAGCGTGGGACACTCATCCGATCGCGAGCAGCCCTTGCAGTCGCCGTCCAGACAGGCAACCGGAGCCAGGCTGCCCTCGGTCAGGCGCAGGATCTCGCCCACCGTATATTGCTCGGGCGGGCGCGTGAGCACATAGCCGCCGCCCTTGCCGCGCATGCCCGAGAGCATATTGGCGCGTACGAGCGTGGCCAAGATGTTCTCGAGATATTTCTCGGAAATCCCCTGGCGCGCCGCAATCTCTTTGAGCGGAATGCGACCGGTCGCCTGGTGCTCGGCCAGGTCGACCATAACGCGCAGGGCATACCTGCCCTTAGTAGAAACCAACATATATAGTGCTGCCTTTCGGTCTTTTGTTCGAAGCAATTCTAGCCGAAAAATTGGTTTTGAAAACTCCCGTTCCAGTCCAGCGGGTTAATCATCTTGCAATAAATATCTTTTTCCTATTGCATTAGTAGGCTTTAGTGTCTACTATGCTTTTCAACAGCTAAACGAACAACCTATAAGGTTTATGGGTTTAGCTAATAAGAAACGTCGTCATTCACCCAGCAACCAGCAACTTGAACACTTTGGAGGTTCATCATGAGCAAGGTTTACACGTCCATCGATCAGCTTATCGGCCACACCCCGCTCCTGGAGCTCACCCACTTTGAGGCCGACGAGGACCTCAAGGCCCGCGTGCTCGTCAAGTTGGAATACTTCAACCCCGCCGGGTCCGTTAAAGACCGCGTCGCCAAGAACATGATTGACGAGGCCGAGAAGGCCGGCAAGCTCGTGCGTGGCGGCGACTACACCATCATTGAGCCCACGAGCGGCAACACCGGCGTCGGCATCGCCTCGGTGGCGGCGGCCCGCGGCTACAAGGTGATCATCACCATGCCCGAGACCATGTCCGTCGAGCGCCGCAAGCTGATGCAGGCATACGGTGCGCAGCTCGTGCTCACCGACGGCTCCAAGGGCATGAAGGGCGCTATCGCCAAGGCGGAGGAGCTGCAGAAGGAGACTCCCAACAGCATCATCGCCGGCCAGTTTGTGAACCCCGCGAACCCGGCCATTCACAAGGCCACGACCGGCCCCGAGATCTGGGACGACACCGACGGCAAGGTCGACATCTTCGTCGCCGGCGTTGGCACCGGCGGCACCGTGACCGGCGTGGGCGAGTTCCTCAAGGAGCAAAACCCCGAGATTCAGGTCGTCGCCGTCGAGCCCGCCACCTCCCCGGTGCTCTCCAAGGGCCAGGCCGGCCCGCACAAGATCCAGGGTATCGGCGCCGGCTTTGTGCCCGACGTCCTCGACACCCAGGTCTACGACGAGATCATCCCCGTCGAGAACGACGACGCCTTTGCCACCGGCCGCGCCGTGGGCCACAAGGAGGGCGTGCTCGTGGGCATTTCGTCCGGCGCCGCCGTGTGGGCCGCACTGCAGCTGGCCAAGCGCCCCGAGAACGAGGGCAAGACCATCGTGGCGCTGCTCGCCGACACCGGCGAGCGCTACCTGTCCACGGCACTCTTCCAGGACTAGAGCTCTCGTTCCTAGAACGAGTCCAAGGCACGCCGGTCTCCCCTCTCTTCTGGCAGCCTGAGCTCATCCCAACAGGGTGTCCCACAGGACGCCCGAACTTGCTACAATGTCTGCGGCGCGGAACCAGCCTCCCGCGCCGCTTTTCTTTTTTGGCCACATGCCACCAAGGAGAACCTCCCCATGCACAACAAGCGCGTGCTCGTCGCCATGAGCGGCGGCGTCGATTCCAGCGTGACCGCGTATCTGCTCAAAAGTCAGGGTTACGAATGTGTCGGTGCCACCATGCGCCTCACCTGCCCCGCGCCCGATCCCACCACGGGCATGAGTAAGGTCGACCGCGACATCGCCGATGCAAAGGCCGTCGCCGAGCGCCTGGGGATACCCCATCACGTGCTCGACTTGCAGCAAACCTTCGACCGTAACGTAATCGAGCGCTTTGTGAACGCCTACCAGGAGGGGCTGACGCCCAATCCGTGCATTATCTGCAACCGCCGCATTAAGTTTGGCGCGCTGCTCGATGCGGCGCTGGACATGGGCTGCGACTGCATCGCCACGGGCCACTATGCCAAAACAAGCCAGGCGGCAGACGGCACCTGGCAGCTACATCGCGGCGAGGACCCCAAAAAGGACCAGAGCTACTTTTTGTATTCGCTTACGCAGGAGCGTCTGGCGCGCACGATTTTTCCGCTGGCAGGCTTGGACAAAGAGCGCGACGTGCGCCGCATTGCCGCCGAACAGGGCTTTGTTAACGCCAAGAAGGCCGAAAGCGAGGACATCTGCTTTATTCCAGACGGCGACTACGCGGGCTATATCGAGCGCCGCTGCGGACATGCCGCTGCACCGGGCAACATCGTATGGCGCGACGGCAGCGTGGTTGGGCGCCACAATGGCGCGCTGCGCTATACCATCGGCCAGCGCAAGGGCCTGGGCGTCGCGATGGCGCATCCCGTGTACGTAACGGACGTCGACGCCGCCAACAACGCCGTGCATCTGGGTGAGGCCGAGGACCTGACGGCCACGGCACTCACGGCCAACGACTGGACTTGGAGCGCCCCTGCCGACCACATGGAGGCCGAGCTGGATGCCGGCGGCATTCGCGTGGGCGCCAAGTACCGCTACCGACAGAAAGACCAGGCAGCGACCCTTACGCGCGGCGAAGACGGGCAAATGTTGCTGACCTTTGACGAGCCGCAGCGAGCCATCGCCCCCGGCCAAGCCGTTGTAGTCTACCGCGGCGACATCGTCCTGGGCGGCGGCACCGTTACGGCAGCCATCAAATAGCCCCATCCCCTTTATAAGTTGCGGTGAAATAGGGACTGTTTAAGCGTTTAAAACCGCCAAACAGTCCCTATTTCACCGCAACTTTGAGAGGACGGCCTCGGTCGGCACTATTGTGTCAGCCGAGGCCGCTGCATCGTTAGCGCTGGACGTAGGCGCGGACCAGCTCGTAGGTATTGCGCACGCCGTCGATGTGGCTGCGCTCGTAGTTGTGGCTCGCGTACACGCCGGGGCCGATCAGACCATGGCGAATGTCGTAGCCGGCCGAGAGCGTGGCCTCGACGTCGGAGCCGTAGTGCGGGTACACATCGATGGCGTAATCGAGCTCCAGCTCGCGCGCGATGTTGGACAGTGTGGTTACCAGGTCGTAGTTGTACGGACCGCCCGAATCCTTGGCGCAAATCGAAACCATGCGCTCGGTGCAGCCCAGGTCGTCGCCCACGCAGCCCATGTCCACGCTGATCATCTCGCGCGTGTCGGCCGGCACAAACGCACCGCCGTGGCCGACCTCCTCGTACACCGTAAAGAGCAGCGAAACCTTGCGCGAAAGGGTCACCTCGCCGTCGGCAACGGCGCGGGCCAAACCAAGCAGAATCGACGCGGACAGTTTGTCGTCCAAGAAGCGGCTCTTGATGTAGCCGCTCTCCGTCACCGTGGTACGCGGATCCATAGCGATGATGTCGCCAGTCTGAATGCCCAGCTCAAGCACATCATCCTTGCTGTCGACATTCTCATCGAGCAGGATCTCCATGTTCTTCTCGATGGTCTTGACCGGCTCATCGGCCACATGCGCCGAAGGCTCGGTATTGAGGACCACGCCCGTGTAGACATTGCCGTCGCGCGTATAAACGGTGCAGTTCTCGCCATCGGCCGTGGACCACTGGTGCCCGCCGAGGGTCGTGGGGCGCAGGCGACCATTGTCCTTAATGGAGCGCACCATGGCGCCCAGGGTATCAACATGGCTCGCCAACACGAGCGGCTCGCCCTCGCCGCCAAGCTCAACCAACACGTTGCCCTTATTGGAGCGCTCGGGCCCAAAGCCCATATCACGCAACGTTTCCATCAGATAGTCTGTCGCCGCACGGGTATAGCCCGTAGGCGAAGCAATCGAGGTAAGCGCCTTCAACTGGTCAGTAATATAGGAGAGCGTAGAATCCATCTTGGACACCAAAATCACCCTTTCATATCGAATTAAACCCACAGCAACAATACCACCGCGAACCATCTTTTTACCTAGCGAGATGACCCATCGAGCTCGCCAGGACTGCGCCCGCCACGATAAGCAGATACAAGGCGCCATCCAACAATGCGCCCCTCACATCCCGCCTTTCCGGCACCCCGGCATCTGAGAAAAGAACGCAGGCGATCCCGGGCTTCCCTCCGGGCGCATTCCGCAGGACGTAAAAGACCCCGCCGCGCAATGAACTGCGCCCCAAATCTTGGACGCCCTAAATAGCGACTAGGCCGCGAGGGCCTGATTCCGGTACTCCTCCGGGGTCAGGCCCTTCAATCTTACCTGCCTCCGGCTCGTGTTCCAGTGGACTATGTATTCCTCCAGGTCGCGTTTGAAATCCTCGAACGTCTTCCACTCGCGGCCCCTGTAGAACTCGTCCTTGACGTGGCCGAAGAGCTGCTCGGTGGCGGCATTGTCGATGCAGTTCGCCTTCCTGGACATGCTCTGGACGATGCCGGCGGCCTCGAGCCTGGATGTGTACGAGGCGTGCTGGTACTGCCAGCCCCGGTCCGAGTGCATGGTCGGGGCGGCGCCCTCGGGGATCTTGGGCAGCAGCTCGTCGAGCATCCTCGCCTGCTGGG
>CATYZK010000023.1 GCA_958415665.1 uncultured Collinsella sp. | reverse complement strand
AGGGAGAGATATATGGAAGAAATGCCCAAGAACTACGATCCGTCGACCAACGAGCCGGCGATCCTGCAGAAGTGGCTCGACGGCGGCTACTACAAGCGCCGCGAGGGCGTGGGCGACTGCACCGTCACCATTCCGCCTCCCAACGTGACCGGCAAGCTCCACATGGGCCACGCCACCGACGACTCCATTCAGGACGCCATCATCCGCATGGCCCGTATGCGCGGCAAGTCCACGCGCTGGGTCTTGGGTACCGACCACGCCGGTATCGCCACGCAGACCAAGGTCGACAAGAAGCTCAAGAGCGAGGGTATCAGCCGCCTGGAGATTGGCCGCGACAAGTTTGTCGACGCCTGCTGGGATTGGACCCACGAGTACGGCGGCATCATCGTCGAGCAGATCAAGCGCATGGGCTGCTCCGTCGACTTCGACAACGAGCGCTTCACCATGGACGAGGATTACGCCCAGGCCGTGCGTAAGGTCTTCTGCGACTGGTATCACGACGGCCTGATCTACCGCGGCAAGCGCATCGTCAACTGGTGCCCCAACTGCACCACCGCCATCTCGGACGACGAGGCCGAGTATAAGGACGAGAAGGGCCACCTGTGGCACCTGCGCTACCCGCTGACCGAGCCGGTCAACGGCCAGGACTACATCGTCGTCGCCACCACGCGCCCCGAGACCATGCTCGGCGATACGGGCGTCGCCGTCTCCCCGAAGGATCCCGAGAAGGCCGCCTTTGTGGGTAAGACCGTCAAGCTCCCCATCGTCGACCGCGAGATCCCCATCTTTGAGGATTGGCACGTCGACGCCAACTTTGGCTCCGGCTTCGTTAAGGTCACCCCGGCCCACGACCCCAATGACTACGCCATGGGTCAGGCCCACGACCTGCCGCAGATCAACATCTTCGACGAGCACGCAGTGGTTGTCGAGGGCTACGGCGAGTTCACCGGCATGAACCGCGACGAGTGCCGCGAGGCCGTCATCAAGTGGTTCGAGGAGCACGACCTGCTCGACCACGTCGAAGAGCTCGACCACTCCGTCATGCACTGCTACCGTTGCGACTCCGCCCTGGAGCCGTGGCTGTCCGAGCAGTGGTTCGTCGCCGTCGACAAGCTCAAGGGGCCGGCGCTCGATGCCGTCAACTCCGGTAAGGTCACCTTCCACCCCGCGCGCTGGACGCAGACCTACACCACCTGGATGGAGAACCTCAAGGACTGGTGCATCAGCCGCCAGCTGTGGTGGGGCCACCGCATCCCCGTGTTCTACTGCGAGGACTGCGGCTGGGAGGACGCCCTTACCGAGGACACCGACGTGTGCCCCAAGTGCGGCGGTCATCACGTGCATCAGGACGAGAACGTGCTGGACACCTGGTTCAGCTCGCAGCTGTGGACCTTCGCCACGCAGGGCTGGCCGCAAAAGCCGGAGCTGCTCGAGGGCCATCATCCCACGACGGCGCTCGTCACCGCGCGCGACATCATCGCGCTGTGGGTCGCCCGCATGGTCATGAGCTCGCTGTACTTCCTGGACGAGGTGCCGTTTAAGGACGTCGTCATCTACCCGACGATCCTGGCCAAGGACGGCAGCCGCATGTCCAAGTCCAAGGGAAACGGTGTTGACCCCATGGACCTCATTGGCATGTACGGTGCCGATGCCATGCGTTATAACCTGCTCACGCTGTGCACCAACAACCAGGACGTCAAGTTCGATGCGAACATCGACAAGAAGACCAAGAAGCTTATCGACAGCCCGCGCACCGAGCAGGCCAAGTCGTTTGTGACCAAGATCTGGAACGCCAGCCGCTTCCTGCTCATGAACATGGAGGGCTACACGCCCGGCGAGCCCGTCGTGGAGACGCCGGCCGACGCCTGGATGTTCAGCCGCCTGGCCAAGGCCGTCAAGATGGTCACCGAGGGTATCGAGAACTACACCTTTGGCGACATGGCCCGCGGCGTGCAGCAGTTCTTCTGGAACGAGGTCTGCGACTGGTACGTCGAGGTCACCAAGGCCCGTCTGAAGGGCGAGGGCCGTCTGCAGGCGCAGCGCAACCTGATCTTTGTGCTCGACACCTCCATTCGCCTTATGCACCCGCTTATGCCGTTTGTCACCGAGGAGATCTGGGACAACATGCCGGCGAGCGTGCTCGACCTGGACGCCGAAGGCAACGTGGACCGTGCCGAGGCGCTCATGATTGCCAAGTGGCCGGAGCCCGCCGACTATGCCAAGTATGTTGACGAGGACGCCGAGCGCGCGTTTGAGCTGTGCCGTACCGTCGTGTCTGCCGCTCGCGCCACGCGTTCGCGTTATCGCTTGAGCCCCAAGGCCGAGCTCGACGTGGTCGTGCGCGCCGGCGCCGAGGACATCGAGAAGCTCGAGAGCCTGCGCTCGACCATCGAGCCGCTGGCGAACACCGCTTCGCTGGTCATGGGTACCGACGTCGAGAAGCCGGCCGCGAGCATCGCCGTGGTCGACAGCGGCGTCGAGGTCTTTGTGGTGCTCGAGGGCAAGGTCGACCTTTCGGCCGAGAAGGCACGCCTGGAGAAGGAGATCGCCGCGGCGCAGAAGGAGCTTGCTGGCTGCGAGAAGACCCTTGCCAACGAGGGCTTTGTGGCTAAGGCCGCGCCCGCGGTGGTCCAGAAGAAGAGGGACCGTGCAGCTGAGCTCAAGGAGATCCTGGCGGCGCTGACTGCTCAGGTTGCTGACTTCTCGTAAATTGCACTGAGGGGCGCGTCCCGACGCTTTGCTCTCCGCTGCGGACAGTCCTGCGCAAGACGGACAGCACATTAAGTGCTGTCCTTTGCGTGCGGAACTTGCGGCGAGCAAAGCGTCGGGCCGCTCCTAGTGCGGTCACGTGGCTGTTTACATCTGGCGTGGTAGGGCCACTTGGTTGTGGCCTTGATCTCGCTGCAAAGCGGTGTTTGGCTGATATTTTTGAATGGGAGGGGCTCGTTGTTTTTGATGGGCCTCTTTTTCTGTTATTGGAGACTTTGGATATGCCTAAGCGTTCTGGCTTGTATTCGGTTCCTTTTGAGTTTGAGTTGCTTTCGTTTGGTGAGGCTGTTGGGCTGGCTGCTGATACGGGGCGGATTTCTGGGGATGCTGGGCCGTTGCTCGAGACGGTTGTCGATATGCTCGATGAGCTGGGGCGTCCGGATGAGTATTTTGATTGCATTCAGGTTGCCGGTACCAATGGCAAGACTTCGACTACGCGTTTCTCGGCCGCCATTCTTCGTGGCGAGGGGCTTAAGACCGCGCTGTATACGTCGCCGCAGCTCGTGCGCTATCCCGAGCGCATGGAGGTCGATGGGCGCGTTGTGAGTGACGAGGCGTTTGCCCGTGGCGTTTCTGCTGCCGTTGAGGCGGGGCGTCGCGTGAATGCCCGTCGTGTGGCGGCGGGGGAGTGCACGTATTCCATTACGCCGTTTGATCTGCTCACGGCTGCAGCGCTCGTGGTGTTTGCCGAGGCTGCGGTGGATGTTGCCGTGCTTGAGGTTGGCATGGGCGGGCGTTGGGATGCCACGAGTGCGACCGATCCCGTGGCCGTTGCCATTACGGGCATTGGGCTCGACCATACGCGCATCCTGGGCGATACGCTCGAGGCCATTGCGGGGGAGAAGGCCGCGGTCATCAAGCCCGGACGCCTGGTTGTTCTGGGCGAGGGCACGCATGAGCCGAGCGTTCAGCACGTGATGGACGCCCGCTGCCGCGAGTGTGGCATCGTGCCGCTGGTGGTGAGCCACGCTACGACCAAGGTGCCGGCTCACGTGGGCGATACGGTGGAGTTTAGCTGTACCACGCCGCGTGCGATCTACACGTCGAGCATGGTCAAGCCGGCGTATCAGCCGCAAAATGCCGCGTGTGCGATCATGCTGTGCGAGGGGTATCTGGGTCGCGAGCTCGATCATGACAAGCTCGATGCGTCGCTTATGGGCTGTCCCACGCCTGGTCGCTTTGATGTGCTGGGAACCGATCCGCTCAAGCTGATCGATGCCTGCCATAACCCTCAGAGCTGCGAGAACTTTGTGAGCGCGCTGGACGAGATCGATCCGTGCGTGGAGAATCGCCCCACGCTGCTGTGTGCCGCACTGGCCGATAAGGACGTGGCGGGTATCGTTGACGTTCTGGTTCCGGCGTTCCCCCGCGTGGTCGTGACCCAGACCGATTCCGATCGCGCCCTGCCGGCGGAGGAGCTCGCTGCCCTCGTTGATGCCGATAAGATCGCGGGCGTATACCCGAGCGTGTCCGAGGCCCTCGCTGCCTTCGATACCGCGGGCGAGTCCTTCGTAGCAGCCGGCACCATCACCCTAGCCGGCGAAGTAGCGGGGCTGCTCCGTTAGCCCATCCCCTCATCAGTTGCGGTGAAATACGGACTGTTTTACAAGCCAGAAGCCTCAAACAGTCCGTATATCACCGCAACTTAAAAGTAGTCAATTTGGGACGGGGCTTTTTTTGACTACCCTGCTCCTCGAGTTGACTTGCTTGCCACGAAATGGGCTTATCTACTACGTTTTGGCGACTACTCTCGACCACACGGAAAATCGTGAAATCAAAATCGCAGGTAGACGGCTTGCTGATTTTTAAAAAGACCCGCATGGTCGACCTATGCGGGTTAAACGTAGTAGATAGCCCGCTTTCGTGGTGAATCGTTGGCAGGATGCGGCAAAGGGACAGCCCCTTTGCCGCATTGCCTAGTCTAGGCGGACCGGATCGTGGGGGTAGGCGTTGAGAATCTCGACGCCGTTCTCGGTCACCAGGGCCAGGTCCTCGATGCGGACACCGGTGCGGCTGGGGAGGTAGATGCCCGGTTCGATGGAGAACGTCATGCCCGGCTCCACGACCTGCTCGTTGACGAGCGAGACGTCGCCTGGCTCGTGGTCCTGCAGGCCGATCGAGTGTCCCAGGCGATGCGTAAAGTATTCGCCGTAGCCCGCGTCCTCAATCACGTCGCGTGCGGCACGGTCCAGGTCGCACATGCGCACGCCCGGGGCGATGAGCGCCTCGGCGGCCTCGTTGGCGAGGCGCACGATATCGTAGATGCGTGTCGTCTCCTCGTCCGGCTCGCCCCAAAAGAATGTGCGCGTCATGTCCGAGCAGTAGTTGCAGCGGCGTCCGCCAATGTCGAACAGCACCACGTCGCCGCGCTTGAGTACGGTGTCGTCGGGCTCGTGGTGCGGGTCGCCGGCGTTGGCGCCAAAGCTCACGATGGGAGGAAAGCTGAAGCCCTCGCAGCCGTGCTTGCGGTACAGACCGAGCATCTGGTCGGTAATTTCGCGCTCCGTCACGCCCTCGTGGACGAGTTTGATGGCATCGGCCATCACGGCGTCGTTGGCGGCCGAGGACACGCGCATGAGCTCCTGCTCGGCGGCATCCTTGTAGGTGCGCGCGGCGGTGACGGCAAAGTCACCCAGGAAAAACTCGCTTGCAGCATGGCGCTCCATGAGCGGCATCAAAAAGCCAGAGCGCATGACGGTGTCGATACCGAGTGGTTTGGTCGGGTCGATCTCACTCGCGATGGCGTCGGCCACGACATCGGTATCGGTGTGGTAGGCAACGCGGGCGTTGTCATACTCGGGCAGCTGATGCAGCGCGTTGACCAAGATCACGGGCTCGCAATCGCGCGCGAGCAGCACACCGCAAAAACGTTCGAACATATCGGCATAAAAGCCGGTCAGATAGTATATCGACCACGGGTCGTTTACGAGCAGCTGCGCGCCGGGGTGCTGAGCCTCGAGCGCATCGAGCACGCGCGCCACACGCTGGTCATCGACATGTGCCATGAAACATCCTTTCGCTAGGCTGCCACCATGGTATCCCAAGCCCGGCACATAGGGACGTTCCTTTTATGCCGGCACCTCGGGACACTCTTTGCAAAAGAAAAATCATTTGAGCGAACATTCGGGCTAAAGTAGTCAAAAGAGGCCCGTCCCAAATGGGCTGGTTTCAAAAGTATGGCGGATTACGGGGCTGGACCTGTGTTGCTTGACCATGGGAAAAATCGCGAAATTAAAACCGCAGGTAGACGGCTTATCAAAAATCGAAAATTGTCGGTATGGATGGGGGTCTCCGAATCAGCCCCGTAATCCGGCATAGTTTTGAAATGGCGCTTAAGTAGGCACAAGCTAAATACCGATTCCAAGGATAGTTGCGGGGGAATAGTTCCTGGATGCCGGGGTTTGGCGGAAATCAGGAACTATTTCACCGTAACTGAGGAGGGCGGGGTGGATGGTAGGGTAGCTTATAGAGCCCCGTTCCAAATGAGCTACTTAGGCGGGGTCGATGTCCATGCTGGCGATTAGGTTGATGTTGGTGTCTAGGAGATTCTCCAGCACGACGTCGCCCATGCGGATGGGGGCGTTGACGACTAGACCTCGGATGAGGGCCATGGCCTGGGCGTGGAGTTCTAGCGGGATGGCTTCGGCGGTGCGCACCGGGAGCAGGGCTTCGTTGCCGCCGGAGACGGCCACGGTCGTCGTGAGCACGCGCATAGGGCAGGTGAGCTCCTGATGTGCGAACTTATCGCCGCGCGGGCAGTTGTTGCCGGTTACGGAGCGCACTTCCACCACGGCGCCATTGGCGTCGCGCTCCACCTCTACGGTCAGAAGGCATTCGGATGGGCAGGTGGTGCAGTTGAACTTGAGCTTTTCGATTTCGTTCGTGCTCATGACCCTACGCCTCCTCGACGGGATCGACGGACAGGACAATTTCGCTAGCACCTAGGTCGAGTGCGCGCTGAATCACCTTTGCCGGCAGCGGGAAGCTTTCCATGACGCTCGGCTTAAATGCACGGACCTTGCCGGCGAACAGTTCCTCGTCGCCTGCTAGAATGCGCACGCGGGCGGCATCGACCGGCCGGCGCACACGGAAGTTGAGTTTGGTGAGCGCCACAGCCGTAATGCGTCCCGGCAGTGCGTATCCCGCAATGCCGGCAGGGGAGACGGTGAGCTCGCAGTTCGGAACGGTGCCCGCGTCGGTCCCCAGCGCCCACGCCGCTGCAGCTGTGCCAGCCCTCTCGGACTCACACGTCACGTTGTCGGCCAGGTCGTGCACGTGCAGCACGTTGCCGCAGGCGAAGATGCCCGGCACGCCCGTCTGCAAGCTCTGGTCCACCACGGCGCCGCGCGTGCGCGGGTCAAGTTCTACGCCCGCGGCAACCGAAAGCTCGTTCTCGGGAATCAGGCCTACCGAAAGCAGCAGCGTGTCGCACGGAACAATGCGCTCGGTCCCCGGAATGGGCGCCAGACGCTCGTCGACTTGGCTCACCTCGACGGCTTCCACGCGGTCATGCCCGATCACGCGTGTGATGGTGGTGGACAGGTGCAGCGGAATTCCAAAGTCGTCCAGGCAGTTCTTGACGTTGCGGCGCAGGCCGTTGGCGTACGGCATGAGCTCGTAGACGCCCTCGACGGAAATCCCCTCGAGCGTGCAGCGGCGCGCCATGATAAGCCCGATGTCGCCCGAGCCCAAAATGACGGCGCGCGAGCCGGGTTTGAGGTTTTCGATATTGATGTATCGCTGCGCCAGGCCCGCCGTGAAAACGCCGGCGGGACGATTGCCGGGGATCTTGATCTCGCTGCGGGTGCGCTCACGGCAACCCATGGCAAGCACGACGGCGCGTGCGGTGAGTTGCAACATACCATCGGGGCTCATGAGCGTGACGGTGTGGACGGCGGCGTTGTCTGTGTCCACTGCGCCTGAGCCCCCGTCAATCCCGATCACCATGCTGTCCAAGAACAGCGCAATGTCGGTTTCGCGCACCTGGTCGATAAACCGCTGCGCGTATTCGGGACCGGTGAGTTCCTGCTTAAAGTGCGACAGACCAAAGCCCGGGTGAATGCACTGGCGGAGGATTCCGCCCAGGTGCCGCTCGCGCTCCACGATGGCCACGCGCGCGTCGGCCTTGTGCGCGGCAAGTGCTGCCGCCATACCGGCAGGTCCGCCGCCGATAACGACCACGTCGAAAGCCTGTGGCGGCACGGCGCCCGCGGCAGCAATCTCGGCGTTGCGTCCAGCGTCCATCTCGATATCCGTCGCCATCCTAGCGCACCCCCTTCAAAGGTCCCTCGACCAGCCAAGAACCGGCATCCTCCAGCAATACCTCGCTGGGATCGCAGCCCAGCTCGCGCGCCAGAATCGCCGCCACGCGGCTCTGGCAGAAACCGCTCTGGCATCGACCCATACCCGCACGGCAGCGACGCTTGACGCCCTCGACCGAAGCCGCCCCCGGCTGACGTCGAATCGCGGCCACAATCTCGGCCTCGGGCACCGTCTCGCAGCGGCAGACGATTTGTCCCCACGCGGGGTCGGACTCAATCAGTTCCTCTTTGCTCGTAAGCGGCGCGCGGTCAAAGTCGTCCGGCGCATGACGAATCGGATCCCAGTCGGCACGCTCGCGTAGAGCCACACCGGCTTCGCGCAGGACCTGCTCCATGCGCTCGGCAATTGCCGGCGCGCTTGCCACGCCCGGCGACTGAATGCCGGCCGCCTGGAAAAGCCCCGGCACCACGGCCGACTGTCCAATAAAGAAGTCGTTCGTTCTCCGAATGACCGGACGCCCGCCGGCAAACGCGCGCACCACGCGGCGCGTGTCCAGATCGGGCACCAGCTTGCGCGCGCCGGTCAGCAGCGCGTTGACGTCGCTCGCATAGGTCTGCGTGTCACCCGGTTCGCGCACGGCGGCGGTCGCAGTGATCACCGTGTTGCCGTGCACCGTGCCCGTGACGATAACGCCCTTCGACACCGGCGTCGGCACAGGGTAGAGCGGCATGAGCGCGCGCGGCTCCTTGTCCAGCACCACGATGTTGCCCTGGCGCCAGACCATCTGGAACTCCTCGGCGCCCGCCATATGTGAGATGTCCGCGGCTCCGTTGCCCGCGGCGTTGATTAAATAGCGGCAACACACATTGCCTGCGGGCGTTACCAGCGTAAAACGCGGGGAGTCATCGGCGCCGGTCGCGCCCGTGTCGGCGACCTCGATCGCCTCCACCGGCGCGGACCGCATAAACGTCACCCCGTTGGCGACGGCGTTCTCCAACGCGGCGATGGCGACCTCAAACGGATCGACAAAACCGGTTGAGGGGCACCACAGCGCGCACGTTGCATCGGCACTGGCGCGCGGCTCAAGCTCGTGGATGCGCTCGGGCCCAATGATCGATAGCTCGGGCACGCCGTTCGTCAAGCCGTTGCACCGCAGCTTTTCCAGATGTGTACGGTCCTCGTCATTAAAGCCCAGAACCATCGATCCAGTGCGGCGGAACAAAAAGCCCAGCTCCTTCGCCCACGTACCGTACAACTTACAGCCACGGGCGTTGACCTGTGCCTTTACCGTACCCGGCGCCGGGTCGTAGCCGGCGTGCACCAGGCCGCCGTTGGCCTTCGATGCGCCCAGCGCGATATCGTTGGCCGCTTCGACCACGCAAATGGACAGGTCATAGCGCGCGAGCTGCCGCGCGATGGCGCATCCGGTGATGCCCGCGCCCACAATCGCGATATCAAACGTTTCTGTCACAGTGCCTCCCAGACGAGTTGACAGGCTGTCAATAAGACTATCCTACGGTCTGCACACCCCCAGTGCGGCGGCAATGCGGCGAACAGCCCCGCAACACCCGCCAACGGCAGACGAGGGGAGACCCGGCACGGATGTTGGCCTCGTCTGCTGACAGCTACGGCAACCGTTCGTCTCGACCTGTAACAGTTAGCTGATGATTTGGGTTCTAGATGTTACAGTACTGACCTGAAAGAACGACAAAAATGAACACACTGCTTACCTGCGGGTTTAAGTACGACAACAACGGCAAAAGCACGTAAATACGAGTTGGCACGCGCACTTGGGATAATTCAGGGATACGAAAGCCACGCGGGCGTGCACCCCGAATATTCCAGTTTATTAACACAAAGATCACCATGCCGCCCAGGGTCACGACGTCGTCGGGCAGCTCGCAGCTCCTCCCTGTCATTCCTCTTCCTCCATTCCTATACGGCCTCGTCCACGTTCCAGCCCATCAGGTCGTTGGGCGGACAACCAAGAACCTGCGAGATAACCAAGAGCTTGTCGGCTCCAGGAATGTAATCGCCGCTCTCGTACTTCGCGAAAAAGCTGACGTTCACTCCGAGCTTGGAAGCGACCTCAGCCTGAGAAAGGTCGGCTCGGGCGCGTGCGGCGCGGATATTTCCCGCCAGCTCCTTACCGAAATCCATTCGTTTCTCCTTAGAGACGTCTTTCTGTCTGTTGAATTAAATGACGAACAGTCTTATGTCCCTGTCAATCGAATAAGCAACATTTTTTTGCGTAAAGACATTTTTTGTTTACTATTCACTTAACGTAAAGAAGGGAACGAGGATGAACCTTCGTCTAAGAGAGCGCCGAGAAGCCCTGGGGCTAAACCAAAAGGAGCTTGCACAAAATGTCGGCAAGTCATTCCGAACTATTCAGTCTTGGGAGCGCGAGGAGAGCTATCCGAACGCAGAGCTCGTAGGTGCGCTCTGCGAAGTATTCAACGCCGACCCCAACGACCTGCTCGGCTGGTACGAGGAGCATCCCGAGGACAAGCCGACGGCGCCGGCGGGCGCGGAGGGCGAGCCGATCACCTGCTACCGGCAGAGCACCGAGAAGAGACGCTCGAAGATCCTGGAGACGGCACGCGACCGGGCTGAGCTGTCCCAAGCTCAAGCTGCAGCGCCTGAAGGCGAAGGGTTGGAAGCGGATCAAGTTAGGTCCGCGTAGGCATTCAACGGAAAGGAAGATATATGGAAGACCCTATCCAGGCCGAGATCGTTCTGTACCAGTCCGAGGGGACAAACGTGCCGGTGCAGGTGCACTACATGAACGAAACGCTTTGGATGCCCCAGAAGGAAATCGCCGAGCTGTTCGACAAGGACAAGTCGACCATCTCGCGCCACATGAAGAACATCTTCGAAGAGGGTGAGCTTGCCCGAGACTCAGTTGTTGCAAAAATTGCAACAACTGCCTCAGATGGCAAGACATATACGGTCGACTTCTACGCGCTCGATGCCATCATCGCCGTCGGATACCGCGTGAACTCGCTGCGCGCGACCCGTTTCCGCCAGTGGGCCACGGCGACCCTCAAGGAGTACATCACCAAGGGTTTCGTCCTCAACGACGACATGCTCAAGAACGGCCGGCCCTTCGGCAAGGACTACTTCGACGAGCTGCTCGCCCGCATCCGCGACATCCGCGCGAGTGAGCGGCGCGTGTGGCTCAAGATCACCGACATCTTCCAGGAGTGCAGCTTCGACTACGACAAGGACTCGACCATGGCCAAGAACTTCTACGCCGCGGTCCAGAACAAGATGCACTACGCCGTCACCGGGCACACCGCGGCCGAGATCGTCCAGGGGCGCTCCGACCCTTCCAAGCCCAACATGGGGCTCACGTCGTGGAAGGGAGGCCCCGAGGGCCGCATTCACTCCTCGGACGTCACCGTGGCCAAGAACTACCTGTCCGAGGACGAGATCAGGCAGCTGAACCGCCTCGTCACGATGCTGCTCGACACGCTCGAGGACAGGGCCGAGCGGCACGTCCTTACGAGCATGGAGGACTGCGAGCGCCTGCTCGACGGCTTCCTGACATTCAGCGGGCGTGAGGTGCTCAAGGGCCTCGGCAACCGCAACAAGAAGACGGCGGACAAGATCGCCAAGGAGCGCTTCCATGAGTTCCAGAAGCTCCAGGACAAGACCTACGAGAACGACTTCGAGCGCATGGCGAAACGCCTGAACGGCAAGGCGTGACGGGCGCAGGGGCCCATCAAAACGTCAGTTGTTCCCCATTTTCGTGGGGTCGCGAAATTGGGTGACGCCTTGACCGCGTCGACGGCAAACGGTAATTTGGACAGCGGTATTGACGCGGGGACCCCACGGGGCCAGCGTCCAAAGGAAAGGCGGCTGTCCCCGAGGACAGTCGCCTTTCTTCGTTTATGAGCATCCCAACGAGAGGATAGAATCATCCACCGAGGTGATTCGGATGTGGAGACATGTGATGGAGCGTAAAACAATAGCCTTCAAATTCGAGGGCGACCTGGAAGGGGTCTCAGTCGACACGTTCACCGCGGCGCTCCTCGGCTACTCGAGGGCCGTTCAGGCTTCGGCAAGAGAACTTGATCCGAATGCGGTCATCGACGTCGAGATAACCGCAACTCGCCCCGGCTGCCTGGAAGCCATTCTCCAAGCGGTCGTAAAAGACCTGCCAGGCATACTTGGGGCGCTGAGCCAAACGAGCGATCAGCTTGAGCCAGTGCTGAGCGCCTTCAAGGGCTATCTCGAGCTCCGCCGGTTCCTCGGCAAGAACGGAGCACCGAAAAGCGTCGAGCGCGTTGGCGACGGCATCTCGGTAACCGCTGGCAACAACTCAGTCATCAACATCACGCAGAACGTTTATAAGGTCAGTGGCTCAAATGAGGTCGACTCCGCCGTCTCGTCAATGTTCGGCGCGCTCGCGGACAACGAGAAGATCGGCGGCCTATCGATAAGCGGAGACGGTGTCGACGGCTTCGAATCTTCACGAGACGACTTCGAAGACATTAGGACGGCGCCCAAGTGCGAGACGGAGCAGGAGCGCGACGTCATCATGAAGGGTCAGCACCTCAACGTCGCGAAACCTGTGCTCGAGTACAGCGACAAGCGCAAATGGGAACTCTACTGGAACGGCCAGAAGCTCTCGGCGAACATGGGGGACTTCGACTTCCTCGGCCAGCTCGCGAGGCGCGAGCGCACGTTCGGCATCGGGGACGACATGATTGCGGACCTGCTGCTCCGTCAACGACGGAACGAGATCGGAGCATGGGAGAACAAGTCCGTGAGGATAACCAAGGTCCATGACCTCAGACCCGCGCCAGAAGACCAGAAGCTTCTATAGCAAACCGCGCTAGAGCCCAACCAAGTCGTCAAAGCATTTTTGACGACTCCAGACATAAAGAAACCCCACCGCGCACGGCTGGAACCTTGGCGCGGTGGGGTGATAGCAAGGATGCCGGAGTAACACGGAGATAGCTCCGGGCAACCTGGGGACATTATATGACAGGCAGCAAAGGCGCCACACGTGGGGTTCAAT
The DNA here is from genome assembly GCA_958415665.1 of uncultured Collinsella sp. Taxonomy (GTDB): domain Bacteria; phylum Actinomycetota; class Coriobacteriia; order Coriobacteriales; family Coriobacteriaceae; genus Collinsella. The sequence goes on along the minus strand of CATYZK010000023.1, from coordinate 16,680 downwards.
CACCGAGGCCAAGCGTGGCAAGAAATGCATCCTCCGATGGCAGGAGAACACGCCATGCGGACGCAAACGTAAGACCAAGACGGTATACGGCACCTACCGCGAGGCATACACCGAGCTCGATCGCATCCACGTCGAGCGTGCCAACGACAATCCCGTGCCTACCATCGCACAGGCGTACGGCACATGGCTCGGACCGAGTATGGAGGCGCTGGTGGCCGCCGGCACGCTCGCGCCGAACATCCGCAAGCTCGTCACAAGGTCGTGGGCGAACTACGTCGGCCCCACATGCGGCACGATGCCGGTCGACCAGCTGCGCCCCGTGCATCTGCAGGAATGGCTCCTGACCCTGTCGGCGGCAACGGCGGACACTGCCGGTTGTCCGTACATCTCGATTTGTAACAGTTGGCAGGTTATTTGGGTCCTTACTGTTACTGATCAAGATGTAAGTTGGGGAGAAATCCCTCTGTTGCGGGGGAGATATTCTTCCGTCTCAATCTGTAACAGTTAGCTGATGATTTGGGTTCTAGATGTTACAGATCGAGACAAACCTTCCGGCGGATTTTGAATGTCTCGATCTGTAACAGTAAGAGGGGTTTTGGGGCCCAAGATGTTACAGATCGAGACTGAAGTCGGGGAGGGCCCCTGTGTCTCGATCTGTAACATCTAGACCCGGATTCCGCTCCCAGCTGTTACAGATTGAGATGTTTGTGTCCGCGGCGGCCCCGCGCCCGGCCGTGGTCCCATATAAACAAACCCCGTGGTAAACTTGACCGAACTGTAATTTTCCCGAAAGGTACCCCTAATGTCCAAGTACATCTCCGAGCTCATGTCGCCGCAGCTTATGGGCGTCGTCTATGCCTTCGTTGGCTTTATCATCGCCCTGTATGTGCTATCGGTCGTCTATGTGTTCATCGACGCTCGCCGCCGCGGCGCCAGCGCCTACGTGGCATGGGGCATCATCGCCCTCATCCCGTTTGTAGGCCTCATCGCCTACCTGGTCCTGCGTCCGCACTCCTACGCGTCCGACCGCGAGGAGCAGGAGCTGGACATGGCCCTGCGCGAGCGCCAGCTTGCCCAGTACGGCACCTGCCCGCAGTGCGGGGCGCCCATCGAGAAGGACTTCGTCGTCTGCCCGGTGTGCGATACCCAGGTTCGCAACGTCTGCCCCAGCTGCCATCGCCCGCTCGACGCGCACTGGAAGGTCTGCCCCTACTGCCGAACTCGCATCCAGTAACGCATCCATCGCCGGGCCGGCCGTAAGCTACGGGCACGCCGCAAGCACGCACCCCGCCCACACGATGAAGCATGCGTAGAAAATCGCCCGCCGTGCCATTAAGGTGCGGCGGGCGCTTGTATACCAAGGCAACCTGCCTATAATGATGCAAGTTAAAACGCCGAGCGCATCGCACGCACTTGCACCAGGCATCCGAGAGGAGAAGACATACCCATGAAGGCACTCTACAATGACGGTTCGGTGGCCGAGCTCCCGCAGGACGAGGTCACGCACGTCATCCGCCACTCCGCCGCGCACATCATGGCGCAGGCCATCAAGCGCCTGTACCCCGAGGCCGACTTTGCCTACGGCCCCGCGACCGACAACGGCTTCTATTACGACGTTGACCTGCCCGAGGGCGTCAAGATCAGCGAGGATGACTTCCCCGCGATCGAGGCCGAGATGAAAAAGATCGTCAAGGAGAACCTCAAGTTCACCGTGTACGAGAAGCCCCGCGCCGAGGCCATCGCCCTTATGGAGGAGCGCGGCGAGAAGTACAAGGTCGAGCACATCGGCGACCTGGACGACGACGCCCGCATCACCTTCTACCAGCAGGGCGACTACATCGACATGTGCGTCGGCCCCCACGTCTGCTACACCAAGGCGCTCAAGGCCTTTAAGCTCACCGGCGTCTCGGGCGCCTACTGGAAGGGCGACAAGGACAACAAGATGCTCACCCGCATCAACGGCGTCGCCTTTGCCACCAAGGAAGAGCTTGACGAGCACATGCACATGCTGGAGGAGGCCAAGAAGCGCGACCACCGCAAGATCGGCCGCGAGATGGACCTCTTTATGATGCGCGACGAGGCCCCCGGCTTCCCGTTCTTCCTGCCCAACGGCATGATCCTTAAGAACACGCTGCTGGACTACTGGCGCGAGATCCACCACAAGGCCGGCTACGTGGAGATCTCCACGCCGCTCATCATGAACAAGCAGCTGTGGAAGACCTCTGGCCACTGGGACCACTACAAGGACAACATGTACTCCACCGTCATCGACGACGAAGAGTACTGCATTAAGCCCATGAACTGCCCGGGCGGCGTGCTGGTGTACGCCTCCAAGCCGCACTCCTACCGCGAGCTGCCCATCCGCGCCGGCGAGATTGGCCTGGTGCACCGCCACGAGCTGCGCGGCGCCCTGCACGGCCTGTTCCGCGTGCGCTGCTTTAACCAGGATGACGCCCACCTGTTTGTGCGTCCCGATCAGCTGACCGACGAGATCGTGGGCGTGGTCAACCTGATCGACTCCGTGTACCAGAAGTTTGGCTTTAAGTACCACGTCGAGCTTTCCACCCGCCCCGAGGACTCCATGGGCTCGGACGAGGACTGGGCGCGCGCCGAGGAGGGCCTGCGCACCGCTCTGGAGCAGCTGCACATGGACTACGAGGTCAACGAGGGCGACGGCGCCTTCTACGGCCCCAAGATCGATTTCCACCTGGAGGATTCGCTCGGCCGCACCTGGCAGTGCGGTACCGTGCAGCTCGACTTCCAGATGCCGCTCAACTTTGACTTGGAGTACGTGGACGCCGATGGCTCCAAGAAGCGCCCCATCATGCTGCATCGCGTGTGCTTTGGCTCCATCGAGCGCTTCATTGGTATTCTGATTGAGCACTTTGCGGGCAAGTTCCCCACCTGGCTGGCTCCCGTGCAGGTTAAGGCCCTGCCCGTGTCCGAGAAGAGCCGCGACTACGCTCACGAGGTGTGCGCCAAGCTGGAGCAGGCCGGCATTCGCGTGGTCTGCGACGACCGCGACGAGAAGATCGGCTACAAGATCCGCGAGGCCCGCAGCATCGACCGCGTGCCCTACATGCTCATCCTGGGCGAGAAGGAGGTCGAGGCCGGCAACATTTCCGTCCGCGACCGCTCCAACGAGACCGTTCAGATGAGCGTAGACGAGTTTGTTGCCAAGGTGACTGAGGAGATCAAGACCCGCGCCTAAGGCAAGCTTCACAACAATTAACAAAGGCGACCGTCCACAAAGGGCGGTTGCCTTTTTTAGTGCCGAAATTAGAAAAGCCGCTGGTTGAGCGGCTTTTTTTGTTGCACAAAAAGGTACAGGTTTTTGTAGAGGGGTATGGAGATGTATCTACCGGCAGTACATTTTGCGTAATCTGGGCAAACGCGGATTAATTGCTCGTATAATGGCCTATGTCGAAAGATACAAAAACCTGTACTTTTGCGACTGCGCCTAGCTGCGAGCGAGAAGCCTGTTCTTAACGCCCCTGCTTTTGCGTTTGTCGCAAAGCAATAAAAGGGGGCGAGAACATGGAGCAGACGGCACGGCGCCAAGAGCAGCTGCCGGGCGCATTTAACGGCGCCACCACCAACAGCCAGCACGGCCGCGTCCGCTGGTATCTGGTTCACACCCCCAATGGAAAAGAGCGCGAGATCTGCGAAAAGGTCCGCTGTATTATCCCGCACAACCTTATGCAGGATGCTTTTGTGATGCAAAAGGAGTTCTGGTTTAAGCGGGACGGCGCCTGGTCGCTCCAAACCAAACCCATGTACAAGGAATATTTCTTCGTCGCCACGCACGATGCCGCCGCGCTCGATAGGGCTTTAGCCCAGCTGAGCTTTGGCTGTCGCATTGCCGGCAGTAGGGAGCGGGCGTATATGCCCATGCCGGACGATGCGCAGGATTGGTACCGCAGCGTGCTGGACGACGACGGCGTGGTGCGCAACAGCGTCGCACGCATAGAAGACGGCGTGTTGCACATAGAGCAGGGTCCCTTGGTGGGGCAAGAGGCCCGCGTTAAAAAGATCGACCGTCATAAACGCTGGTGCCTAGTGGACGTAGGCGAAGGCGACTCCGCTTTTAGGGAGCTGCTTCCGCTGGACGTTCCCAGCAAAACGTAAGGGAGACGTTGCACCAGCTATTCGTTCGCATTTTTGAATTTACCGATTGGGGGATCCCTGGGGGACAGGGACGTAAGTTTGACTGTGGCTGCTAAAGAAGTAACAGAGAGCAATGCGCCCGTGGGGGCGGCGCTCATTGCTCAGGCCATGGACCGGCGTGAGGGCGCCAGTCGATACAAGGCCATGCAATCAATCATGGACTGGGACCGCTCGCGCTTGGCCTACAGGGCCGTCAAGCGCGCGTTCGACATCGTGTTCAGCGGTGCCGCGCTCATCCTTATTGCGATTCCCAGTCTGATTCTCGCTGCTGCCATTCGCTTAGAGAGTGAAGGCAGTCCCTTCTACAGCCAGATTCGCGTTGGTCAGACCCGCCCCGACGGCAGCCTGACCACCTTCCGCATGTGGAAGTTCCGAAGCATGTACAAGGACGCCGACGAGCGCCTCGCCGAGCTCAAGGAGCAGAACGAGATCGCCGGCGCCATGTTCAAGATGAGAGAGGACCCGCGCGTCACCAGGATCGGCAGGTTCATCCGCAAGCACTCCATCGACGAGCTCCCGCAGTTCCTCAACGTGTTACTGGGGCAGATGTCCGTCGTGGGGCCGCGCCCACCGCTGCCCAACGAGGTTGCGGAGTACACCGAGTACGACCTGCAGCGCCTGGCAGTGAAGCCCGGCATCACCGGCTGGTGGCAGGTTACCGACCGAAATTCAACGGGTTTCGACGGAATGGTCCAGCACGACTTGGAGTACATCGCGCGACGCGGCGTCATCACTGACCTCAAGATTGTCGTCCTCACGGTGATTGAGGTCATCACCGGCAAGGGTGCGTGCTAGATGCGTATCGCGATGATCGGGCATAAGAGATACGGCTCCCGTGAGGGCGGCGTGGAGGTCGTCGTGACCGAGCTCGCCCGCCGAATGGCGGCACTCGGCCACGAGGTCACCTGCTACGACCGTTCGGGCAGCGATGTCATGACCGGCGACGCCGCGGAGATCCGCGAGCGCATGGTCGACGGCGTGCGCGTCGTACCGGTTAAGACAATCGACAAGAAGGGGCTCGCCGCCCTCTCGTCCTCATATTTTGCTACCAAGATGGCTATCAAGGACTGTCCCGATGTGATTCATTATCACGCCGAGGGCCCTTGCGTGCCGCTTGCGCTGGCCAAGCGCGCGGGCATTTGCACCGTGGCAACCATCCACGGCCTGGACTGGCAGCGCGCCAAGTGGGGCAGGCTTGCGAGCACCTACATCAAGATGGGGGAGAAGACCGCCGCGACTAAGGCTGATGGGCTGATTGTGCTCTCTGAGGGCGTTAGGCACTATTTCATGAAAGTCTACGGTCGCGAGGCGGTCTTTATCCCCAATGGCGTAGATGCAAAGGGGGCCCTTCCGGCGAGCGTCATCAAAGAGAAGTGGGATCTCGAGAAGGATTCCTACTTTCTCTATCTGGGGCGTTTGGTGCCTGAGAAGCGCCCTGAGCTGCTGATTGAGGCATTCAGGGCCCTTGACACGAGCAAGCGCCTGGTCATCGCTGGCGGCAGCTCCGATACCTCGGCGTATGAGAAGGAGTTGCGCGCTGCAGCCCAGGGCGACAACCGCATAGTGTTCACCGGGTTCGTCAACGGCGAGCCCCTGGTCGAGCTGTACTCCAACTGCTATGCCTACGTGCTTCCTTCCGATGTGGAGGGCATGCCCATGAGTCTCCTTGAGGCCATGGCATACGGCTGCTGTTGCGTGACGAGCGATATTTCCGAGTGCGCGGACGTCCTCGCGGGCAACGGCGTGACGTTCGAAAAGGGGAGTGACGATTCTCTGCTGTCCGCGCTGCGAGATCTGCTCGCGGACGCTGGCCACGCAGGTGCCCTCGGCACCGCCGCCAAAGCACATGTCGAGAAAACCTACAACTGGGACTCTGTCGTCGAGCGGACCCTTGCCGTCTACGGGGGTTATGTCCGATGAGAATCCTTCTCGTTAATAAGTTCCACTACCGCAAGGGCGGTGCGGAGACCTATTACCTCACCGTCGGATCCGAGCTTGAGCGCATGGGGCATGAGGTGGCCTATTTCTCGATGAGGCACCCTGACAACTTGCCCTGCAAGTGGGACAAGTACTTCGTGACACAGCGCGAGTACAACAACGTCAAGAACCCGTTCAAGGCGGCGCGCGACGGCATGGCGCTGATCTATTCGCCAGAGGCGAAGCGCAACTTCCAGGCCCTCTGCGAGGAGTTTCGCCCCGATGTCATCCACCTTAACAACGTGCACAGGCAGATCACGCTGTCCATCCTCGATGCCCCCTACCTGAGCGAGAGTAAGGTCCCGGTCTTCTACACGGCCCACGACTACGTGACCATCTGCCCCGGCTACCTCATGCTCGACGGCGACGGGCGCGTCTGCGACGCATGCCTCGAGGACGGGCGCTACCGCCACTGCATCGAGCGTCGTTGCGTAAAGGGCTCGCGCGCGAAGAGCGCGCTGGCGGCGATGGAGGCGTCCTTCAACAGGGCACATAAGTCCAACAAGCGGATCGACAAGGTCATCGCGCCCTCTAGGTTTATGCGTTCCAAGCTCATCGAGGGCGGCTGGCCCGAGGGCAAGGTCGTGTTCCTGCAGAACTTCGCAGACGACGCGATTCTTGATCGCGCGGCGAATGCGGGGGCGGATGCGACCGACAGGGAGAACCCCTACCTCCTGTTCTTCGGGCGGCTCTCTGTCGAGAAGGGCGTCGACACGCTGTTGAGGGCCTTCGATTCCGCCTTGCCGAGCCTTCCGCAGGATATGCGCTTGGTTGTAGTCGGCGACGGCCCCGATGCCAGCGAGTTCAAGGCGCTCGCGTCTTCGTTGGGTTGTGCGTCTCGCGTCGAGTTCGCCGGCTATCAGACCGGTGAGGCGCTGCAAGCGTATGTCGAGAGGGCTTCTCTCGCCATCTCGAGTTCGAGATGTCGAGAGAACATGCCTTATTCGATTGTCGAGGCATTCGCCGCAGGCACGACTGTCGTCGGCACGGATATCGGCGGAATCCCCGAGTTGGTCGACGAAGGGAAAACGGGGTTCATTTGCGAGCCCGGTGATGTCCCGTCGATGGCGGATGCCATCTCGCGCGGCACGAGCGCGTTCTTGGACCGGTCCGCCTACGCGAGGCTGCAGCGCAATTGCCGCTCCTACGTAATTGAAAACTGCTCGCGCGAGAAGTTCATGGGCGATCTCGTGAACCTGTATAAGGAGTCAATCGATGGCTAACGGCCATAACAGCATCAAGAGGATCGTGTATCGCTCCTGTGAGGAGTTGGGTGCCACGTTCAGAATCGCCAGGGCCATGTCGTGGCCCGAGGCGATCAATACGTTCCGTGCGAAGCTCGATATCCAGGTCATGAGCCGCAACGGGTACAAGGAATCGCCTGCAGTGAAGGAACGGTTGCTGCGAAAGCACGAGACCGTTCTCAAATACCTCGAGAACCGCTTCGGCGATTTCTTCGAGTCATATGACTATGACGCATCACTGCCCCCATCCGATCCCGCCCTCGAGGGGAAGATCTGGATGTGCTGGTGGCAGGGCGAGGAGAACGCGCCCGAGATCGTTAGGGCGTGCATCGACTCTGTGCGCCGCAACGCCGGCGGGCACGAGGTCATCGTCATCACGGACGAGAACCTCTCCGAATACGCTCATATCCCCGATTGGGTTCTCGAGAAGGTCCGCGCCGGAATCATGTCGCGTACGAACTTATCCGATCTGCTGCGTCTTTCGCTGCTTGCTGAGCACGGTGGCATGTGGCTGGATGCCACTTTCTTCTGCGCCGGTTCGCTGGGTGAATATATGGATCTGCCGTTTTGGTCCATTAAAAGGCCTGACTATCTGCATGCTTCGGTCGCTTGCGGCATGTTTGCGGGGTATTCGCTTGCCTGCAAGGAGGACCAGCGCCATCCGTTCGTCGTGGCGAGAGACTTTTTCCTCGAGTATTGGCGCAATAGCGATCGGTTGATTGACTATCTGCTGGTCGATTATCTTATCGTCCTGGCTCAACGCCATGACCCCTCGATCGCCGCTGCATTTGCGTCAATCGAACCCAATAATCCTCGTTGCGATGACCTTATTTCGATACTAGACAGGCCTTTCGATCAAAGTGCTTGGAGTGAGCTCCTTCTGGATACGAGTCTCTTTAAGCTCACGTGGAAACAAGAATTTTCAAAACAAACTGATGGTAGACAAACGTATTACGGCAAGCTATTGGAAGGGGGATTGTCGTGAGAAAAAAGAAAGTCCTGTTCGTCATGTCCTCAATGGACAATGGCGGTGCGGAGCGAGCTCTTCTCAACCTTCTGGAAGAGCTTCCAGAAACGCGCTACGACGTGGATCTCCTGCTTTTGAACCCCAGCGGGCTTTTTATGGGGCAAGTACCGTCAAAGGTGGATGTACTTCAGACTCCCGCTAAAGTACGCGATTGCTTCACATCGGTTCGCGGCCGTAAGGCTGGGGTATGGCGTCTGTCGGCAGACTTTGTTTCCAGTATTGTCTCTCGCGATGAAGAGACCCGTCGCGGGTTCCGTTGGAAATACTTCTTTTCTCCTGCCATAGATAAAATACCGGGTCATTACGATGTGGCTGTTTCATTTATTAATGGTCAAGTTCTCTACTTTGTTGATGAAAAGATTGAGGCCGATCGCAAGATAGTCTTTTATCACGGAGACTATCGCTCTGCCCGCTATTCAGAAAAATACGAGCGACCCTGCTTGGAACACATGGATGGCATCTATGCGGTTTCCGATAAGTGTATCGACATCGTGCGCTCTGTTTTTCCTGAGATGGCTTACAAGATGAAGAGTCTTCCGAATATTGTCTCTTCGGAGGTAGTGCGACGCCGTGCGTCCGAGTTCATTCCGCCAGAGTACGATGCTGACGCGCCGAGAATCCTAACAGTGGCGCGCATAACTCACGAGAAAGGTGTGGACACCGCCATCCGTGCGGCTGCCGAGCTCAAGCAGCGCGGCTGTTCGTTTCACTGGTACGAGATGGGAAAGGGGCTTCCCGGCGATACCGAGCAAGCTGCTTGCGAAAATCTTGTTGTAGAGCTGGGTGTTGCGGACGTCTTCACGTTCTTGGGTGCCCGCGAGAACCCCTATCCCTACATCGCTAACTGCGACATTGTCGTGCAGCCGTCACGTTTCGAGGGAAAGTCAGTCGCCCTCGACGAGGCTAAGATTCTTACAAGGCCCATTGTTGCGACGGCGTACCCCACGGTTCATGATCAGCTTGGCGTCCAAGAGGGAATCATTGCTGGCACTGACGCGGTTTCGCTCGCCGATGCTATCCAGGGGTTGCTCGAAAACCCCGTTCGTCGCGATGCTTTAAGTGCGCGTCTCGCCTCTTGCGAGTACGGTAACGCTGGTTGCGTTGCTGACTATGTCCGTGTCTTGGAGGGCGAGTATCGATGAATCGCCGTAAGAACATGCGATTCGGGAATCACGATGAACGCGCCGGGCAACTAGTAAATAACAGGGTAAGACAGTTCTCGGCTTCGATGCTTTCTAGCAAGATAGTGGTTGCTGCTCTCCTGCTGCCCTTCTTCAAGTCATCTTTCTATGACTACTTAGGGTCGTTGGGCACCATTTCGAATTCCATGCTTGTTGTCGAGACGGTCGTTTTTGCTGGTCTGTTTCTCTTAGCAGGCTATCGTTCAAGATTTGTGGTTTGTCTTGCCGTCTACTTCGCCTGGTCCTGTTTCTTGGCCCCTGTCTTGAGCGGCTTTATTTCTCCAAGTACATTTTATTTATACGAAGGGCTTGGATTTACGCTGTTTGTTTTGCTCGGTGTTAAATCATCAGGTCTTTCGTTCATCAATAATTTAAGCGCGGTTTTTTGCTTTGCCTCTCTACTTAACTTTTTGATGCTACTTGCATATCCGAACGGGTTCATTTCGACGTCTAATGGAGCCGTTTGGCTATTTGGCATCAGGACAGGTTTCCCATATGTCCTAATGCCCGCCATTTTTTTCTGCACCCTATATGACAGCGTGAGGGGGCGCGGCACCCTCAGCATCAGGACATTCGTCACAATCGGGGTCGCCATCCTGTCGATTGTCGCTCAGTGGGTTGCGACGGGATTGTTAGAGCTTGCGATGTATTTTGCGTTATTTGCTTGGGTATGTCTGAGGAAGAAAATCGGGATTCGTTTCGGTACACTGGTCATCGCAGTTTTGGGTGTTCTTGTTGTAGTAGCTGGACCTTCGACGTTTATCGGAGAGTGGCTGAATTTTCTTGGGAAAGACGCAACGTTTACGGGGCGAACGGACATTTGGGCTGCGGCGATTGCGGATATAGTCCACTATCCATTGTTCGGGTGTGGTGGAATTGAGTACGTGATTGTAAACGGGGAAGTCAAGGCTTTTCATTGTCTGTGGCTGAGTGTGGCTCACGAATCAGGGCTAATTGGGTTATTCCTGTATTGTTTGAGTTTTATCGTGGCTATCCAATGTCTTCATAAGAGGACCCGAGTTCCTGCTGCGATGCTGAACAGCATTGCCTTGTTAGCAATACTTGCAGCCTCCATCGTTGAGATTCAAAGCTACTTTCCGTTCATCTACGGCGTCCTTGCTTTTGGCGAATTGATTGCGACGGAGAGAGCAATATTTGATGAGTCTACTATACCTGTGATCATGAAAGTGAGATAGCGTGGGGATAATTGAAACGATTAAAGCAAGAGTGCGCGGTGTCAAGACGGTTGAGGATCTCGAGAAGCTGGGCTTCACTCATGGAAAGAACCTGCATGTACAAGAGGGCGTAATCATTGATTGGGGCCATTCTGGTCTGATCACTGTGGGTGATGATGTTACCTTGGCGCCCCGCGTGCACATACTTGCACACGATGCTTCGACAAAGATTCCTATGGGCTGTACGAAAATCGCCGAAGTAAAAATAGGCAATAGGGTGTTTATTGGTGCAGGAACCATCGTCCTTCCTGGTGTGACAATCGGTGACGATGTCATAGTGGGCGCGGGGAGTATCGTGACGAAGTCCCTTCCAGGAGCAGCCGTTTATGTTGGCTCCCCAGCTAAACGTCTTATGTCTATCGAGGAATACATAGATAAAGAAAAGAAGAGGAAAGCTCAGCTTCCTTATTTTGGGCCTGAGTATACCGTTGTGAACGCCACTCCTGACAGGCTCACGGAGCTTAAAGAACGTGTTTCAGAAGCTGGTGGTGGGTTCATTATCTAACGAATTCGTTATGGGATGAAAGAAGGGCTTATATGGTGTGCATTTCTGTTTGTATAGCTGCTTACAACGCAGAAAAGTTCATAAATGATTGCCTTCGATCAGTGGCAAGCCAAACCGTCCAGCCTCATGAGATCGTGATTGTTGACGATGGGTCAGAGGTTCCTCTGGAAATTGCGGCAGAAATACTGGGTCTCTTTCGGTCGTGCCGCGTCAGGGTGATTAGGACTGAAAACAACGGCCCCTATGCAGCTAGGCGGCACGCAATCGAGCAGGCTACGGGTGACGCAGTTGTGTGCGTTGATAGCGACGATGAGCTTGTTGATTCCCATGCGTTGGAGAAGATAGTGCAGGGCTTCGATGCAGGGGCTGAGATTGTTCTTTACAATGCCACCACATCGAGAGACAACCAGTCCAACTCCCTTGATTATAAAAACTTGGGATCGGGCGGTTTTGTAGACAAAACAACCGTTTGGCACGAATTAATTTGCGGGGAGACTCTAAATAGCTTATGTTGTAAAGCTTTTAGAAAAAAATGCTATTTACGTCATCCCGGCGAAAGCGATCCTCGACTTTTGGTCTCAGAGGACAGGCTTCAAAGCGCGGAGATAATCGAGTCGGCAGAGTCTATTTTTCTCATAGATGAACCTCTCTACTTTTATAGGCCCAATTCGAACTCGACAATAAATTCGGTCTATAACCCCGATTACTATCATCAGGCCTGTTATGTTGAGGGAAAGTTACTTCACAAGATTGCAGGGAATGAGGCTCTGGTTAGCGAGTGGGCGGCCTTTTTTTTGCAGTACATTTCGGCATGCATCTTGAGGTATAGCCGCGATTATGCTGATTGCACCTTTAAACTCAAGAAGAAGTTCTACATGTCAGCGGTAAGTGAAGATGTGACGCGAAAGGCACTGCAGTACCTGGATGATGCGCAAATGGTGCTATGCGATTCAATTCGTATCAGACTGTTGGCCTCGCAGAAATATCGTTCTCTTGAACTTTCGATGTTGCCTTGGCGATTGAGGGATCGTTTGTGCACTTATTTCGCTAAATGACTGTTTTAAATAAGGTTGGTATATGTTGACCGTAACGAGAAACCATAGATATGATGGATCGCCGGAAATTGCAGTGAGCATTGTGACGCCCGTTTATAACCGGAAGAGCTTGTTAGCGAGAACCTTCGCTTCCGTTCGAGCCCAAACGGTAAGTTGCTTTGAACATATTGTTGTCGATGATGGATCCACTGATGCTCCGGAAAAGGTTATCTCGGAATACATGGGTCAGGTTGATTACCCGGTTACGTTTATCCAGAAGGAAAACGGCGGAGTCCATACAGCGAGAAACGCTGCTCTCAATATTGCCAAGGGCGAGTATACAGTTTTTCTCGATTCCGACGATGAACTCATGCCAGAGGCGATTGAATCTATGTTATCGGAATGGTCGTCCATACCGGAAAGGAAGATCTCTGAGTATCGTGAAGTCTGCGGGCTGGTACGTGACGAGAATGGAACTCTGATAGGGACCCCTTTTCCCGAAGGAATTAACGAGCTCGAGTGGCTTGATGCATGGGCGGCTTGCGTCCATACGGGAGGGGAGCACTTTGCTTGCATGAGGACTGATGTCTTGAAAGACCATCGTCTTCCGGAACCTGAAGGTGTCAAATTTGTCACTGAGGCGATTCTGTGGGATAGGTTGGCGAAGCTCGGTTACAAAAGCTGGTTCTTTAATGCCTCTTTACGCGTTCAGCATACAGAGGGCGATGACCATTTATCTTCTGTTGGAACGACGAAAAAGAGCGTGCAGGGGTGCGTTGACTCTCTGTGGAACAGCACGTATCTGCTAAATGAGTGGGACATTCACCGCGGCTATCAGTTTTCGTATCTTAAGACGCTCCTTACCCATGGAATGATGAAATGGATACTTCGCATAAAGGGGATTAAGGCGGCGTCGACGGGTGGTTTGTTGCGACATAAAGACCGTGCGATCGCAGCTGTTATTTCTCCTGTAGCGTTTGCTGCGGCAATTGTGTATTTAAAAAACGAATGTAGCCCTGTTCGCGCAAGCGGCTATGTGGCGTGGAGGTGTTGGACATAATTAACAACAAAGGCGTTAGAGCTGGGGCCATCGTGAGCTACATCTATATGGTGGTCAGCATTGTCGTTCAATTAATTTATGTACCACTGCTATTATCTTCTATCGGGCAGGATGAGTACGGCCTCTATCAGCTCATAGGTTCAATTATGGCCTATATTGTCTCAATTAATGGCATACTCGCTGCTGGTGTGGGCCGTTATTATTGCATGTACAAAGCCAAAGACGATGCGTTTATGATGGAGAACACGCTCGCCATCGCGAAGCGCATGTACTGGGCGATGTCCGCGCTTACGCTTGCGATAATGGTGGGAGTGACAGCGGTTTTTCGATTTGCGTACGCATCGTCGTTTACGCCTGCGCAGGTCAATGAATGCTCCGCAATGCTGCTTGTTCTTGGTATTAATTGCGTTGTTACAATGAATAACGCAATTAACATTTCAGTTATCACTGCCAACGAGAGATTCGTTTTTCTCAAAGGCTCTCAGATAATTGCCCTAGTTGTTCAGCCCGCCCTTGTTATCTTCCTTGCGGGATTATTTCCTTCTGCTCTTACCGTGACGCTCGTGGTCCTTTTCATGAATGTTCTTTGCGCTACGGCGCAGAGACTGTATGCCAAGAACGTGCTTAAGGCCAAGTACGCTTTCCATGGTTGGGATTGGTCATTGGCACGGGGGTTAATTGGCTTTAGTGCGTCCATTATTATGGTCACACTTGCTGACCAGATTTTTTTCAAAACCGATCAATTAATTGTAGGCTATTTGTTTGGGGCGGGTCCAGTTGCGATTTATGCCGTGGGTGCTCAGATCTACGCTGCGTACATGAGCGTGGGCACGGCTATATCATCGGTGTTTTTGCCAAAAGTTTCGTCTTTATATCATCACGACCATGATATGTCTGCCATCAGCGGGCTGTTTGCTAAAGTGGGGCGTCTATCCCTTATGGTATGCCTACTGGTTCTTGGCGCATTTGTTGTCCTGGGGCCCGACTTCATGACGTTGTGGGCGGGCGACCGGTACTTCGACTCCTATCTAATTGCCGTTATCGTCATGGTGCCTTTTACTATAGATCTCATTCAGAATCTTGGACTCACCATCCTGCAGGTTATCGACAAATATTACTTCAGAGGTGCGATGTATCTGGCCATTGCCGTGCTCAATGTCATACTCACGGTAATCTTGCTGAACGCTGTTGGACTTGTGGGCGCGGCTGTATCTACGGCGATTGCCATGTTCGTTGGCAACGGTGTTGTCATGAACTGGTACTATAAATTTAAAGTGGGTCTTGATATAGACGGATTCTGGCGCCAGATGATTCCCATCGTGCTTCCCACAGCGCTGCTCGTTGCCTTTTTCGCTAGTTTTTACTGGCTGCTTCCCTTACCGCATGCCTCATGGCCGATCTTCATCGCGGCGGGTTTCCTTTGGGTTGTTGCCTACTCTTCTGCGCTCTGGAAGTTTTCGATGAACGCTTATGAGAAAAGTCTCGTGCGCGGTTTATTTCATAGAAGTTAAATTCAAGTGCTTTCGGGATTTTGTCTCAATTTGCTTGCCGGCGATGCAAAGGTGAAAATATGGTCCAGCAATTTATGAAAGAGTATTGACGGTACCCTGCATTCAACTCAATCCCTAGACGAAATATAACCCCCCCGGGGGTCTCATACGTTCTGGTGGAATTGGATTTGCTTGAGGCTGCAACAAATGAGGGCATTATTCGTTTTACCATCTCTTGATTGGTCAAGATTTGCCGATTAAGAACCAAAATAAGATTTACGACTTCTTCGATTCTCACATGGGTGTTGAGTTTGTTCGATATGATCTGTTGCCTTTTCATAATGGTGAAAGAGTTTATAGACACTGGCTATGGAATCAATCGAGAACAACCTATTATCATTATTGTTTGAACCGGTTGGACACGATTATCGCAAGGGTTGCACAGCGAGTTGTACACTGGGAATATGATGTCGCGTTGCAAAAAGTTAACCAGTGGTTTTCTATCGGCGACGAGTTTGCGCCATGCTGTATCGGAGCGAAACTGGGCCTAATCCCTCTTTGCGTCGTTCATTTGCGCCGATGAGCTCTTTGTGCAGACGTTGCTTTGGAGTTCGCCTTTTAATAGTTGCGTATATTGACAACTTGGCGAAGTGGATGACGATGACATACAGCGTCTTATAGACTGGAGGAGGGGCGCTCCTATACTTTTGGAATTGATGATTTTGAAGAGCTGGAGCAATCAACCTTGTTGTTCGCACGGAAATTCAATTGCGATACGGACGGCAAAATTATAGAGGCCGTTGAAAAAATGGTGAAGGACTTCGCCTAATTGGTACTCCCTCATCTTCTGGTCGTACCTCTGAACTCTAAGGCGCTTGCGGATTTGCGAAACCGCAAGCGCCTATTTCATTCGGTGATTTTAATCCATGGACAGCGCCCAGGTCTGGGCGGCCGATCCGTTTGCGGGGTAGAGCCACACCTCGGCGCCCTCGCTCGTGTCGCACCACTTGCAGTCGAGCGCCATGCCGCTCGCCGCGCTCGTGACCGACCAGCCGCCGCCGCGGGCCTCGACGCGCCAGAGCTGCGACGCGGACCCGTCGGGCTCGGCGAGGGCTGCGGAGCCGCCGGACGCCGTGAGCGCCAGCCCGCCGCGGGTCAGCCGGTAGAGCCCCGTCGCCTCGTCGTAGGCGAACGACAGCGCCGGCCCCGACGCACTCAGCGAGCAGCCGGACGCGTCGGCCGACACGGCCATGCGGCAGTCGAGCGCGGACGTCAGGCGGTAGTCGCCGTCGTCGATGGTTCTCTCCGCCGGGGAAGTGAGGAGCCATGTCTGGGCGGCGTCGCCGAGGGTTGCGCCGAAGCCCCACACCTCGGCGCCCTCGTGCGTGGCGCGCCACTTCGCGTCGACCGCGTAGCGCGTGCCGTGGTTCAAAAGCGCGTAGCCGCCGTCGACGGCTACGACCCGCCACAGCTGGCGGGCGGTGCCGTCGGGCGCGGCGAGCTTGAGCCCGGCACCGTCCATCTCAAGGGCCTGGTCGCCCGAGGAGATTGTGTAGAGCCCGGAGCCCTCGTCGTACTTGAAGTGGAGGGCCCGGGGGACCGAGGACATTGCGCTGGACTCCCGTCCCGCGACGATGCCCATTGTCGAGTCAAGCGAGCTCATGACGCGGTACGGGCCGTCAGGCACCGCGCGCGCCTCGGGTGCGGACAGCGCCCAGGTCTGGGCGGCCGATCCGTTTGCGGGGTAGAGCCACACCTCG
>CATYZK010000022.1 GCA_958415665.1 uncultured Collinsella sp. | reverse complement strand
CGGGCGGGGGAGATGTCCGACGTGGAGTCGGTTATGATGGCAAAAGACATAATTGCACCTTTCGATGGGGCGCCTGCGCGCCGCCGATTGAGAGCAAAGTGCGTCAAGTATAGTGGAGTTGTTCCACATTGCCAGCTTTAATTGTTGAATAGTCAACGGTTTGAAGCGTCGGTGTGGAAATCGCCAACTGGGGAAGAGGGATGCCCATGGCGGCATTACAGCTATGTGAGCGGCCGATTGTGCTGTTCGATTTTGACGGTACAGTGGCCGATACGGGTCGGGCGGTGATGACCTCGACGCGCAAGACGCTGGCTGCGCGCGGGTTTTCGGAAGCGCAGATGGGCGACCTGCGCCGAATGATTGGGCCGCCGCTGTGGAAGAGTTTCCACGACTTTTACGGCTTTTCGCGCGAGGACGCGCTCGTGGTGGCCGACGAGTACCGCGCCTTTTTTGATGAGCTGGGACCGGAGGAGTACCCCGTGTTCGATGGGATCCCCGAGCTGCTGGATGGGTTAGCCGCCCGGGGTAAGCGTATGGCCGTGGCGACGTCGCGCATGGAGGCCAAGTGCATCGACATGGTACGTGAGCTCGGGCTTTCTCAGTTTGAGGCGGTGGTTGGCATGAATCCGCCGCAGGGACGCGAGACCAAGGCCGATTCGGTCCGCGATGCCCTGGCGGCGCTTGGCGCGACGGCCGACGAGGCCGTGATGATCGGCGATCGCTTTAACGATGTGGAGGGCGCGCACGCGATGGGCGTGCCGTGCATCGGCATCTATTCGGGCGCGGCGGCGCCGGGTGAGCATGAGGCCGCGGGCGCCGATGCGGTGGTGCACTCGGTGGCCGAGCTTGCTAAACTTTTCGCTATCTAATGACGTAATGTGAGGGGCGGGCGTGCCCGTCGCTCATTGCTAAGGAGGTCGTCCATGAATCAGGTGGAGCAGAGCGTTACCGAGTACGTCGACGAGGTCTGGGAAGATGTCGTTGCCGATATCGAGCAGTTGGTGAGCTATCCGTCTGTGGCTATTGCTGCCAATGCGGAGTCCGGTGCGCCGTTTGGTCGCCCGGTCCGTGATGCGCTCGATTGCGCGCTCGGCATCGCGCAAAAGCTCGGCTACCAGACGAGCGATGACGAGGGCTATGTGGGCATCGCCGATATCCCGGGCCGCGGCGATAAGCAGCTCGCGACCATTTGCCATGTGGACGTGGTGCCCGCCGGCCCTGGCTGGAACACCGACCCGTTCGCCATGGAGCGCCGCGAGGGCTGGCTGCTCGGTCGCGGCGTGATTGACGACAAGGGCCCGGCGGTGCTGTCGCTCTACGCCGGCGCCTACCTTCTCAAGCACGGCATTGTTCCGCGCTACACCTTCCGCGCGCTGCTGGGCTGCGATGAGGAAGTGGGCATGTCCGACGTTCACCATTATCTGGAGAACCACGCAGACCCCGACTTTCTGTTTACGCCCGATGCCGAGTTCCCGGTCTGCAATGCCGAGAAGGGCCAGTTTGGGGCGACGTTCGTGAGCCCTAAGATCGACGGCGGGCGCATCGTGTCGTGGAGCGGCGCCGAGGCGAGCAACGCCATTCCGTCGCAGTCCATCTGCGAGCTCGCGATTGCCGCCGATGAGCTGCCGGCGCCGGTCGAGAACGCCGACCGCCTGGAGATCACGGCGCTTGACAATGGCCATGTGCAGATTTTCGCCCACGGTATTGGCGGCCACGCTTCGATGCCTGAGGGCACCATCAACGCCGTCGGCCTGATTGTGGCGTATCTGCGCGAGGCCGAGGACGCGTTTGGTGCACGCGACGAGCGCCTGCTGACGCCTGCCGAGCACGAGTTCGTCAAGTTCCTGGCCTTTGTGCATGCGGATGCCTATGGCCGTGGCCTGGGGATTGACGCGACGAGCGCGGCGTTTGGTCCGCTCACCTGCAACCCCGGCGTCATCCGTGTGGTGGATGGCCGCATTGAGCAGGTCATCGACGTGCGTTTTCCCGATAGCACGAGCGCCGATACCATGTGCGAGCAGCTTGAGCCGCTCGTGGGCCGCTTTGGCGTGACGTATCGCGTGGGCCGCGCCAAGGTGCCGTTCTCGGTTTCGGCCGACGACCCGGCCGTGAAGGCGCTCATCGATACCTATAACGAGTTTACGGGCAAGCATGCCGAGCCCTTCGCCATGGGCGGCGGCACGTACGCGCGCAACTTTGCCCGCGCCGTGTCGTTTGGCCCCGAGGAGACCGGCCTGGAACTGCCCGCGTGGGGCGGCCAGATGCACGGCCCCAACGAGTGCGCCAACGAGGACCAGCTCAAGCATGCGCTCAAGATCTATATCGTGGCAATCCTGAGGCTCAACGAACTCGAGCTGTAGGGCTTCCCCAGGCACCCGACCTTGCCCCTCAAACCGTCGCTTGCGTACCAAAGTACGCGGCGCTCCTCTTTCGGGGCAATCTCGGGCACCTGGGAAACCCCAACATTTTGCTTGGATACACGAGCCCGGTGCTTCGGCTCCAGGCTTCTATAAGTTGCGGTGGAATAGTTCCTAGAATCGGCCGCCTGGCGGCCAAACAGGAACTATTTCACCGCAACTTCTTTTTATCGGTGTAAAAGGCGTGCCATGGTTGGGGTGGGGATTGTTATTCGTTTGTAAAGGCTGAGCCGCGCTTGCGGTAAGGGTCTATCAGATGCCCGTAAGAAACCGCAGCTGGCGCGGCTTCCGCCCGATCGAGGTCGTATCTTTCCAAACAGCAAAGCGGGCAGGGTGCCCGCGAGTCGCATGTATGAAAGGAAGATCATGCTCGATCAGGCTTATTCTCGTCGTCAGTTCCTCGGCCTCGCTGGTGGTCTCGCCAGCATCGTCGGTCTCGGCCTTGTTGGCTGCGGTGGCTCCAACACTTCCGATGCCGCCGACAAGGGCAGCGCCGCTGCCGCTGCCGAGTCCGTCTCCGGCGAGGTGACCTACGACGGCGCCTCTTCGTTCCAGGCTCTCGTCGAGGCTGCTGCCGAGAAGTTCATGGACGCCAACCCCGACGTCTCCATCTCCGGTTCGGGTAACGGTTCGGGCAAGGGCCTGACCGCTGTCGCCGCCGGTACCGTCACCATCGGTAACTCCGACGTCTTCGCCGAGACCAAGCTCGAAGCCGACCAGGTCAAGAACCTCGTCGACCACGAGGTCGCCGTCGTGGGCATGGGCCCCGTCGTCTCCAAGAACGTCAAGGTCGACGACCTGTCCCTCGAGCAGCTCAAGGGCATCTTCTCCGGCCAGATCACCAACTGGAAGGAGGTCGGCGGCGACGACGCCGCCATCGTCGTCCTCAACCGTAAGGCCGGCTCCGGCACCCGCGCCACCTTCGAGGCCGCTGTCTTTGGCGACGAGGCTGTCGACTTTAAGGGCGATGCCGAGCTCGACAAGTCCGGCGACGTCCAGACTCAGATCGCCAGCACCGACAACGCCATCTCCTACCTCGACTTCTCGCACTTCGACGACTCCAAGTTCAACGCCATCAAGGTCGAGGGCGTCGAGCCCAAGAGCGAGAACGTCACCGACGACTCCTTCAAGATCTGGGCGACCGAGCACATGTACTGCTCCAAGGACGCCGACGAGGCCACCAAGGCCTTCCTGGACTTCATGCTTTCCGACGACGTCCAGGGCAAGCTTGTCGAGGAGCAGGGCTTTATCCCCGTCTCTGCCATGAAGGTCGTCAAGGACGCCAGCGGCAAGGTCTCCGCTAAATAAGTAATCGCCCCCGGAAAGGTTTGCAATGGCAAAACAGCTGCCAAAGCGCGACCTTGAGAACGTGGGCCTGGGCGTCACGGGCGCGTGCGTAGCGCTCGTGACGCTTGTTGTTGCCGCGCTCATCTTTATGGTCGCCCAAAAGGGCCTCTCGGCTTTTGTCAAGGACGGCGTCTCGGTCGTCGAGTTTTTCACCGGTACCAAGTGGGACCTGGCCAACACGGCCGACAACGGCCTGCCCTATACCGGTGCCCTGCCCCTGATCGTTACCTCGTTTGCGGTCATGGTGCTCTCCACGCTCATCGCACTGCCCATCGCCATCGGCTCTGCCATCTTCGCGGTCGAGATCCAGCCTAAGTTTGGCTCCAAGGTCTTCCAGCCGCTCATTGAGCTTTTGACCGGTATTCCCTCGGTCGTCTTTGGCCTGATTGGCTTTCACGTGGTCGTCGGCCTCATGAAGAGCGTCTTCCACGTGAGCACGGGCCTGGGCATCCTGCCCGGCGCCATCGTGCTGGCCGTTATGATTCTGCCGACCATGACCACGCTTTCGGTCGACGGTCTGCGCGCCGTGCCCGACAGCTACCGTCAGGGTTCGCTCGCACTGGGCTACACCCGCTGGCAGACCATTTGGCACGTGGTGCTCAAGTCCGCCATGCCGTCGCTCATGACCGCGGTCATCCTTGGTATGACCCGCGCCTTTGGCGAGACGCTCGCCGTGCGCATGGTCATCGGCGGCATCGAGGCCATGCCGACGTCGCTGCTGTCGCCGGCTTCGACCATCACGACCACGCTCACCACGTCCATGGCGGTCTATGCCGAGGGCTCGGCCCAGGACGACGTCCTGTGGGCACTCGGTCTGCTGCTGATGGGCATGAGCCTCATCTTCATCCTGATCATTCATCTCATTGGCCGCAAGGGGGCGAAGGCTCGTGGCTAGCACGCGCATCCATATCGACGAGGCGAGACTCGGGCGTGTCCAAAAACAGGACCGCATCGCCACCGGCGTGTTGACGGCGATCGTCGCCATCGTCATGCTCATCGTCGTTTCCATGGTGGCCTACATCCTGTTCGAGGGTATCTCGACGCTGTTCCAGCCGGGATTCCTCACGGAGCCGTCACGCGCCAACGGCACCCAGGGCGGCGTGCTCTACCAGCTGTTCGACTCGTTCTACCTGCTGCTGATCACCTTAGGTATCTCGGTGCCCATCAGCCTGGGCGGCGCAGTCTTCCTGGTCGAGTACGCACCCGACGGCCCCATCCGCGACATCGCCTCCACCGCCATCGAGACGCTGTCCTCGCTGCCTTCCATCGTTGTCGGCATGTTCGGATTCCTGGTGTTCTCGGTGCAGCTGGGGTGGAAGTACTCCATCATCTCCGGCGCCGTTGCGCTCACCATGTTCAACATCCCCATCCTGGTGCGCGTGATTCAGCAGGCGCTCGAGGACGTGCCGCAGACCCAGCGCGATGCGTGTCTGGCTATGGGCCTCACCCGCTGGGAGGCCACGCTGCACATCCTGATCCCCGAGGCCATGCCCGCTATCGTGACCGGCATCGTGCTTTCGGCCGGCCGCGTCTTTGGCGAGGCCGCGGCGCTGCTCTTTACCTCGGGCATGAGCTCGCCGGTTCGCCTGAACTTCTTGAGCTTTAACCTGTCGAGCCCTACCTGCGCCTGGAACGTGTTCCGCCCCGGCGAGTCGCTCGCCGTGCATATCTACAAGATCTATGGCGAGGGCAGCCCCGAGGCCCAGCAGATCGTCTGGGGCACCGCTGCACTGCTGATGATTTGCGTGCTGCTGTTTAACGTAATCGCCCGTATCGTGGGCAAGCAACTGGCAAGGAAGATGACGGCCGAATGAGCGAGATGAATGCAACGCCCGCAACCGAGGCGGCCACGTCCGAGACCCAGGACTTTCTGTCGAGCGTGGGGGAGAGCGAGAAGCGCGTTCGCGTGAGCGGCAAGGCCGTGAGCGACGAGGTCGTGCTCTCCACCAAGGACGTCAACGTGTACTACGGCAACCACCATGCGCTGCATAACACGTCGCTCGACTTCCACAAGGGCGAGATCACAGCGCTCATCGGGCCTTCGGGCTGCGGCAAGTCGACCTTTTTGCGCAGCCTCAACCTGATGAATCGCGAGATTCGCGGCTGCCGCGTGGAGGGCGAGATCAACTACCGCGGGCGCAACGTGAACACCAAGACCGAGAACACGTACGAGCTGCGTCGTTCCATTGGCATGGTGTTTCAGCAGCCCAACCCGTTTCGCAAGTCCATCCGCGACAACATTACGTTTGCGCCCAAGCGCCACGGCATCACCGATCGCGACGAGCTCGACCGCATGGTCGAGGAGAGCCTGCGCGGCGCGGCACTGTGGGACGAGGTCAAGGACAAGCTCGACAAGAGCGCCTATGCGCTTTCGGGCGGTCAGCAGCAGCGCCTGTGCATCGCGCGCACGCTGGCGCTCAACCCCGACGTGATCTTGTTCGACGAGCCCTGCTCGGCGCTCGACCCCATCTCGACGCTGGCAATCGAGGACCTTATGTCGTCGATTGTGGCCGACCGCGCTATTGTCATCGTGACGCACAACATGGAGCAGGCGTCGCGCGTGTCCAACCGTACGGCGTTCTTCTATATGGGCGATATGGTCGAGTACGACGAGACCGACGAGATTTTCCAACGGCCCAAGGATCAGCGGCTGAATGATTACCTCACCGGCATGTTCTCCTAGTCCGGGACATGCTTGAGGCCCGCGGCGGCCACGGTCGCCACGGGACTGATTGGAGAGGCGGGTCATCTCTTGCGGGAGATGGCCTGCCTTTTTGTGTCGTGTGCGGCCTGCCTTTTCGCTGCTATCATGGACAACGTTGAATTTCTACGAAGGAGCAGGGCATATGGCGATTCTTTTGGGATGCGATTCCATCAGCCTAGAGTTTCCCACCAAGCATATTTTCGATAGCGTGACGCTCGGCGTGGGCGAGGGCGACCGCATTGGTATCGTCGGTAAAAACGGCGACGGCAAGTCGACGCTGCTGAGTGTACTCGCCGGCACGCTGGAACCCGACGACGGCCGCGTGACGCACCGCCGCGGCACCACGATCGGTCTACTCGGCCAAAAGGACCAGCTTGTCGACACCGATACCGTGCATCATGCCGTTGTGGGCGACACGCCTGAGTACGAGTGGGCATCGAGCCCCCGCACGCGTCAGATCCTCGCCGGCCTCATCAGCGATGTGCCCTGGGAGGGCACGGTGGGCGAGCTTTCGGGCGGCCAGCGCCGTCGCGTGGACCTCGCTCGCCTGCTGATTGGCGACTACGACGTGCTCATGCTCGACGAGCCCACCAACCACCTGGACATGCGCACCATCAACTGGCTCGCGCGTCACTTAAAGGCTCGCTGGCAGCGCGGCCAGGGCGCCATGCTCGTGGTCACGCACGACCGTTGGTTCTTGGACGAGGTCTGTACCAGCATGTGGGAGGTCCACGACGGCCAGGTTGATCCCTTCGAGGGCGGCTACTCGGCATATATCCTGCAGCGCGTGGAGCGCGACCGCATGGCCGCCGTTACCGAGGAGCGCCGTCGCAACATGGCGCGCAAGGAGCTCGCGTGGCTGAGCCGCGGTGCCCAGGCCCGTTCCACCAAGCCCAAGTTTCGCGTGGAGGCAGCCCGCGAGCTCATCGCCGACGTGCCGCCCGTGCGCGACGAGCTGGAACTCAAGCGACTTGCCGTGAGCCGCCTGGGCAAGCAGGTCATCGATGTGGTCGACGTGGACGCCGGCTATGCGGATACCGACGGCGTGTCCAAGCAGGTACTCTCCGACGTGACTTGGCTCATCGGCGCGGGCGACCGCTATGGTCTGCTGGGCGAAAACGGCGCCGGCAAGTCGACGCTGCTCGACGTGATCCAGGGCAAGATCGCACCTCTGCGCGGCCGCGTGAAGATTGGCCAGACGGTGCGCTTTGGCGTGCTGTCTCAGCAGCTCGAGGAGCTCGAGCCCTACATGGGCGATACGATTCGCGAGGTGCTCAGCAACTATAAGAAGTACTACGTCATCGACGGCAAGGAGACTTCGCCCGAGAAGCTTTGCGAGCGTCTGGGCTTTACGACGCAGCAGCTCTGGAGCCGCATCGGCGATCTTTCGGGCGGCCAGCGCCGTCGCCTGTCGCTGCTACTGACAATCCTGGACGAGCCCAACGTGCTCATCCTGGACGAGCCCGGCAACGACCTGGATACCGACATGCTCGCGATTGTCGAGGACCTGCTCGACGGCTGGCCCGGCACGCTAATCCTGGTGACGCACGACCGTTTCCTTATGGAGCGCGTGACCGACCAGCAGTGGGCACTGCTCGATGGCCATCTGACGCATATGCCCGGCGGTGTGGACCAGTACCTGCGCCTGTGCAACGCTACCGCCGAGGGCGAGCCCGTGGGTGCGCCGAGCGCCAAGACCGGCACGTTTGATACCGGTGCCGCGGTGGCTGCGGCCGAAAAGCCCAAGTCGAGCGGCCAGCCCAATGGCCTTTCCAACGCCGAACGCCAGAAGCTTCGCCGCGAGGTGAGCTCGCTCGAGCGCAAAATGGAGACGCAGCGCGCCCGCGTGGAGGAGGCCGAGGCCGCGATGGCTCAGGTCGACCCCACCAACTACACGGCGCTGGGCGAGCAGCAGGCAAAGATCGACGAGGCCCACGCCGCCATGGACGAGTTGGAGATGGCGTGGCTCGAGGCGAGCGAGAAGCTCGAGGGCGAGGAGTAGGCGAGGATGATCAAGGCCGCGTTTTTCGATATCGACGGCACGCTGCTGAGCTTTAAGACCCACCGGATTCCGGCGTCGGCACAGCAGGTGCTCGACAGCTTTCATGAGCAGGGGATTGCGTGCGTGATCGCCACGGGTCGCCCGACCTACCAGATGCCCGATTGGCTGTTCAACTTGGGTTGGGATGCGTACATTACGCTTTCGGGCCAGCACTGTTTTGATGCCAAGGGCGTTTACCGTAGCTGCCCGATTGACCCGGACGACGTTGCGGTGATTGTGGACCAGGTGGCGCAGGGGCGCTATGACTCGCTGTGCATGCAGGGCGAGAATTCGTTTGTGAACCGCCTGTCCGAGCGCGTGGTGACGGCTGGCAGTAACGCGGGGATTGTCTACCATGAGGAGCCGTTTGAGCACGCCTTTGACGCGCCGGTCTACCAGTTTTGCGCCTTTGTTGATCCGGCCGACGAGCATATCGTGACCGATTCCGTGTCGCATTCGCTCACTACGCGCTGGTGCGATCTGTTCTGCGATATTATTCCCGCTAACGGCGGCAAGGACCTGGGCGTGGCGGCGACGCTGGAGCGCTTGGGCATCGGCGCGAGCGAGGCGATCGCCTTTGGCGACGGCGAGAACGACCTGTCGATGTTCTCGGCCGTGGGCACGAGCGTGGCCATGGGCAACGCGCAGGATACCGTGAAGGCTGCGGCGACCTACGTGACGACCGCCGTGGACGACGACGGCATCTACAACGCCGCCAAACACTTTGGCCTGCTCTAGCTGCGGATTCGGCACTTGGGGACGTTCCTTTTCTGCCGGCAGTTGGGGACACTCCTTGCGGGGCGTGTCCCCGTTTTGTTTTCGTCCCGTGCGTTTTGTGAAACACGGTTAACTTTTTAAACAACGTAGTAAGACATGGGCAACTTTTGCGGTAAAGTAAATCAAGTAAAAGTATCCAAAGGCTAACTAGAAGCCATCGCGAAAGGCGGCCCATGGCCCTACGTGAATCCGGAGAAGACTATCTCGAATCGATCTACGTTCTGTCGGAACGTCAGGGCATCGTGCGCTCGATCGACGTTGCCGAATACTTGGGCGTAACCAAAGCAAGCGTCTCTAAAGCCATGGCGGCCTTGGAGAGCACCGGCTACGTGGAGATGGGCAAACGCGACGTGCATCTGACGGAACGCGGTCTTGAGGTTGCCCGTCAAATGTGGGAGCGCCACTGCTTTTTTGTAGGGCTGCTAGAGGACGCAGGCGTAACGCCCGAGGTCGCGTCGCAAGAGGGCTGCCACATGGAGCACTGCCTGAGCGAGGAGAGCTTTGAGAAGCTGAGGGCGATGTTGGGACGGGGCGAGGCGACGGATTCAACCTCGGAATCCTAGCAGGTCCTCAGTAGCGCGGAGTTCGCGCAAAGCGCGAACCAGCGAAAAGGGGAGAGGGGTTCGGAGAATAACGAGTCCGACGCAGTCCAAAGTGCAGCTATCGGTGCGCGACGCCACCACAGCTGGGCTATCTCTGCGTTCCCAAAGAGGCGCGCCTCCCGCGCCGGAACGGCGCGGGACAGCGATCGGGATCAGTAGCCCTACCAACTAAGTCCAACTCAGACAAGGAACCCCGCCAGCAAGCGATGCCCAAGAACCGCCAACAACGTCACCGCAGGCGCTACAGGTTCTTGACACCCATCGCGCGCATGGCGTTCAGGATGGCGATGATCGCCACGCCTACGTCGCCAAAGACGGCAAGCCACATGTTGGCGATGCCGAGCGCCGCAAGCACCAGAATCAGCAGCTTAATGCCCAGCGCAAAGATGATGTTCTGCCAAACAATCGTCATGGTCTTGCGCGCCACGCGGATCGCGCGGGAAATGTTGGACGGCTTGTCGTCCATCAGCACCACGTCGGCGGCCTCGATCGCGGCGTCGGAGCCCATGGCGCCCATGGCAATGCCCACATCAGCGCGCGTAAGCACGGGCGCGTCGTTGATACCGTCGCCGACAAAGGCAAGCTTGCCCTTGCCACTTTCGGCCGCGAGCAGCGCCTCAACGCGCTCGACCTTGTCGCCCGGCAGGAGCTGCGCGTGGAACTCGTCGAGACCGAGTTGCTTGGCCACAGACGCTGCAACTTCCTCGCGGTCGCCCGTGAGCATGACGGTGCGGTTGATACCGGCGGCATGCAGGTCGTGAATCGTTTGCTCCGCATCGGCCTTAACGGTGTCTGCAATCACGATGTGGCCGGTATAGGTGCCATTGACTAGCACGTGGAGGATCGTACCGACGACCTCGCAATTGGGAGCGTCGATACCGGCCGCAGCAAGCATCTTGGCGTTGCCGACGACGACATGCTTGCTGTCGATAGTCGCCGTCACGCCATGGCCCGCGTCGTCGGCGGAGTCGCTTACGCGCTTGGGATCGAGCTCGCCCTGGAAGGCGGTGCGCACCGACTGCGCGATGGGATGGTCGGAGAACGACTCGGCGAGGGCTGCGACCTCGAGTAGCGACTGCTCGGTATAGCCTGCCTCGGGGTGCACCGCGACTACCGAGAACGTACCGTTGGTGAGCGTGCCGGTTTTGTCGAAGACGACGGTGTCCACATCGGCGAGCGTCTCGAGGTAGTTGGAACCCTTGATGAGGACGCCCAGCTTGGACGCGCCGCCGATGCCGCCAAAGAAGCTCAACGGTACGCTGATCACGAGGGCGCACGGGCAGCTGACGACCAGGAAGGTCAGACCGCGCAGAATCCAGTCGGACCAGGCACCGGTGATCAGGCCGCCGCCAAGTGCGAGCACCGCGGCCGCGCCGGTGATGGCGGGCGTGTAGACGCGGGCAAAGCGCGTGATGAAGTTCTCGGTGCGCGCCTTCTTCTCGCTGGCATTCTCCACGAGTTCCAGGACGCGCGCGACGGTGGACTCGCCAAAGGGCTTGGTGGTGCGCACGTGGATGAGACCCGTCATGTTGATGCAGCCGCTGATGATATCGTCGCCGGACTTGGCGGGGCGGGGGACCGATTCGCCGGTGAGGGCAGCGGTGTCGAGCTGCGTCTCGCCCTCGACGATGACGCCGTCGATAGGCACGCGCTCGCCGGGCTTGACGACGATGACAGTGCCGACGGCGATGTCATCGGGGAAGACTTGCTCGAGCGTGCCGTCGGGCTGCTCGACGTTAGCGTAGTCGGGCGCGATGTCCATCATGGCACTGATCGACTTGCGGCTCTTGCCCACGGCGTATGCCTGGAACAGCTCACCGACCTGGTAGAACAGCATGACGGCGGCGCCTTCGGCCATGTGCGGGTCGGTGTCGGGGAAGAGCACCATGGCAAACGCGCCGATGGTTGCGACGGCCATGAGGAAGCTCTCGTCGAACGCCTTGCCGCGGCGGATGTTGTTGAACGCCTTCTGGAGCACGTCGTAGCCGGCAATTAGGAACGGCACCAGGAACAGCACGAAGCTGGCGCAGATGTCATCCGGGGTGTCGAATGCAGCGGTAAGAGCGCCGAGCTCGTCGAGGGCATAAACAACGGCAAAAATGCCCAGTGCTACCAGGATGCGGTTGCGCTTGTGCTCAAGGGACTCTTTCTTCTTGCGCTTCTTCTTTTTCTTTTTGGGATCGGCGGCTGCCATGATTCAAACCTCCCATTTGAGTGTATGAACACTTGCTCATATAATTTCGCGAGCAAAGGCCGCGGCAAGCGCGGCCTCGCAGGTCAACGTATGCGCGGGTTAGAGAATGATCTCGCAGTCCGGCTCGGCGTCGGCGGTGAACTCAACGACGCGGTCCAGGACCTCGTCGAACTCGGCGTCGTCGGCCTCGAGCGTCAGCTTCTGGGTCATAAAGTTGACCGAAACGGACT
Source organism: uncultured Collinsella sp. (assembly GCA_958415665.1). Taxonomy (GTDB): domain Bacteria; phylum Actinomycetota; class Coriobacteriia; order Coriobacteriales; family Coriobacteriaceae; genus Collinsella. Next base: position 20,540 of record CATYZK010000022.1, on the reverse strand, counting down.
TGACGCCCTCGAGCTTGGCAAGTTCGTCCTGAAGCTCGCGCGCGCAGTTGGCGCAATCGATCTCGTCGAGCTTAAACTGCTTTTTCATGGTGGGTTCCTTTCCCTGTGTTAGCGGTCTGGGTGCCGGCCGCGCTGATACCGTGGTTGATTGCTATTCGCAGATATGGCTCATGCCCTGGTTGAGCATGGTGTAGACGTGATCGTCGGCAAGCGAGTAGAGAATGTTGCGGCCGTCGCGGCGGAACTTGACCAGGTGCGACTGCTTAAGCGTGCGCAGCTGGTGCGACACCGCAGACTGCGAGGTCGCGGTCGCTTCGGCGATGTCAGCCACGCAGAGCTCGCGACCCATGAGGGCATAGAGAATCTTGATGCGTGTGGTGTCGCTGAAGACCTTGAACAGGTCGGCCAGGTCGTACAACAGCTCCTCGTCGGGAAGGTCCTCGGGCGAGCAGGTGGTGGGGACGATCGGCTCGGTGGCCTCGATGCCAGTCTTTGTTTCATCAGCGTGGCTGCTCATTGCAACATCCTTTCATATGAACATGCGCTCATATAACTTATTTCCGATTATATGAGCGCATGTTCATATGTCAATGACGTTCAGGTAATTCGTCGCACAAAATGATGGGGAATAGTGGACGAGATTCCGGACTGAGCGGTTTTGATAGCCGATGCCGGGGTGGGTGCCCCCGCGCCGTGCAAAAATTGGAGTATTCTGCAACTATAGGGGGTCCGTTAATCTATTCCAGGCCAAATAAAGCCGCTCAAGAGTTATCCAAGGGCGGTAAACAGACAAGGTCTTCCTCAAATGTTGCCTAACGTTCCCGTTCGATAGCGTTTTTGTTTCTCATTTAGATTAACTTGTGGGTGCTGGAGGGCCGACCCTGCTGAATACTCGCAATTTTGCACATCGCTAGGGTACCCACCTTGTTAGCCGGTCTAGCTTCCGGCCCCGAAGATTCTGCCCTCGGGCGCGAGGCTGCTTATTTGGGCAAATGATGGGCTGTCGGATTCGACAGTCAGCATGTCATCGATTGCCGGAACTTCATTTATTGTCGGGTCATCCAGCGTGATACCTTCGAGTGTTGCTTTTTCGAGGTCGATTCGTTGACGATCTTCGGAATCCTGGCGAAGCTGCTTCTGAATTCGCTTTTTCTCTTCTATAAACTTTCTGAGCACAAACTGTCTCAGGTCCTCTTGCATGATTTGAAAGTCTTTTGGCAGACGCGAGGGGCGTATGCCCTCTTTCCGTTGGATCGCCTCCATGACCCTAACGAAAGCGCTGGCATGCATAAAGGAATAACGACTGACGGTGATGATTCCGTATCCCATGGACGCAAGCGCATTCTTGCGCTCCTCATCGATGGCGCGGTCTTCTTCCGCGTCATGATAAAACCCGTTGTATTCAATGTCTGTGCGAGATTTCTTTAGATACGCATCCATAAAGAACTTTTTGCGTCTCGTGAGATTCTTTGCGGCAGCGGTGACCTGCACCTCGTAATCGGTCTCAATTCCCTTAATACCAAGCCCTCCTTCGCTTTTAGGCAGCGTTAGCATCATGACAAAGGCCGTTTCCATAGGAGACCGGCATCCGTCGCGCACACATTGGATCGCCTTTCGGGCAAGGGCCAGACCGTCGCATCTGGTAATGGAATTAAAGAACTGTTTCAACCTCTCGGTCGAGGTGAGCGCGAAACGCTCGTTATAAGAGGTGGAAGAGCCGGTTCCAAGGGAGTAAACGCCGCACAATTCAAAGTAGTACTCCACCAGTTCGCGAAAAGGGAGATAGGTGGCGGCCTGAAGTGCGCAAAGCTCAACGCCAACAATGAAGATGCCATCTTTGAGCTCTATAAAGCGTGAGTTCGAGAATCGTTTTGACGTAACGTGGCATTGACAGTTCATTGCGTAGCGCGCATTCCTGCGATCAAACACCATCACCTCGAGGGAATCATTTGCGTCGAGGGAAACATCGTGTTTGGTGAGCCATTCTGCGGCTGCGTCAAGGAGCGTTCCGGTGGGACATGATCCGTAAATCGCGGCAGGGTTACAGGGCTTGGTGTCTTTCGCAGACGCCGAATGCGCGGCCTGGTAGACCGCTTTTGCAGTGGTATGTGACAATACGATACTCATGGTATATATCGTGTCAGCTAATGCCGTGTTGATGGCGCTGAGTGGGAAAGTCGTTTTAGGGGCCTAACCAAATGCTGTCCAAAAGCTTGACGCAATTATGGGTTGGCACGCCTAAAATCAATGTTCTCGCAGCTCAGCTATAGCATATAAAAACTCAATTGCTGCACATTTGATATCGATGCATCACCATCCGACAACGAATTACGTGTCGGGAATTGGCCGAATCGTTCAAAATGAGGGTTCAGAATTTGTGATGGCAGATCTATCTGTGGAACGTAGGGCGGCCCCGCTGCGGTGTTTCCCGCTGCGAGGCCGCTCGTGAGCAAGCAGCGTTTGTCGCAGGCGTTGCTATTTCGCGAACAGGTTCTTGAGGTTGAACTCGGCCTGTACCGTGCGGAGCATGAGGTCGGTGTCGTCCAGACCCAGATGCTGCTCGTTGGCGTCGGCGGCGAGGGTTCCGCGGCGGCGCGCCCAGTTCTCGAGTGCGGCGGGGGCGGACTCGCGGGGGAGCGAGCGGACGTCGGCATCCAGGCTGCGGCAGATCTGGCGCGAGTCGATGACGATGATCTTACCCGCGCGGCGTGCCTCGGCGTAACCGTCCAGGTGAATCTTGAACCAGCTGTCCTCAAAGGCGGCGTTATGCGCCATGTATGGGTACTTCTTCATAAGCTTGAGCAGCTGCTTTTGCAGCTCCTTGTTCTCGCGGAAGGGCGTTTTGCCGTCGATGTCGTCCCAGGTAATGTGGTGGATATTCGACAGCGGCACATCTTCGCCGCGGTAGATGTCGGGCAGGCCACAGTAGTGCGCCTCGGCGTCGTGCGGGATGGCGTCGCTGGTGAGTTCCATGATCTCCCAGCCGACGTTGATGATATAACCGCGTTCGGGTGCACGGCCGGTGGTCTCGATGTCGATACCGAGCACGGTGCCCTGGATGGGCTTGCGGGCGTAGGCCACGCCGAGCGCGTCGCGGTCACCGCGGATCTCGCGCATAACGGACGCGGCGGTGCGCTTTTGCATTTTGCCGATGGCGGCGCAGGTGTCGGCGTCGGACAGGCCGCGCGAGAGCGTCGCGGGCGTCACATTGCGCAGGCGTGCCTCGCCAATCTGGTCGCAAAGGTCGCGGTTGCGGTCGGCCAGGTCGCGCACGGTGGCAAAGTCGAAGCCGGGGTCGCCCTCGGCGGTAAAGTACTCGGTCTCGAGCACCTTGAGGGCCTCTTCGCCCTTCTGGCGTTCGGACTCCATGGCACCGTGGTCGCCATAGATAAACATGGGAATAAACGGCTGGCGCTCGTATTCAAGTGCTTGCGAAACGTTCATAGGCTGCTCCTTGGACGGGCCGCGTCGCGCGGCTCGGGGTTACTGAGTTGTGGCGAGATGATAGTTTACCATGGGCAACTATTGGCACCGCGCCCGGGACAACTACAATACCCTAGTTGACCGCTAGGACTTTTACAATGCTGCCGAAAGACACGAAAGGTTCCATCCGTCATGGATTTACTGATTGATATTCTGCTCGACGCCGGCAAGGACACGCTGTCGCTGGCGCCGTTTTTGTTGGTGACGTATCTTGCTCTCGAGACACTTGAGCACGTTGCGGGCGACCGCGTCAACGGCGCTATCAAGCGCGCCGGTGCCGCGGGCCCCGTGGTTGGCTCGCTGCTGGGCATGGTGCCGCAGTGCGGATTTTCGGCCATGGCAGCAACGCTGTACGCCGGCCGTGTCGTGACCTTGGGCACGTTGGTGGCGGTGTTCCTTTCGACCTCCGACGAGATGCTGCCGCTGCTACTTGCCGAGCAGGTTCCCGTGCAGACTATGGCGATGCTTTTGGCTTCGAAAGCGCTGATCGCACTGGTCACGGGTTTTATCGTGGACGCTGCCATTCGCGGCCTGCGCCGTAACGCCCGCGCGCACGCGGCGATTCGCCGTACCGTGCTGGGAACCGCGGCCAACCCGGCCCACGTTAACTGCGCGCATGACGACCACAGCGGCGGTGACATCATCGACGAGGTGGCCGAGGCGGGCGTGGGCGCCGACCACATCCACGAGTTATGCGAGCGCGACCATTGCGGCTGTGACGAGGATGAGGACGAGCACGGCCACGAGCACGGCCATGAGCACGGCCACGAGGGCGATCGTGCTCACGAGTGCGGCTGTGCTTGTGGCCATGAGCACGGTCACTCCCATGAGGGCGCGCCCCTCCTGGCAATCATCCGCAGTGCGATCTCGCACACCATACAGGTATCAGTATTCATTTTTCTGGTGACGCTGATTCTGGTCGCCGTGCTCGAGACGTTCGGCGAATCGGCGATTGAGCAGTTCCTGCGCGGTAACGAGACGCTTGCGGTTCTGGGCTCGGCGCTTGTCGGCCTGATTCCCAACTGCTCGGCCAGCGTCGTCATCACGCAGCTGTATCTGGAAGGTGCGCTGCAGCTGGCACCGATGCTCGCCGGCACGCTTATCTCCGCCGGCGTGGGCTACCTGGTGCTGTTCCGTACCAACCGCAGCGCCCGCGAAAACGTCGTGTTCCTGATTATGATGTACGTTATCGGCGCGGGCTGGGGTCTCATTCTCTCCGCCGTTGGTCTCTAAGTAGATTATTGGGATATGCCGTAAAAACTGGGGTATGCCGTATAATCTACCGCCATGACCTGGGCGTTGGATGCGTGTCAATCGCCAAAACAAAAAGGTAGATTTTTAGGCATGTCCCAAAAATCTACCTTGGTTAGCGCAGTAGCTCGGTGAGGTTGCGTTTAAAGCGGATGCGGTCTTCGCTGGTAAATGCCGCCGGTCCGCGAGTGCGTCCGCCGGCGCGGCGCACCTTCTTTTCCTCGTGGCGAATAAACAGCTGCATGTCGATGGTCGCTTTGTCGTAGACGCGCCCGCGCACACCGATGGCGGCGGCATCGCGCCCGAGCACCATGCTCGCCAAGCCAATGTCCTGTGTCACGACCACGTCGCCCGCCTGCAGGTGTTCGACAATGGCAAAGTCGGCGCTGTCGGCGCCCACGCTCACGTCGAGCGTCGTGACCCAAAAGCCGCGTCGCGCGTGCTCGGCATCGCGCGGGTCGTCGTGGCGAATGTGCCGTTCCAGGTTTTGCGTGCTGTTGCCGGCGATAACAACGGCGACGCCCGCCCGCCGCGCGCAGTCAATCGACTCGCGCGTGACCGGGCAGGCGTCGGCATCAATAAAGAGCGTTCGCGGCATCTAGTGCACCAGTTTGCCAAATTGAATAGCGCGAACAATCAGCGTTACGCCAAACACCAGCAGCGCGGCGCCGCTAAAGATGACGAGCATCTTGGCCGACCACAGCGGATAGATAAACACGAACATGCCGGCGATGATGGAGAGCGCGCCGCTCAGGATGGCGAGGGCGCGGTTAGACGAAAGCTCGGACTCCAGAATCGACATGACACCCTCGACGATCCAGCCAAAGCCGGCAACGACCACCACGAGCGTGGTGAGGGTCGCGGTCGAGAACGCCTGGTTGCGCAGGATTATGACGCCGCCCAGGATAATGAGCAGGTTGGAGATGATGCTCGTGACGCGCCAGCCGGTGGGCAGCAGCGGCTCAAAAATGGCAGCGAACAGCCTGATGGCAGCGGTGATTACAAAGTAAAAACCCAGGACGGTCGTCAAAAAGACGAGGGACTTGGCGGGTGCAAAAAGCAGCGCGATACCAGCAATGAGCGCCACGACGCCCGTGATGGCGTAGATCCAGCGCACGGCCTTGACGGCTTTGCCTGCCATGCTTTTCTCGTCAAATCCAAACTGGCTTGATTTTTGGTCATCGTTCTTAAAGATACCCATAACGTCTCCTTTCCGTGTGGTGCACGTCGCGTTCATTGCTCTCCGTGCGGCGTACGCCAAAAGTGCTGCAACAAGTATCGCCCAAGGGCGCCGATGCATGGGGCGGGAAGGACGAATTGCCGCCCCACATTCCCGAATTGTTACTTTTGTTCCCGCTTCAGTGAGGATTAATCAACAGCTGTAGAACATTACGTCGCTGTATGTTATTGCCTACGTTTTAGGTTAGATTTTCCTAAAGACAATTTGCTTGAATTGGGGTCCCCATGAACGAAACAGTTCCCGCAGCGCCGGTAAGCGCAGAATCGATGGCAAAGCAGGGCTGCGAAAAGCTCGGTCTGGAAGCGTTTGACGCGCTGATCCGTCGTGCTCGTACATGCCGCCGCTTTGACGAGTCCATGCGCGTGCCGCGCGAGTTTTTGCTCGAGCTGGCGGAACTGGCGCACCTGGCTCCCTGCGGCGCCAATGCTCAGCGTCTGCGCTTTCATGTGGTGAGCGGTGCCGAGGATTGCGCTCGCGTGTTCGATGAGCTTGCATGGGCCGGCGCGCTTAAGGATTGGCCGGGTCCTGCCGAGGGCGAGCGTCCGACCGGCTACATCGCGATTCTGGCCGAGCGCGCTGTTCCGGGTAAGCCCGCCGCGCCCATCACCGAGGTCGACACCGGCATTGCCGCGCAGACGATGATGCTCGCCGCCCGCAGCGCCACGCCCGAGGTGGCAGCCTGCATGTTCAAGGCCTTTACGCCCCACGCGATCGATGCCATGAGGCTCGATAACGACAAGTATGAGCTCAAGCTGATCATGGCTTTTGGCGTGCCGGCCGAGACGCAGATGATCGATGCGATCGATTCCAACCCCGACGGCTCAATTAATTACTGGCGTGACGATGCGCAGGTGCACCACGTACCCAAGCGCCCGCTCGCCGACGTACTGATGTAGCTGAGCGTCGCCGCGGCGCGATCTGGCGGCAAAACCACCAAAAAGGTGCCTGTCCCCTTTGTGGTGGTACGAGGGGAGGGCGTGTGGCCGATCTGTATTTGGTGCGGCATGGGCAGACTGAACTCAATGTGCAGAACATTTTGCAGGGCTGGCACGATTCGCCGCTTACGGCGCGCGGGCGCGAGCAGGCGCTGGCGACGCGCGCGGCGTTTGAGGCGCGTGGCGTGGCCTTTGACCATGTGTATTCCTCCCCGTTGGGCCGGGCGCGGTCTACGGCTGAGCTAATTGCTGGTGAGGGCCGCTCGATAGAGCTGGTCGATGACCTGCGCGAGTGGCATTTGGGCTCGCTGGAGGGTACATCAAATCGCGAGATGCCGCCGCAGCCCTGGAGCGATTATCCGGTGGCCTTTGGCGGCGAGTCGGAAAGTGAGCTTCAGTCGCGTATGGTCGCGGCGCTGTCCCGCATCATGGCCCGGTCCCGGCACGACTGCGTGCTGGCCGTCTCCCACGGTTCCGCCTGCCAGGAGTTTCTTGAGTATGTGGCCGGCGTGGGAGAACAACCCGACAACGGTGCCGTGCTTCATTTTGGCTATTGCGACGGGGCGTTTTCGCTCCTTGATTGGTAACGAACGAAAGGACCCCTATGAATAAAGACCTGTATCTGGTCCGTCATGGGCAGACGATATTTAACCTCAAGCGCATTATTCAGGGCTGGAGCGACTCGCCGCTCACGCAGCTGGGTTGCGACCAGGCGGCGCGCGCCGGCATGTTTTTGCGTGCGCGCGGCATTGAGCCCGACCACGCCTACACCTCGACGCTGCATCGCACCGAGCAGACTATCGCCAACCTGTGGCCGGGCCTTGCCTACGAGCGCCTTGACGGCCTGCGCGAGTGGTTCTTTGGCGATTTTGAAGCCGAGCGCGTGATGTTGATGCCCGAGCGCCCGTGGCGCGATTTCTATCGCCAGTTTGGCGGCGAGGGCCAGATGCAGGTGCGTAAGCGCATGGTGGCGACGCTGACCGAGCTTATGCAGAAGCCTGATCACACCTGCGTGCTTGCGGTGAGCCATGGATCGGCCATTAAGGAGTTCATGGACCACGTGAAGGGTGCGGCGGCCGACGAGCGCGAGCGCGTGCCGGGCAACTGCTCGGTGCTGCATTTCGTGTTTGACGATGCGACCGATACGTTTGACCTGGTCGAAGTCTTTACGCAGGAAGATTATGCGCGCGAGCTGGGCCTTGAGCCGCTGGTGGCGGCAGCGGGTCCGCAACGTGGCTAGTGCGGGCGCGGCGATACGGGTTGCCGACATAATCGCTCGATGCGAAAGGGGCGGAGATGCATGCACATGTATTGCATCTCCGCCCCTTGTTTGTTGAGCTGCCGAGTCTTTGTGCTAAGCGTTTACGCCCGGCTAGAACCACCGTGCGATCTGGTGGGTGAGCAGACCCGTTGGAACCTGCGGTGCGTCGCCGCTCACCTGCACGGCGGGGAACAACGCGGCAATGGCAAAGTTGAAGGGCTCTTTGCCCGTATAGGTGCCGGCTGCGAGGGCCTCATCTGTCAGGAGCTGTGCCGCCCCTGCCAGCGCGGCGGCGTAGGCAGCGTCTGCCGGCGTCGGCTCCGGCGCCTGATCGAGCATGGCGCGGATGGCGGCAACAGCGTCCTCGCGTTTGACCTCCCACACGCGATGCGTAATGCCGGCGGGGTCGGTGACGGCATAGAGCGACGCGCCCTCTTTGGCGGCACCGAGGATGATGTCCATGACGGGCGAGGCTTCGTAGGCGAGCGTTACGGGGCGGGGCTGCACCTTAAGGTCGGCGATTGCACGGGCGGTTGTGGCGGCACCTGCGGAGGCCGCGTCGTCGTCCCCCAGCACGCCGATCGGGCAAATCGCCACAACGCCCGTCACGCGCCCCGGCTCTCCGGAGCATTCGTACACGTAATACGCGGCTCCTGGATCTTTGAGCATGAGCCCGTCGGCAATGGCGCCGCGCAGGGCGTCGTTGTTGCTCAGGATGCCGCCCATCTGCGGCAGTGCTTCGAGCACGCGGTCCTGAGCTGGGCGGATGCAGGGAAACGGGAGTGCTTTCATGGGCGGTCCTAACGCGCGGGTCGGTTTGTTCGCGGCTTATTATGCCCCAACTTGGCCGCTCGCGTCCCAGAGCGCGTTGTCTGCAAGCGCGATGAGCACGTTTTGGCAGCGAACGATATCGGTATGGGGCACATATTCGTTGGGCTTGTGCGCGAGCGCCAACGAGCCGGGACCGTAGCTCATGCAGTTGCGGTTGCCTGTCTTGCCGGCAATGACGGCGGTATCGGTGTAGCCGGTAAAGAAGCCGACGGTCGTGTCCGCGTCCGTCGCGTCATCGGCGGCACGCTTGAGCGCGGCTAGAAGGGGAGAGTTCGGGTCGCGCTCGATGGCGGGGCGGTCGCCCGTCACGGCGTAGCTGCCATGGCAACCGGGAACCGCGGCCTCGGCGGCGGCAATGGCCTGCTCGACCATGTTGATCGCGGCGGTCGTGTCGGTCGGCGGCGTCAGGCGCATGTCGACCCAGACCTTGGCGTGGTCGGGCACGACATAGGGGCGATAGCCGCCCTCTATCTGTCCAAACGTGATGGTCGAAGGACCCAGCTCATCATGCACGGGCAGCGTCGCAAACGTGCGACGAAGCGAGCACACGACCTCGGCCATGGCGGCGACGGCGTCGGCGCCCTTCCAAGGCTGGCTTGCATGAGCCGTGACGCCGGCCATCTCGATCTCGAACCACGTACGCCCCTTGTGCGCCACCTGGATCTGTCCGTCGGTGGGTTCGGTGTCCAGCACCCATTCGCGCGAGCCGACCCAGCCAGCATCGATCGCGGCCTCTGAGCCGCGCATGAAGTCTTCCTCGTCGACCGAGCAGATGAGCGAAAAGCCGCGGCGTGGCAGCGCGCCATTCGCCGCCACGCGCTCGAGCGTATGGACCAGTGCGGCAATGGCGCAGGCCAGGCCACCCTTCATATCGCAGGCACCGCGGCCATAGAGTTTATCGTTGCGCACAACCGCCCCAAGCGGTGCGATGTCTGCGTCCCAGCCATCGCCCAAGGTGACGGTATCCATGTGGCAGATATAGACCAGCCGCGGCTCGTCGCTTTGGCCCGGCACGGTGACTTTAAGGTTGCGGCGCCCGGGCAGCACCTCGAGTTCCTCAACCTGCACGGCATGGAGCACCGGATGACTCAACCGCTCCAGCTGAGCCTCAACCAGCGCTTTGATATACCGCTCAATTTCATCCTCATACGCGCCCGGGTCTGAGCTGTCGATCCGCACAAGCTCCTGAGCAAGCCGCCAGGCAAAGTCCTCATCAACCATATGCAACCTCACAATCAGTCTGCTTTCCAAACCGATTGTAAGCCTCCTGAGAGATTCGCGATGCGCGCGCAGCAGCATTTACCGTTCGCAGGCCGAGCCAGCGCGTTTACCGTCCGAGCGGGTTTACAAACGGCGCGGTGGGTACGTACCCTTCATGGACGACATGCTGTGCAACATATCAGCCTTTAGGTATCACCGGATACCTCCACAGGTTTTGGCGATAATGCCGGACCTGCCCGATTCTGCGGACGATCCGCGCAGGGAGCGCCTTTGCGAGCATCCGCTCGTCGCGCATTTCCTGGGCACCCCGTTACACGTTTTGGCGCAGGGCGGCTGCGGGCGTAAGGGCGATCGCATTGTCAGGCATGTTTGGAACGGGGAGAGGCCGTTTGATTCCGTGCGGCAGACAGAGTTTGGCCTCGATGTCGCGTCCCCACTCTTTACCCTGCTGTCCCTGGCTTCCTCGGTCTCAAACGAGCGTCTGATCATGTGCATGTATGAGATGTGCGGCACCTTTGCCGTGTGCAAGATTGCGCCTCAGGTAAAGTCGGCACTTGTGCAGGCATATGGGGGCCAGTGGGGTGACGCACGGTTGGGCTGGGAAAACGTAAAGGATGTCTCGGGGAGTCCAACGGACTTGTGGAAACGACCGCCCTTGATCGAGTTCTCTGAGCTTGCAGAGTACGTCGATAAGATCCGGGGGCTCCGCGGCGCTAAATCGTTCATACGAGCCGCGAAATGCATTACGGGGGTGGCAGCATCGCCGCTCGAGGTCCAGGCTTCGATGCTGTTTGGCCTTACGAGGTTGCGCGGCGGCGAAGGGCTGCGCCTTACCAATAACGTTGAGATTCGTATGACGCGCAGCGCCCGCCTGATTTCGGGGCTTGATAGGCGCTATGCCGATATCCTGCTGGCAAATAAGGACGGCAGCCGAGAGTGCCTGGTTGAATGCCAAGGTAAAGCCATTCACGGATCCATTGAATCCAAGATCTCGGACTCCGATCGAACGACGGCGCTGCAAGCGATGGGATATCCCGTCGTTCTGATGACCCATGGTCAGCTGGCCGACTCCGATGCCTTCCGCGTGGTGATGGAGCTCATCATGTCCTATCTCGATGTGCCGCTGAAAGACAAGACGCCGCGACAGCAGGAGCTCGAACGGCGGCTTCGTGAGGAGATTTTTATCGATTGGGCAGGAATGTAGCCGCGCGGGTGGAAAACGGTCGCGCGGACTAGAGTTTTGGTCGCAAAAAAGGCTTCGATTTTGCCTTGGAGGGGCCTTAAAAATGCTATCTAGAATAAGTTGTTTCGGAAAATGGACAGTCAACTTACATTCGGCACATAGAGATCGATTTTTACCTATTAAAGTCCCTGATAAAGCTGTTTATCAAAGCGGGTGTGCTTAGCGACTTGAGCCTCACTATCGATTATCTGAAAAAACTTGTTCTGGGTATCATTTTAAAGTCGTCCGGAGCAACAAAATCGGCCCCCGTTTCGTGAAAACGGGGGCCGAATGGGCTTCATGGCCTGCCAGGCAGGCTTGGCACCGGCGCTAGTTAATCACGCGCACGCGATACCTCGACGGAATCTGCTGTAGCGCCGCGAGGGTGCTGCTGTCCAGGTGCTCGTCGGTGTCGAACATAGTGTAGGCGTTCTCGCCAGCGGACTCGTTGGTCATACGCTGCACGTTGGCGTTGTCCTTGGCAAGGATTGCTGTGATCTGGCCGATCATGTTGGGCACGTTGGCGTGCAGGCAGGCGATGCGGCTCGAGGCGCGCGCCTTGCCCATGCTGCAGGCGGGGTAGTTGACGCTGTGCGCGATGTTGCCGTTCTCCAGGTAATCCTTGAGCTCGCTGATGGCCATGTCGGCGCAGTTGGCCTCGGCCTCGCCGGTGCCGGCGCCCGAATGCGTGGTGATAAACGTGTTGGGCATCTTGACGGTCTTGGGCGTGGCAAAGTCGCAGCTAAACCAGCTCAGCTTGCCCTCGCGCAGGGCAGCGTCGACGGCGTCTTCGTCAATGATGGTTTCGCGTGCGTAGTTGATGAGCACGGCGTCGGGCGCCAGCAGGTTAATCTGCTCGGTGCTGATCATACCGATGGTGTCGGCCTTGCTGGGCACGTGCACAGTGAGGTAGTCGCAGCCGCGGCACAGATCCTCGAGCGTGCCCACGCGCTGCACCTCGCGGCTCAGCACCCACGCGTGCTCGACGGAAATGAACGGATCGTAGCCGTAAACGTCCATGCCCAGGTCGACACAGGCGTTGGCGACCTTGGAGCCTACGTTGCCCAGGCCGATGACGCCGATGCGCTTGCCCTTGAGCTCGCGGCCCACAAAGGCCTTCTTGGCTTTTTCGGCATCGACCTGGATCTCGGGGTCGTCGGCGTTGTCGCGCACCCAGTTCATCGACTGTACCACGCCGCGGCTCGAGAGTACTAGCATGCCCAGGACGAGCTCCTTGACGGCGTTGCTGTTGGCGCCGGGGGAGTTAAAGACGACGACGCCCTTCTTGGCGTATTCCTCGACGGGGATGTTGTTGACGCCGGCGCCGCAGCGGGCGATGGCGCGGATGCCCTCGGGCAGCTCGTAGCCGTGCAGGTCGGTGGAGCGCATCAGAATAGCGTCGGCCTCCTCGGCGGTGCCCACAAACTCGTAGCCCTCGCCAAATTCGACTTTGCCGTCTTTAGTGATGTCGTCGATGGTCTTAATCTTGCGCATGGAAAAACTCCTTAGCAGGTTTTGATCTAAACAGGGTGGTTTGAGATGGCTGGTCGGCCCGCGTGCTGCGGGCTAGTTAGATCGCGGGCTCAAACTCTGCTGTGCTTCGAAGTCCTTCATGTACGAGGCCAGTGCCTGCACGTCTTCCATGGTTACGGCGTTGTAGACGCTCGCGCGCATGCCGCCCACCAGGCGATGGCCTTTGACGTTTTGAATCTGGTGCTCGGCCGCGCCTGCGACAAAGGCCGCATCGAGCTCTGCGTCGCCGGTGCGGAAGGTGACGTTCGCGATGGAACGGCTGTCGGCCTGCGTGGTGCTACGGAACAGCTCACTGTGCTCGAGCAAATCATAGAGCAGGTTGGCCTTGGCCCAGTTGCGTTCGGCCATGGCAGCAAGTCCACCGGTCTGCTCCACCCAATGGAACACCTTGCCGCACACGTAGATGCCAAAGGTGTTGGGCGTGTTGAGCATGGAGCCCTTGGCGGCCTGGGTCTTGAGGTCCAGGTACTGCGGCGTCTGCGCAAAGGCGGGGCCATCTGCGATGAGGTCGTCGCGCGCGATAACCACGGTCACGCCCGCGGCGCCGGCGTTTTTCTGTGCGCCTGCGTAAATGAGCCCGTAGCGCTCAACGTCGAGCGGCTGCGACAGGAAGCAGCTCGAGACGTCGGCGACCAGCGGCACATCGCCGCAAGCGGGCAGCTCGTGGAACATGGTGCCAAAGATGGTGTTGTTCTGGCAGATGTAGACGTAGTCGAGCCCGTCGCCCGCGGCCTCGGCGGCAATGCGCGCGTTGATATCGGCCATGTTGGGAATGCGGTCGAAATTGGTGTCCTCCGAGCTTGCGAGCAGCACGGCCTCGCCGTACTTGGAGGCCTCCTTGTACGCCTTGTTGGCGAAGTTGCCGGTCACGACGTAGCCGGCGCGGCCGCGGCGCATGAGGTTCATGGGGATGCCCGCAAACTGCAGCGTGGCGCCGCCCTGCAAAAACAGGACGCGGTAGTTGTCGGGGATGCTCAGCAGGCGGCGAAGGGTTGCCTCGGCGTCGTCGATGATCTGCTGGTACATGCTAGATCGATGGCTCATCTCGAGCACGGACATGCCGCAACCGCGGTAGTCCATCATCTCGTCGGCGATCTCGGCGAGCACGCTTGTAGGCAGCGCGGCCGGGCCAGCTGAGAAGTTGTGCACACGTGCCATCTTCTAGTTCCCCTCGTAGTCGTTTGAACGTTCGGGATACTTTAGCACAGTGGAGCGCTGGGCGCGACCGCATCACGGTAAAACTCGACTGCGTCGCTATGATTTACAAGATGGTTACATGGGGGAGGGCGGTCGCTAGGTCTATATCACCGGGATATACCGCGACAAATACTCCTTGAGAGCGGGGTCGCACACATAGAGATACGTTCCCAGCATGCCGCGCGTCATGAGAACGTAGTAGGCGTTGACGATAATCTTTTGCAGGTCGTCGTCGCTCGCCTTCTTTTTTGCGACAGCATCTTTGAAGTTCGCTCCGCTAACGCAGACGGCATTCTTGTCGGTGTCGTAGTAAATGTCGGGACCCAGAATTACGAATCCGTAGTTGAGATCGTAGCCTTGTACCGTATGAATGCATCCGACTTCGTTGACGGCGTTGGCGGAGTTAACCCAATCCTTCTGGGTTGAGTTCCAGCGTTTGGGAATGCCCTCGATGACGATATCGAACGCATCTTTATTGCTCTTGCTTTCCCATTTCCAAGCAAAACCGGCTGTCATACGGGACAGCCCAACTTCTTTTTCTTTGGCCTGCTGTAGGGAGCAGAAATCCTCAAATTGGTCGACGATTCCAAACTGGTATCTGGGGGTATCGCTGTTCGGATCCCCGGCTCGCGAATCGTAAGGCTGCGATGAAAAGAGTTCTTTGAACTTCATGCCGGCATGCATGTACGCTTTGTTATCAAGCAGGTCGTAGACAAAATCGAGGTACTCATCGCCGCCACGCACGCGCATCTGCGTGCTTAGGCTGAACTCTTCAGTTTCGATGCCGGCTTCTTCGAGTTGGTTGAGTCGCTGCTCAAGGCCATCTCGGTTGAGTCCCGATGCGCGGACTTGCTGTTTGGGGTCATAGAACAGGTACGCCTTGTCGCAGCATTTGTATATCCAGTCAACCTGGTTGCTCGTGTGCGGAAGGACGAGGCGATCGCAGGTGTTATAGAAGGCCTTGATGCCGGAGCCCATACTTAGATAATTACCCAGTCGATGTGCTTCGTCGACAAGTAGGATGTCATAATGATCATATTTTGTGACGTCACTGGGGCTCAAGATATCGCCAGGCTTTAACCCTGGAAGGAAATGCGTGAGTTTCCTGAGGGTCTTCTTTAAGGAATCCATGGGGGTGACAAAGCCGACCCGCAGGCCGGAAAGGTTGGGCTCATTTTTGATTTTGAACATGAGGCTGATGGCGAGGATTGTTTTACCTGTTCCCGGCGCGCCATTCACGACGGTTATACGTTCTCTTTTTGAGCCGCCATGTTTTACATCTTCATGCTCCTGTTCGAGACGTTTATAAATCGTCTCGATTGTTTCGTATTGATCGGGCGTAAGCGTCTTGAAAGGAGAGAACTTGAACAGATCGGAGTTCTCGAGCTCTTCAATCGGATGAATCGCGTAGTTTTCCTCACGAAGCTTCGTCCAGAGGTCTCGGAACTTCTGTCGATACTGAGGCCGCTCAAAATAATCGAATTGGGCATAGCCGTTGTTGGCATTGGTTACCTGGTATTTTTCGTCAGCGCAGAACAGCTCAATAAGTCGATTCTCAAACTCAAATGTCGCGGACTGATTGAATGTCGGGTTGTCGATCAGAAGGGTCCGGTCGAAGTCCTTCTCAACGTTTGCGGCGTGTTGCTTCATGCGGCGCCGATAATTGGTCGTTTGACCGATGTAAGCCGTTTTGTTTTTGCTGTTAGTCAGAATGTAGAGAACGGGCCAGCTTTCGTCGTGGTGCGACCCTGGCTTTGGCGTGCCAAAATCCTGCAGCGATTCACTTGTCTCAAAGGGTTGGGGCAGGGGAAGCGTATATTGCCGAAGGGCGAACTCGTTACTCATGATGGCCCGCCTTTCTGTATTCGTTGGAGCCGGTGTCGATGGGGTAGCGTTCACCGTTGCGTTTGAGTTTGGACGAGAGCGCCTTTGGGAGGTCGATTCCGTTTAGATCGGCGAAACGCAGGAGAAAGAGGAGCGTGTCGGCAATTTCGTCTTCGATGGCTTGGCGTTGCTCGGTGTCTTCGAGCATTCCTGCAATGTGCTCGTCGCTCATAAAACGAAAGAGCTGAAGGAGCTCGGAGGACTCAGTTGCCATGCCGATGGCAAGCTCTTTTGGCGTGTGATAGCTGCGCCAATCGCGCGCATCACAAAAATCTCTGACTTGTTCCGTCATGGCAGTGAGCTTGTCCATCATCCGTAACCTCCCTGATGTTCATTATTTTATTATGGCCGTATCTGGAGTTTATTGCACATCAGTTGGGACGTGCGGTTTGTCCGGTCGCGATTGCCCGGTAGGAGGATTCACCGTGAAGATTGAAGTTGATGTAGACCAGCTGCGCGAGGGCTTGCTCGACTACGCGGGGAGCGCGGCTGGCGTGGGCTTTCCCGCTGCCATGCTCGACGTGATGGATATCAAGGACGAGTCGCCCCAAGAGCTCCTAGCCCGAGCCGAACGCGAAGGCCTCGACCTCCGCGACTTCGCTGTCGACGATGACTAGGGTAGCTAATTAAGGACGGCGCGTCTGCACCCGTGGCTGCGCGAAAATGTGCGATAAGCCGTCGCAATGGAGCCTAATGACTTCGCGACTGCTCTATTTTGACTGCACACTGGCTAAGTGAGTAGGCTTTATTGGAAAGCCTGAGCACACGACAAATTTGCTTCAACAGACCCGCAGGCCACAGAGTTGTGCTTTGGTGACGTGGTCGGCGATTCGGCAAAAGTCTACTCACTTAGTTTTGAGAGACGCTAATTGTCCGCAACGAGACCCCATCCGGGGCGATTGATGCTCAAATGTAGCCAATTCGGGACGGCTGCCCCCTGGCCGCTATGATGCCAGTGTGGCGATGACGGCTTCGTCGCCGGCGTATATAAGGGTGTTGCCGTCGGGGATGATCGTTTGGCCGTCGCGCTTGAGCATCACGACGATAAAGGGGTGCTTGCCCTGCGGCACGTCGCGCAGACGCTGTCCAGCTAAGCGACCGTGGGGAGTCACGGTGACCTCGCGCAGCGTAACCTCGGCACGCTCCTCAAACGTTGGAGCAGCCATAACCAGAAGGTCGCCTTCTTCGATCACGGTGTCGCCGTTGGGCAGCACCGGGTGCGCTCCGTCGCGCAGCACCAGGACCACAAGCATGTTCGTAGCGCTGCCGATATCGGCAAGCGAGCGTCCGGCAAACGGATGCCCCGCGCCTACCTTGAGCTTGACGAACGACATGCCGTTTTCGTCACGGTAGTCGTTAAAGGTGCGGCGCACATCGCCTTCCGCATCGATCATATTGAGCTTCTTCGCCACCGCCGGCAGCAGCGAGCCCTGCACCACAATGCTCGACACGGCAATTACAAACACCAGGTCAAACAGGTCGTGGCCACCGGGAACGCCGGTCACCACGGCAAAGAGGCTAAAGACGACCGACGCGGCGCCGCGCAGGCCCGCCCAGCTTACGAGCGCTACCTGACGAGGGTTCGTCTTAAAGGGCGCCAGCAGCAGGCCGACGGCGATGGGGCGGCTCACAAAGAGCATGAACGTCATGAGTGCCAGGCCCGGCAGCAGCATGTGCGGCAGGCGGGCGGGCGTCACGAGCAGGCCGAGCAAAAAGAAGATGGTCATCTCGGCCATCTCGGTGAGGGTGTCGAAGAAGTGCGCCAGCTCGACCTTGCCGGTGATGTCGCTCGCGCCCAGCACGATGCCGGCCAGGTACACGGCCAAAAAGCCATTGCCGCCCAGGTAGCTCGGCAGCGCGTAGGCGACGATCGCCACGGCGAACAGAAAGATGGTTTGCGCGCCCTCGGCCGTTGCGTGCGCGCGCTCGATCAGGCGCCCCGATGCCCAGCCGATGACAAGGCCCGGCCCCACGCCCAGGATGATTTGCTTAGCCAGCAGCACGGGGATGTTGATGTCGCCGCCGGCCGCAAGGGTCGCGAGCACCGCGGTGAGCATGTAGGCGACGGGGTCGTTGGAGCCCGACTCGACCTCGAGCAGCGAGTCGGTGCCGTTGCGGAGCGACAGGCTGTGCTCGCGTAGGACACTAAAGACGCTCGCCGCATCGGTCGACGCCACGACCGATCCCAGCAGAAGGCCACCGATCCAGTCGAAGCCCAGTACAAAGTGAGCGAACACACCGGTGATGCCGGCGGTGATGACGACGCCGAGCGTGCTCAGCAGCACCGCGGGCGCGGCGACGGGCTTGGCGCGGTCGATATTGGTGTTAAAGCCGCCGTAGAACATGATGAACAGCAGCGCCGTGCTGCAGGCGGTTTCGGTGAGCGCGTAGTCGCTAAAGTCGATGTGCGCCGGGCCGTTGATGCCGAGCAGCATGCCGAGCGCGATAAAGATGAGCAGGGTGGGGAAGGGGAGCTTTTTGCCGACGGGTTTGATGGTCAGGCACAAAATGATGACGAGGCCGATAAAGAGAAGTATCTGGTTCATAGATGGTGTCCGCTCCTGGGTGGTTGGCGTGGCACGGTCAGTTGTCTGCGGTTATTTGTACCCAAAGGTGGTGGGTTTATGGGGACGGATTGCGGGCATGCGCGATATCGTCACAGGTGGCCGTCTCTGCCTCTGCGCGTAAACCCTTCCCAGCTTTATTACAACGGAGTACAATGGGTAACGTTTAAGTTCAACTTGAAGTTTTAGTTGCGGCTCCAGGCTTCGGCCACAAGGTAGGGAAAGGCGTTCCATGGCGATCTATGTGACATCTGATGCTCACGGACACGTGCGTGCGCTTGACGAGGCCCTGTCCAAGATTTCACTGGCGTCTGACGATACGCTGTACGTGCTGGGCGACATGATCGATCGCGGGCCCGATCCGGTTGGCGTTATTAAACTCGTGCGCTCACTACCCAACGCTCGCGTGCTCAAGGGCAATCACGAGCAGATCATGCTCGATGCCATCATTGGCCAGGATCCGCTCGATGCCGAGACCTGGGATATCAACGGCGGTTGGACTACCCGTCAGCAGCTCAACGATATGGAATTTGAGGCGTACGAGGAGCTGGTGCGTTGGATGGCGACGCTGCCGCTCTACGCGGTGGCCGAGACTGACGAGCGTCCGTACCTGCTGGTACATGCCGGCATCCAGACCGAGGCGGCGCGGGCGTTTTTGCTTGAACATGGGGTTGATTGTGCCGATGGTGCGGGGGCAGTGGATGCCGATCGCGAGCTACTGAAGCAGATGCTTGCGGTGCAGTCGTCCGATGACTTGCTGTGGATTCGTCACGGCTATTGGGATGCGCCGACGGGGTTGCTTTCTGCCGAGGGCAAGGGTCCGGTCGTGGTGAGCGGCCACACGCCCACGGTGTCGCTCGGGCGTTATTGCGAGGTAGGCGGCCTGGCGGGGCTCGATGAGGAGTCGGGCCGAGGGCAGATTGTGCGCCTGGGCGGCGAGGACACCGCCGGCGTGCCCGACCGCATCGACATCGATTGCGCCGCCGCCACCGGGTCGGAGTTTGGCCGCGTAGGTATCCTGCGTCTAGACGACGGGGCCGAGTTTTACGCGAACATCAACCCAGGCGAGTAATCGGTGCAAAGGGTAGCTAATTTGGGATGGGGCTTATTTGCCTACTTTCGGAGAGTAGCGCCTTCTTGCTCGGTAAGCGCTAGAAATGAGGAGCGTCTGCGTCCGCGGCTGCGCGAAAATGCACGATAAACTGTCGCAACGGAGTCAAACGACGTCGCGACGGTTCTTTTTTGGCTGCCCGCTGACTAAGTGAGTAGACTTTTTTGGAAATGCCGAGCAGTCGGCAAATTTGCCTCAACAAAACCGCAGGTCATTGACTTGTGTTTTGCCGGTGTGGTCAGGGATTCGGCAAAAGTCTACTCACTTAGTTTTGCGTGATGCATATTGTCCGCAACGAGACCCCCCATTGCGCCAATTAGGCGCCGTACGGGTTGCGGTCGCGTTCGATGCGTTGGCGGATGTGGGCGTATTCGATAATCAGCAGCACCAGCAGCAGCGCCATGATCGCCAGGTAGCTCACAACGGCGCCCGTCATGCCCAGCAGGTTGATCAGAATCAGCGGCAGCACCACGCTCACGGCGAAGCAGATCAGGTAGATTTTGGTGACGTCGCCGGCGTGACGCAGCACTGTGATGATGGCGTAGATAAAGTCGATTGCCGCGGTGACGCCGCCGGCGACAACCATCAGCAGTGCCAGCGTGCGGTGGCGCTCAAAGTTAAGGCCGTACATAAAGCTCATGATGGGGATGCCGGGGCCCGCCATAAATGCGGCGCATGCGCCGGTAATGACCACAATCAGCGCTATAACGGCAACAATAATCAAGTCAAAGCGGCGACGCTTGCGCGGATTCGCCCAAATGCTCGACAGGCGCAGGAGCTGCGGTTTATAGATAAATCCAATGCTCA
>CATYZK010000021.1 GCA_958415665.1 uncultured Collinsella sp. | reverse complement strand
GTTACCTGGCTCCGGGATGTGGGCTTCGCTACCTCCCCGGAGCAAGGTAACCCGCCCGGAGGCGGCCCTCTCGACCGTTTCGATCTGCGAGGGCTGATATTTTTTAATGTGATGGGGCTATTGCTGTTACGGCCCTGGAAACTGTATATCTTACTTTGGTCAGCCAGTGATACATTGCCGGGGCCGGGGCGGGGGGGGGGGGTTTTGGTTTTGGGGCAACCCCCAGAGACAAAAAAAGCCCCCCCCCCCGGCCGGCCGGTTTTGGAAGTTCGCGAAGCCCACTTCCAAAACCAAGCACCCCGCCCCGGCCCTCGTGGGATAACTAAGAGGGGGATGGATGAGCTTTACGAGCGTGGCGTTGCAGATGGTGACGGTTTCTTTGCCGATCCTGTTGGGGTGGTGTATCTCCAAGCTGGGGTTTATGAAGGCTGAGTTTGAGCGCGAGCTTTCGCGTTTGCTGCTGCAGGTGGCGTTGCCGTGCTTGGTGCTTTCGTCGGCGTTGGGTGACGATGTACAGCTGCCGAGCGCTGCCGATACGTTTTCGCTTATGGGCCTCGCTGTCGTCATGTATATGGTGGCAATCGTTATTGCGTTTGCCGTTACCGCTGCTCTTCGTGTGCCTAAGGGAACCGAGTGCTCGTATCGCTTTGCCGTGCTCTTTGGCAATGCCGGCTTTATCGGGTTTCCGGTCATTCAGGCGGTGCTTGGAAAACAGGCACTGCTCTATGCATCGATTGCGCTCATCCCCCTCAACATATTTATGTTTACCGTCGGTGTCATGCTCTTTAGTGGTGCACGGGGCGGTCTTAAGAAGCAACTGCGAAACCTTGCCGCTTGTTGTAAAAACCCCGGCCTTATCGCGAGCCTTGTTGTGCTCGTAATCGTGCTGACGGGATGGACCGATTGGGGCGTGTTGGGCGACTCGATTTCCATCGTTGGCACCATGACCACTCCAGCGGCATTGTTGCTCATGGGGTCGTCTATCGCCAAGTACCGTCCGCTCGAGATGCTCACCAACTGGCGCGCCTATGTCGCCGTGGCGTTTCGCCTGGTTGTCGTGCCGGTGGCATGTCTTGCCGTCGCGCGCTTGTGGCCCGGCATGACGCCCATGTTTATCACGACGCTCGTGCTCGAGATGGCGATGCCCGTGGGCAGTAACGGCACGCTGTACTGCCTCCAATACGGTAAAGACGCACGCCCCATGATGCAGTGCACGTTTTTGTCGATCATCTGCTCCATTCTGACCATTCCTTTGGTAACCACACTGTGCGGGTAGGCATTCGGGACGGTCTCGCGCTGGGGCCGCCTCCGGGCGGGTTGCCTTGGTCTGAGAAGTGGGCTTCGCGAACTTCTCAGACCAAGGCAACCCGCCCGGAGGCGACCCTCTCGACCGTTTCGATATGCGGGGGCTGATTCTTTTTTATGTAATGGGGACTTTGCTGATGCTGCCCCGGAGACCGCGCATCTGACTTTGGCCAGCCCGAAACACATCGCCGGGGGCGGGGGGGGCGTTATTGTTTTTTTGTGTTGGGGCAGCCCCCAAATAAAAAAACACAGGGGGGCCGCGCGGCACGGGGCTGCTTTTATTTTTTTGAGCCGTGCGCCACCCCAACTTCTCAAAACACGACAGGCTCCCCGGCCCTCGTCCGTATGTTCTTCCGCTGAGCGAGCGGGAGCTCGGACGTTTTTTCGGATGGACTGTCGATGCCCTTCGCTGTAGAGGCGGGCCGCGGGCAATCCGTTCCAATGTTTCCAAATGAATACGCTGTGAGTCGAGGGGCATGATTCTCCCCGCAAGCACTCTAGTATGCTAAAGTACCCAGAAGACCGGCGGAGCTATGCCGGTCTTCTGTTCTATATGAAACACAGCATGAGGAGGCTCACCAGATGACGGCCACACCGTGGGGATTCCGGGACATATTGCCCGAGGAGGCTCAGGCGCGCGAGGAGATTGCGCTGACGGTGAAGGGCTGCTTCAGGGAGCATCATTACCTGCCGGTCGAGACGCCGCTGCTCGAGGACAAGGGTTCGCTCGAGGAAGGCGGGCGCATTGCAGACACGCCGTTTAAGCTCTTTGACGACGATGGCCGTCTGCTGGTGGTTCGTCCTGATAACACGCTGCCGATCGTGCGTCTGGTTTCGACCCGCATGCGCGCGGCCGACCTGCCCTTGCGCCTGCGCTACGAGGCGCCGGTGGTTCGCGAGTGCCAGCGCAACGCCGGTGGCTCGCGCCAGTTTACACAGCTGGGCTTTGAGCTTATCGGTGCGGGCGATGTCGCGGGCGATGTCGAGATTGTCTCGCTGGTCGCCGAGGCCGTGCGTGAGCTGGCACTTCCCGATGCGCGCATCATCGCAGGCAGCGTGCGTCCTTTTAAGGAATTGCTCGCGGTATGCGAGGATCGTGAGCTGGCTGCCGAGGCCCTGCGCTGCGTGCACGCCAACGACTTTGTGGGCCTCGATGCCCGCGTGGCGGCAAGCGCCGAGTTCGATGCCGTCAAGGCCGCCATTAGCGAGCTGCCGCGTCTGCACGGCGGTGCCGAGGTACTCGACCGCGTGGACGCGCTGCTGGAGGCCGCCGGTATCGTCGCGCCGCTGACGCGCGAGCTGCGTGCCCTGGTCGAGGGCCTGGCACCCGAGGACGCCCAGGTGCTGTCGTTCGACTTCTCTATCATGAACTCTTTCGATTACTACACGGGCCTGGTCTTTAAGGCCTATGCCGGCGGCTTGCCCGATCCGGTTGGTTCGGGCGGACGCTATGACTCCATCTTTACCGGCGCATTTGGCGCCGGTATCGAGGTGCCGGCGGCGGGCTTCGCCTTTTCGCTCGAGCGCCTGGAGGCTGCGCGCACCTCGGCCGAGGATGCCGCTTCCGATGGCGACCACGCCGTGGGCCGTGGCGCCGAGGGTCCGCTGCGTATCGCCGTGCCCAAGGGCTCGCTTAAGGCCGACACGCTCGACGTGCTCGAGGCCGCGGGTCTGGACGTCTCTGAGCTGCGCGACCCCGGCCGTCACCTGATCGTGCGCGGCCGCGACGCGCGTGCCGGCGAGGGCGCGGTCGGCGATATCGAGTTTGTCATCGTGCGTCCCAGCGATGCGCCTGCCTTTGTGGGCTGCGGTGGTGCCGATTGCGGCATCTGCGGCTGGGACTCGCTCATCGAGGCCGACCTCAACCTGCTGCAGCTGGTCGATTTGGGCTACGGCCTGTGCACCTTTATCGAGGCGGAGCCCGCGTGGCGTGCTGGCCAGGCCGAGCGCAACTATGCCCGCCGCGGGTCACTTCGCGTGGCCACCAAGTACCCGCGCATCGCGAGCGCCTGGTATGCCGAGCGCGGCGTGAACGCCGACATCGTTTCGCTGCACGGTAACATCGAGCTGGGCCCCATCGTCGGCATGACCGATCGCATCGTGGATATTACCGCGACGGGCGCCACGCTGCGCGACAACGACTTGGTCATCACCGGCCGCATTATGGACTGCACGGCCCGCTTCTTCGTCAATCCGGGTGCCGCGCGCCTGGATCCGCGCGTACGCAATCTGGCAGATCGCCTGGCCGCGGCCGTTAAGGACAAGCATTTTGAGCCCGTCGCGGGCTCGGCACAATAGCGCGAGCGCGCACGGGCGCCCCAACGTCCGGGCTGCGGGCCGATTGGTGCCGCCGCCCGGTCTCTCGTTTTTCGAACACAACCTCGACCGATAGGGGATACCGATATGAAGACCATCAAGCTTGCTCCCGGTGAGCGCCTCGTTACCAACCAGCTCAACCGCAAGGGCGTGCTACCGCAAAACATCGTCGACGCCGCTCGCGATATCGTGGCCAACGTGCGCGCCAACGGCGATGCCGCGGTGCGCGATTACTGCCAGCGTTTTGACGGTGTCGAGCTGCAGAGCTTCCGTCTGCCGCAGGAGCAGATCGATGCCGCGCTCGAAGGCCTCGACCCTGCCTTTGTCGCCGCGCTCGAGAGGGCCGCGCGTCAGATTCGCGAGTTCCACCAGCGCGAGGTCGAGCAGAGCTGGTTTACCACGCGTGCGGATGGCACGATGCTCGGCGTTAAGGTGACCCCGCTCGCGGCGGCCGGCATCTACGTGCCGGGCGGTCGCGCGCAGTATCCCTCCACCGTGCTCATGAACGCCATTCCCGCCAAGGTCGCCGGCGTCAGGCGCGTGGTCATGGTGACCCCGCCGCAAAAGGACGGCCTGATCAGCCCCTACACGCTTGCCGCGGCCAAGCTCGGCGGCGTGGACGAGATCTATATGGTGGGCGGCGCCCAGGCCGTGGCCGCGCTGGCGTACGGCACCGAGACCATTCCGCGTGTCGACAAGATTACCGGCCCGGGCAACGCCTTTGTCGCTGCGGCCAAGCAGATTGTTTCGGGCGATGTGGGCATCGACATGGTCGCCGGCCCGTCCGAGGTCTGCGTGCTGGCCGATGCCACGGCCAAGCCCATGGTGGTCGCGGCAGACCTGATGGCCCAGGCCGAGCACGATCCGCTGGCAGCCTGCTACCTGGTGACCTGCGACGAGCAGTTTGCGCGCGAGGTCGAGGCAGGTATCGACATTCTGGTGGCGCAGTCCCCGCGCGCCGAGATCACGCGTGCCTCGCTCGATAACGAGGGCACCATCGTGGTTGCCGCCGACATGGCTGCCGCCGTCGAGGCCGTGAACACCGTGGCGCCCGAGCACCTTGAGCTGCACTGCAAGGACGCGATGGGCCTGCTCGGCGGCATTCGCAACGCCGGCGCCATCTTTGTGGGCGCTTGGAGCTCCGAGCCGCTCGGCGATTACGTCGCCGGCCCCAACCACACGCTGCCGACCGGCGGCACGGCCATGTTCTCCAACCCGCTTTCGGTCGAAGAGTTCGTTAAGCGCTCGAGCGTTATCTGCTATACGCCCGAGGGCCTGCTCTCCGACGCTCCCGCTACGCAGCGCCTGGCCGAGGCCGAGGGCCTGTGGGCACACGCGCTTTCCGCCGCTCTGCGTCGCCGTGTGCTGGAGCAGGGCGAGGATGCCGTGAGTGCCGAGTCTCTGGCCGCGGCCGACCTGACTAAGGTTGCTTGGCCGGGCGACGCCGTGGCGACGGTTGCCGAGGGCGTGGACCTGACGGCGGCTGCGGGCGCGGATGACGCCGGTGTGACCGGTGGGGAGGCCTAATATGGCCGAACTCACGCCGCACATGAAGGAGCTCGTCCAGCCCTATCTGGCCGGCATTGAGCCCTACGATCCCAACTTTACACCCACGCGCATCAACCTTTCGGCCAACGAGAACACCTATCCCGTGCCGGCTGGCGTGCGCGAGGCGGTCGACGCCGCCCTGGTTGCCACGCCGCTCAACCGCTATCCCGATCCCATGTCCAACGACCTGCGCGACGAGCTTGCTGTCTGGCATGGCGTGACGCGCGAGAACATCTGCGTGGGCAACGGCGGCGACGAGCTGCTCTATAACTACCTGCTGGCGTTTGGCGGCGCGGGGCGCACCCTGCTCAACTGCCCGCCGTGCTTTAGCGAGTACGCGTTCTTTGCGTCGCTGTGCCAGACCGAGGTGCGCGACGTGTGGCGCGACCCGGCGACCTTTGAGCTCGACCAGACCGCCGTGCTCGTGGCGGCGCCGGAGTGCAACCTGGCCATCGTGACCTCGCCCAACAATCCCACGGGCAACGTGGCACCGCTCGACTTTGCCGCGGCGCTGTGCGATGCGTGTCCCGGCATGGTCATGGTCGACGAGGCCTACGTTGAGTTTGCCGACGATTCGTTTGGCGCGGCCACCACGGCGCAGGGACTTATCGCCGAGCATCCCAACCTGGTGATTCTGCACACGCTGTCCAAGGCATTTGGTGCCGCCGGCACGCGCCTGGGCTACGTGATTGCGGCGCCCGAGGTTATCGAGGTGTTCGCGGCGATTCGCCAGATCTATTCGGTCAATGTGCTGAGCCAGGCGGCGGCACTTGCCTGCGTGCGTGCCCACGATGCCTACGCGCCCGTGGTGGCACAGGTTGCATCCGAGCGCGAGCGCGAGCTGTGCGCCCTGCGCGCGATGGCTGCCGAGGGCCTGCCCGTGGAGGCATGGCCGAGCGCGGCGAACTTTGTGCTCGTGCGTACGCCGCACGCCACGCGCGTGCGCGAGCGTCTGCGCGACGAGTATTCGATTTTGGTGCGCGACTTTAGCTACGCGCCGGGGCTCGCGGACTGCCTGCGCATTACCGTGGGCACCCCACAGGAAAACGACGAGGTGCTGGCCGCGTTTGCCGCGCTGGTGAAGGAGGAGATGTAGATGGACCGCTATGCCGAGGTAACCCGCAAGACGGGCGAGACCGACATTGCCGTCAAGCTCGACCTGGACGGATCTGGCGTGTGCGATATCTCGACCGGCGTGCCGTTTTTCGACCACATGCTCAACGCCTTTGGCCGCCATGGTTTGTTCGATCTGACGGTGCGCGCGGTGGGCGACGTGGAAGTCGATGCGCACCACACCGTCGAGGACACGGGCATTGTGCTGGGCGAGGCGTTCTGCCAGGCGCTGGGCGACAAGGCGGGTATTACGCGCTTTGCCGACGCGGCGATTGCCATGGACGAGACGCTCGTGATGGCCGCCGTGGACATTTCGGGTCGCGGCCAGGCCTATTGCGAGCTGCCCGTGCCGACTGAGCGCGTGGGTAGCTTTGATACTGAGCTAGCCGTCGAGTTCTTCTATGCCTTCGCGCGTGACGCCAAGCTCACGCTGCATGTGCGCGAGCTGGCGGGCGGTAATTCGCATCACATTATCGAGGCCGCCTTTAAGGCCGTGGGCCGCACGATGCGCCACGCCTGCGAGCTCGATCCCCGCGTGCAGGGCATCCCCAGCACCAAGGGCTCACTGTAACCGCCACATAGGCAGAAACCACCACAAAGGGGACAGGCACCTTCGTGGTGGTTTTGGACAAAGAGAAAAGGGAGGGTCGCGTGGGCGAACCGAAGATCGTGGTGGTCGACTACCGCAAGGGCAACTTGTCGAGCGTCGTGCGCGGGCTTGCGCGCGCCGGTGCCGCCGCCTGTACGTCGGACGATCCGGAACAGATCCGCAACGCCGACGGCCTGGTCATCCCGGGCGTGGGCGCATTCTACGACGCGATCGCCTTTATGCGCCAGAGCGGCGAGGAGGCCGCCGTGCTCGATGCCGTTGCCGCCGGAACTCCGCTGCTCGGCATCTGCCTGGGTCTTCAGCTCTTTTTTGAGCGCGGCAACGAGGGCGTGCCTGCGGACGAGGGCGTGGTCGCGGATGGCAGCGCCCCCGATCAGGCCGGCGGCCCCTGGGTCGATGGCCTGGGCATTATGCGCGGTTCGTGTACGCGCTTGGAGTCGAGTCGCCTGAAGGTGCCGCACGTGGGCTGGGACCAGGTGCATATGACGCCCGCCGGTGCGGCCGATCCGCTGCTCGCCGGTTTTGCCGAGGGCGCCAACATGTACTTTACCCACAGCTACGCGGTGGCAGGCGATGCCGATGCCGCCGATGTGCTGGCGCGCACGCACTATACGCGGAGCTTTCCGTGCATCGTGCGCCACGGCAACGTGTGGGGCTGCCAGTTCCATCCCGAGAAATCCTCGGCGCTGGGACAGCGAATCCTTAAGAACTTTGTCAACATCGTCGAGGAGGTTGGCCGATGATCCTGTTTCCCGCAATCGATCTGATCGGCGGCAAGGTTGTGCGCCTGGAGCGCGGCGACCGCAGCCGCTGCAAGGTATATTCCGACGACCCCGTCGCCGTCGCCCGCTCGTTTGCCGAGCAGGGCGCGAACTGGGTGCATGTCGTCGACCTGTCCGCTGCTTTTGGCGAGGACGAGGACGCGTGCGCTGCCAACTCGGCGGCGATTAAGGCTATCTGCGGCGTCGACGGCCTGTCCGTGGACGTGGGCGGCGGTGTCCGCTCGCTCGCGCGCATCGACGAGCTGGCCGGCTATGGTGCTCGCCGCATTGCGCTGGGCACCGTGCTGGTGACCGAGCCGGGTTTTGCCGAGGTGGCAGCCCAAGGCTTTGGCGAGCTGTTGGTGGCAGATATTGCCGCGCGCGACGGCCAGGTCAAGGTGAATGGCTGGCGCGACGGCGCGGGCGTGGCGCTCGACGATGCCGTGGCGCAGCTTTCCGAGCTGGGCTTTAAGCATCTGGTGTATACCGACATCGCGCGCGATGGCATGCAGACGGGCATCGATGTGGCGGCGTATCGCCATGTGGCCGAGGTCGCGGGATTTCCCGTCGTGGCTTCGGGCGGCATCTCGACGCTCGACGACATCCGCGCGCTGGCCGCGGTGGGCGAGGGCGCGATTGAAGGTGCCATCACCGGCCGTGCGCTCTACGAGGGCAACTTTACGCTGGTACAGGCGTTGGCCGCCGCCCGAGGGGAGGAGTAGCCCATGCTTACCAAGCGCGTGATTCCCTGTCTAGACGTCAAGGACGGCCGTGTGGTCAAAGGCGTCAACTTTGTGAGCCTGCGCGATGCGGGCGATCCGGTGGAGCTGGCCCGTGCCTACGACCGCGAGGGTGCAGACGAGGTCGTCTTCCTGGACATTACCGCCACGAGCGACAACCGCGTGACGACCATCGAGATGGCGGCGCACGCGGCCGAAGAGCTCGCTATTCCCTATACCGTGGGCGGCGGTTTCCGCGACTTGGCGGGCATGCGCACCATGGTTGCAGCCGGTGCCGACAAGGTGTCGCTCAACTCGGCGGCCGTGCGCGACCCATCGCTGATTAGCCAGGCTGCCGCGGCGTTTGGCAGCCAGGCCGTGGTCGTGGCGATCGATGCCAAGCGCGTGGGGCTGCCTGGGGAGCCGGGCGCCGATAAGTGGGAGGTCTTTACGGCGGGCGGCCGCAACGCTACGGGTATCGACGCGGTGGCGTGGGCCGAGGAGGCGGCTCGTCGCGGCGCCGGCGAGATTCTGCTGACCAGCATGGACCGCGACGGCACCAAGGCCGGCTTTGACCTGGCGCTCACCCGCGCCGTGGCGCGCGCGGTGCCAATCCCCGTCATCGCGAGCGGCGGCGTGGGCACGCTCGAGCATTTCGCCGAGGGCGTGATCGAGGGCGAAGCCGATGCCGTGCTGGCAGCAAGCGTCTTTCACTTTGGAACCTTCAGCATTCGCCAGGTGAAGGAGTATATGGCCTCGCAGGGCATCCCTGTCAGGTTGGACTTCTAGCGCTGCGGCTTGCCCAGGCACCGCATCTTGCCGCTCAAACCGTCGCTCGCGTACCAAAGTACGCGTCGCTCCTCTTTCGCGGCAACCTGCGGCACCTGGACAACCCTCGCCGACCTGTGGGGCTTACTGTTATTACTTGGGAGAAATGATGACTGAGGTAGTAGAAGCTGCTGATCTTAAATACGACACCCACGGGCTGATTCCTTGTGTGGTTCAGCAATATGACACCGGCGAGGTGCTTATGGTTGCTTGGATGAACGAGGAATCGGTGGGGCTTACGCTCAAGACCGGGACCACGTGGTTTTGGAGTCGCAGCCGTCAGGAGCTCTGGAACAAGGGCGCGACGAGTGGCAACATGCAGGAGGTCAAGGAGCTCTGGGCCGATTGCGATAGCGATACGCTGCTGGTCAAGGTGGACTCGCCGGGCCCGGCCTGCCACACCGGCAACCGTACCTGCTTCTTTAAGCGCGTAAAGGGGGGAACACGATGAAGGTCGTGACGCCGTTCGAAGTCGCCGACTGCAACGCCGAACTCCTCCGCGCGGGCGTGCCGTGCCGCGTGCACCTGACCGATGCCTGCGGGGCGCAGTCGCTTTGGCTCGAGGCCGAGAAGGAAAGGCTCGATGAGGCCCATGCCCTCATCGTCGAGTTCTTTGAGAAAAAGGGCGCAAAGCCTCGGTTCGATGAGACCGGTACCTACTTTACGCTGCAGTAACGAGAGGAAATAACCATGGGAGTCAGAACAGCTAACGTACAGCCGGGAAACATCGGCGAGACGCTGACGGGACTGGCCGAGGTGATTCACGGTCGTCGCGATGCGTCGCCACAGGAGAGCTACACCGCCCGTCTGCTGACCGACGTCGAGGACGAGCTGCTCAAGAAGCTTGCCGAGGAGGCGAGCGAGGTGATCATGGCCTGCAAGGATAACGACCACGATCACATCCGCTACGAGGCCGGCGACCTGATCTACCACCTGCTCGTGACGCTCGAGCGCTACGGCATTACCCTCGACGAGCTGGCCGGCGAACTCAACGCCCGCCGCCACTAGTCATCGGGGACGTTCTTAAACGACTAGTTAGGCGAGGGGCGTGGACTCCCATTCTCCGGTGGGGTGGGGGATGTCGAAGGTTCGATAACCGCAGTCGTAGGCGTGGGCTTGCGCTTCGCGGATATTCCAACAGATGTCACAGGCGCGGTGTGCGTCCGAGCCAAAGGTGATTGGCACCTCGGCGTGGGCGAAGCAGCGCAAAAGGCTGGTCGCGGGATAGTAGTCGTCGAGCCCCTTGCGCGGTGCGGCCGTCGAGACCTCAACGCGGCGACCCGTATCGTGCGCGCACTCGGCCATCTGCCCCCAAAACGGCGCCGGGTCAAAGTCGGGCGCAAAGCCCTCCTTCGAAAAACGCATGACCAGGTCGGGATGGGCCATCACGTCAAAGTTGAGCGAGTTCTCGCAGGCTCGGCACCAGTCATCGACATAGCGCTCCCACACGCCGCGCACGCCTAAGTTTTCCCAAACATGCAGGTTGGTATCGTCGTCGATCCAGCCACAAAGCGAATCGGGCGTATCGGGGCGCGCGACGTTTTCCGTTCCCGCCGTACCCGCGGCACCGGCCATGATATCGCCCGGGTCGCCAATCCAATGCACGCTGCCCAAGCGCACCACGGCGCCCTGGGACCAGCGCTCTACCAAGGGCTCGCAGCCTTCGTACCAATCGCATTCAAAGCCATAGATAAAGTTGAGCTCCGGCGCAATCTGCGCGGCGAGCTTGCGGGCGTCCTCAAAGGCCAGACGATGTGCCGGCAAGTCGCCCACGACGACCTGCACCTCGCAGTTAGCATCCATGCTGGCGGGTAGGGTGAGGTGGTCAGTCGAGACCATAACGCAGCAGCCGGCGGCGGCAGCAGCGCGGACGTTGTCCTCAAACGAGGCATGGCCATCCGAAAACGAGGTATGAGTATGGCAATCGATCAGCGGGCAAGCAGACATGGCGACTCCTTTGCATTCGGCGAATCCGCTCCATTGTAATGGCGCGACCCCTGACGCGTTGGGCACGCCGAGGGTCGAAATCGACTGGAAAGGGCAAGCGGCGCGCAAGGGCTGCCGCACGACATCGACCCTGCCTCAAAACGTGTACGTCAGCCTCCAAAACCGACAAAAAATGACATGTTTGGAGGCTGACGTACACGTTTGAGACGAGGGCGAGGGGCGGGGCAGCGCGTGCCGGCGCCGGCGACTACTTGCTTCGTGCCGCCGCGCGTTTGGCCTGCACCGTTACCATCGCGTGCCGCACGGCGGTGATGGGGCGATAGCGGATCATACGCGGTCCCGACCAGCGCATGACCTCGCGGATTTTCTCGCGCATGGCAGGCCGGTAACAATGCGAAGGACAGGCCGAGCAAAATGTCTTGGTACCCATGTGGGGGCAGTGCTCAATGCGCGCGACGGCGTATTTCTGCAGCTCGGCGCATTCGGGGCAGAGCGTAATGGTCCGAAGGCCGAGCTTGACGCGGGTGGGCTCATCGTCGCTGGCAACCCGCGTGCCCCCGTGTCCGCCGCCATGATGTCCGCGACACCACAGCGCAATCATCTGCGACACCATTTGGGCCTCGCGCTCACGTTTGCGTGCCAGCTCCGGTGTGTCGACCTGGCGCGCCATTAGCTCAGCCTCCCGTGCTCGACCGAAAGCGAGAAATCGGCAAACGCGCAGGTGCTGGCACGGTGGCTTACCAGCACAATGGTCTTGCCGCGACGCTTGAGCTCGTCGATCGCCTGCATCACGGACGCCTCGTTGAGGGCATCGAGCGCGCTGGTGGGTTCGTCGAGCAAGATGAAGGGTGCGTCGTTGAGGAAGATGCGCGCAAGGCCGATGCGCTGGCGCTCGCCGCCCGAAAGTGAGTCGCCCAGCTCGGCAACCGGGGTGTCGAGACCCTGCGGCAGGCGGTCGATGAGGGCGGTAAGCGAAGCGGAGCGGCAAGCGTCGAGCAGCTCGGCATCGGTGGCGCTGGCGTGCGCAACCAGCAGATTCTCGCGTACGGTGCCGCAGAACAGATGTGTGTCCTGGGTCATATAGGCCTCGTGGCTGCGCAGGCTCGCCGTGTTGATGCGACGGGCGTCGACACCGCTGACCGTGATGTCGCCGGCGGTGGGGTCCCAAAAACGCATGAGCAGCTTGAGCAGCGTCGATTTGCCCGAACCCGAGCGCCCCATAATGCAGGTCATGGTGCCGGGCGCAAAGGTGCAGGTCACGTCGTCGAGGATGAGACTCGAAGCGGGGTCATTCGCGGCCTGCTCCGTGGCGCCCGCACCGCCCGCGTCCACGCCGTCCGCATAGCTAAAGCTCACATGCTCGGCTGCGGCGCCGGCAAACTCAACGTCCTGTCCATCGGCGACCTCGTCGCACTGGGGCTGCTCGTCGAGCAAATCGAGCACGCGTGCGCCCGAGGCGAGCGTCTCCTGCAGCGAGGCGCCCAGGCGGCTCACGGCCATCACCGAGCCAAACGACGACACAAAGGTAAAGACGGCGACAAACGCTGCGGCAAAGTCAATCGTTCCCGCAGCCACCAGCTGCAGCGCACGCCCGAGCATCACCAGATTGGCCGCAAGAATAAGCGCATCGGCTACGGCCTCGCTGGCCGCCTGGCGGCGCTTGAGGCGCGCGTCCACGGCGCCGACTTGCTCGGTCAGCTTGCCCAGGGCACGGCTACGATCGGCGCCACCGGCAAACTGGATAGTCTCGGA
Source organism: uncultured Collinsella sp. (assembly GCA_958415665.1). Taxonomy (GTDB): domain Bacteria; phylum Actinomycetota; class Coriobacteriia; order Coriobacteriales; family Coriobacteriaceae; genus Collinsella. Next base: position 20,296 of record CATYZK010000021.1, on the reverse strand, counting down.
CGCGCCGCGTAGACTGTCGAGCACAAAGGCACCCAGCTTACCGGCGCCCTCGCGGCTCTGGCGGCCGGTGGTGCCGCATGCCTTGGCCGAGATCAGGGGCAGCAGCACGCCCAGGACCGCGTAGGCCACGAGCGCGATGCCCGCGAGCTCGGGGCTCACAGCCAGCAAAAAGCCCTCAAACACAACGGTGCAGACTAGAGCGATGGCAATGGGCGAGATGGTGTGCGCGTAGAAGACCTCGAGCAGCTCGATATCCGAGGTGACCAGGCTCACGAGCTCGCCCTTGCCGCGGCCCTCGAGCTTGGCGGGGGCGAGCTGGCGCAGGGCGCCAAACACCAGGTCGCGAACGTGCGCGAGCAGACGGAATGCGATGTAATGGTTGCAGAGCTGCTCGCCGTAGTGGAGCGGCCCGCGTGCGATGCCGCAGACGGCACAGGCTGCGCATGCTGCGATCAGACCAAGCCCCAAGGCGTTGCGGCCCAGCGCGGCCATAAGGCCGAGGGCGCCAAAGGCCGGCACGAACGCGGCGGTGAGCATGCCAATGCTGCCCAGCGCGACGGCTAGCACAAGCCAGCCGGCAAGCGGTCGGACGAGCCCCATCATGCGCCACATGATGGACGGCGCCGAGCGACGGGCGCGGCCGGAGTCAGGCGCCGCGGTAGCGGAAGACGAGCCGGCACCGTTGAGGCCATCGGTACAGGCAGTACTGTCGCCAACAGCCTCAACCGCGCCGGCATCCTCGGCATCATCCTCCGCATACGCATATGCCGAGAGCTGCTCCTGGCTGTTCCACATGCGCGCATAGGCGCCCGCGCCCGACAGGAGCTCATCATGGGTGCCGCGCTCGGCAATGCGACCGCGCTCCAGCACCAGAATCTGATCGGCGTCCACGATTGTCGACAGGCGATGCGCCACCACGATTACGGTGTGCCTGCCGGCAAGCGACGCGATGACCTCGCCGATTGCGGCTTCGCTTGCGGCATCGACGTTGCTCGTAGCCTCGTCAAACACATAGATCGGCGAGTCGTGCAGCAGGGCGCGTGCCATGCACACGCGCTGGCGCTGACCGCCCGAAAGGTTGGTGCCGCCCTCGTTGATCACCATATCGAGCCCGCCGTTGGCCTGCACAAAGGCCGCCACGCGCGTGCGGTCGAGCGCGCGCAAAAGCTCGGTATCGGTGGCGTTGGGCTGGGCGAGCAGCAGGTTGTCGCGCAGGGTGCCGGCAAACAGGTAGCCGTTGGTGGGCACCAGGGTGACGGCGCGCATGAGTGAGGTGGCCGTGGCATCGCGCAGTTCAACGCCGCCAATGCGCACGCTGCCGCGGTAGGCGTCCTTGCGGCCCGAGATAATCCCCGCGAGCGTGGACTTGCCGCCGCCGCTTTCGCCCACGAGTGCCACGAGCGAGCCGTGCGCAATGGTCGCGCTGGCGCTGTCTAGCACCGTGCGGTCGCCGTATGCATAGCTCACGCCCGCGAGCTCGATATCGCCGCGACCGTCAAGCTCAACATCGCCTCGCTCGGGCTCGGGCGTATCCAAAATGCCAAACATGCGGCGCGAGGCGGCCATGCCGTTCATGGCCGTGTGGAACAGCGATCCCAGGCGGCGCATAGGCAAAAAGAACTCCTGCGACAGAAAGACGATGAGGAAGGCAGCCTCAAAGCCAATCTTGCCCGTGGCGAGCTGCAGCGTGGCTACGATAATGCCGAGCGCGGCGCCCATATAGACGACCAGGTCCATAACGCAAATGGAGCGCAGCTGCATCACCAGCAGGCGCATGGTCGCTGTGCGGAAACGCTCGGACTCGGCGTTGATGCGCTCGTGCCAGCTGCGATCGGCCTGGTAGACCTTAAGGGTGGTGAGACCCTGCACGGCCTCCAGGAACATGCCGCCCAGATCGACATAGCTGCCCCAGTACTCGGCACCGATCTTTTTGGCGTTGCGCATGACCATCATGATGGAGACGGGGATGACCGGAACGCAGGCGAGCAGCAGCGCGGCGGGAAGACCCGCCTGGCCCACGAGCAGTACAAACAGCGTGATGGGTGCCAAGCCGGCAAAGAAGAGCTGAGGCAGGTAACCGCCAAAGTACACCTGGAGTTGCGTGGCGCCCTCGACGCTGGTCTGGACGGCCTCGGCGGTGGGGACGGTTTCGGTGTAGGAGGGGCCGAGTGCGGTGAGCTTGTCGTAGACGAGCGAGCGCACGCGGCGGACGGCCTCGAACGCGGCTTTGTCGCCGGCGCGTTGGGCCAGGTAGATGGAGGCGGCGCGCACGATGATGGCGGCGGCGAGCGGCGGAGTTGCCTGCGCGAGCGCGTCGACGGCGAGTGCAGCCGGCAGTCCGCCGGCAACGATGCCGCCCAGAATGCGCGCGAGGATCCACATCACCGTGATGTTTGCCATGAGCGCGATCCACTTAAACAGGACGCTTGCCATAATGTAGGGCGTTGCCTGCGGAACCAGGGAGAAGAGCCGCTTCTCGAACATGAAACCTCCTATGCCGTAACGGTGCCGGGCGGGGTCCTCGGCAGCCGCTTAGTTAGCCAAATGCAACTAGAGTAACATCGTGCAGCGGGTAAGTATGCCGAGGGTAATTTTTGGCCGATGAACTGCGTAGAAAGTTCAAAATTGTTGAGTGTGGCGAACTTTGTTGTGGACGGAGTGCGGGCGCAATTCTGATCGTGTGCGGCCCCGCTCCAAAACGTGTACGTCAGCCTCCAAAAGCTGTAAAAAATGACATGTTTGGAGGCTGACGTACATGTTTGGATAGGGGCGAGGGCGGCGACGGACGAAAGTCACGCCTGTGCCACGTCCGATGTGCTAGCGTTTGGGTGAACAAAACGAGCCCGTGCGGAAAGGATCCGGACCGTATGCAACGTGGAAGTACATCTCCGCTGTCGCGCGAGACCGATGCGCCCGAAACCATCGTCAAGCTGGAATGCGACATCGACGACGCGTCGCCCGAGGTGCTCGCCTACGCCGCCGACCGCCTGCGCGAGGCGGGCGCGCGCGAGGTGCACTGGCTGCCCCTCTATTGCAAAAAGAACCGCCCCGGCTGGCAGCTGCAGGTGATTTGCTCGCACGAGGATATCGAGCGCCTGCAGACGATTATCTTTTTGGAAACCACGACCAACGGCATTCGTCGCCAGGTTATGGAGCGCGTCTGCCTGCCGCGTCGCTTTGAGCAAGTGGCGACACCCTGGGGCGAGGTGGTTGTAAAGGTGGCCACCCTGCCCGACGGCAGCGAGCGTGCGGCGCCCGAGTACGAGGACTGCGCCCGCCTTGCCCGCGAGCACGGCGTGCCGCTCCAGCGCGTGATGCAGGCAGCGCAAGCCGCAGCGCTCCAATTTGAGTAACGCGGCCGGAGACGCGCCGCGCCCAGCCCAACTAACCCCACCCGAAAGGACTCCCCATGAAATACCTCATCGCCTCCGACATCCATGGCTCGGCATACTGGGCCGAGCGCCTCTGCACCGCCATCGAATCCGAGCAGCCCGACCGCATCGTGCTGTTGGGCGACCTGCTCTACCACGGCCCGCGCAACGACCTGCCGCGCGACTACGCCCCCAAGCGTGTGATTCCGCTGCTCAACGCCCTGGCCGACCGCATCATTGCCGTCCGCGGCAACTGCGACGCCGAGGTCGACCAGATGGTCCTCGACTTTCCCGTCATGGCCGACTACGCCACGCTGTTCGACGAGGCCGGCCGCGAGCTGTTCCTGACGCACGGCCACGTCTTTGGCGCCGGCATGCACAACAGCGTCGACCACGCGCCCGCGCTGCCCGAGGGCTCCGCGCTCGTCTACGGTCACACGCACATCAAGGTTAACGAGGTAAGCGAGGCGCACCCGGGCCTGTGGCTCTTCAACCCCGGCAGCGTGAGCATCCCCAAGGACGGCACGCACAGCTACGGCATCTACGAGGGCGGAGCGTTCCGCCACGTGATCCTGGAGGAGGACTAACCATGGCGCAGCACATGGCTCAGCAAAATGCCGAGGGCTCGCGCGATCTGTCCACGCTGGTCGACGCATCGGCCGAGCTGCAGCATCTGGTGCAGACCATCTGGCGTCTGCGTCAGCCCGATGGTTGCCCGTGGGACCGCGAGCAGACGCATCAGAGCATCGGCAAGAACATGATCGAGGAGGCCTATGAGGCGCTCGACTGCATCGAGGCCGACGATGCCACGCATCTGCGCGAGGAGCTGGGCGATGTGCTCATGCAGGTGGTGCTGCATGCGCAGATTGCGGCGGACGCCGGCGAGTTTACGCTGGCCGACGTGGCACGCGATATTGACGCCAAGCTCATTCGCCGCCACCCGCACGTGTTTGGCGATGCGGATGCCGACAACCCCGACGAGGTGCTCAAGATTTGGGACGAGGTCAAGCTTGCCGAGAAGGCTGCCAAGGACAAGGCTGTGGCGGCGGGCGAGGCTGCGCCCGAAGGCCTGCTCGACGGCGTGCCCACGCACCTGCCGGCGCTGATGCAAGCTCAGAAGGTGTCGCGCAAGGCGGCGGCCGTGGGCTTTGAGTGGGAGACGGTCCAGGATGTGTGGGACGAGGTCGCCGAGGAGCGTGCCGAGTTTGAGGCCGAGGCGCCCGGCTCGCCCGAGCGCGAGATGGAGTTTGGCGACCTGCTCTTTGCCCTGGTCAACGTTGCGCGCAAAGAGGGGATTGACGCCGAAAGTGCCCTGCGCGCGAGCACGGCCAAGTTCCGCCGTCGCTGGGCTGCGATGGAGCAGATGGCGGCCGGTGCTCACGTGGATCTTGCCGAGCTTTCGACCCACGGCCTCAACGACCTGTGGGATGCCGCAAAGGCTGAGGAGTAAGGCTGCGGGAACGACGGGCTGACACGCCTCATCGTTCCCGCTAAATTTTTCGAAAATCAAGTGTATCCCTCGGCTAACTTAGGGCATAATGCAAAAAGTGCGACATGGCTAACTTACGGAGACGCACCGACGGTGCACGGCCAGCCGGTCGCTTGCATCCACTACGTTTCCAAGTGAGAGGGAGACAACATGAGCGATATTTTGGACGTCTACGGTCGCGAGGTGCTCGACAGCCGCGGCAATCCCACCGTCGAGGTCGAGGTCGTGCTCGAGGACGGCAGCTTTGGCCGCGCGATGGTGCCTTCGGGCGCTTCGACCGGCGCCTTTGAGGCGTGCGAGCTGCGCGATGGCGACAAGGGCCGCTACCTGGGCAAGGGCGTTTCTCAGGCCGTCGAGCACGTCAACAACGAGTGCGCTAACGCCGTCGTGGGCCTCGACGCCTTCGATCAGCGTGCCATCGACGCCGCGCTGATCGCCGCCGACGGTACCCCCAACAAGACCAAGCTCGGCGCCAATGCCATCCTGGGCGTGTCGCTGGCCGTCGCCCGCGCCGCTGCCGAGTCGGCTGGCCTGTCGCTGTACCAGTACCTGGGCGGTGTCAACGCCCACCTGCTGCCCACGCCTATGATGAACATCCTCAACGGCGGCGTGCATGCCGACAACAACGTGGACTTCCAGGAGTTCATGATCATGCCGGTGGGCGCCCCGAGCTTTGCCGAGGGTCTGCGTTGGTGTGCCGAGGTCTACCACACCCTCAAGGGCGTGCTGCACGAGGCCGGTCTGGGCGGCGGCGTGGGCGACGAGGGCGGCTTCGCGCCTAACCTCAAGACCAATGCCGAGCCGTTCGAGTACATCACCAAGGCCGTGGAGAAGGCCGGCTTTAAGCCCGGCGTCGACTTCATGTACGCCATGGACCCGGCCTCGACCGAGTTCTACAACGCCGAGACCGGCATGTACGAGCTCAAGGGCGAGGGCGTTGAGTACACGAGCGCCCAGATGGTCGACTACTGGGAGAAGCTTGTCGACACCTATCCCATCATCTCCATCGAGGACGGCATGGCCGAGGAGGACTGGGACGGCTGGGTCGAGCTTACCCGCCGCATTGGCAACAAGGTGCAGCTGGTGGGCGACGACCTGTTCGTCACCAACACCGAGCGCCTCAAGAAGGGCATCGAGCTGGGCGCCGCCAACGCGATCCTGGTCAAGGTCAACCAGATCGGCACGCTCACCGAGTCGCTCGAGGCCATCGAGACCGCCAAGGAGGCCGGCTACGCCTGCATCGTGAGCCACCGCTCCGGCGAGACCGAGGACTCCACGATCGCCGACCTGGTCGTGGGCGTCAACGCCGGCCAGATCAAGTCGGGCGCCCCGTGCCGCAGCGACCGTATCGCCAAGTACAACCAGCTCATCCGCATCGAGGACGAGCTTGAGGGCAGCGCGCGCTACGCCGGCAAGGCCGCGTTCTACAACATTCGCTAAACGGGCGAATTTGGCGAGGGGGAGGCTGACTCGGTTCCGCCCCGCCTTGGCTGGACGCCGCAAAGCGCTGTGGGCGCTGGGCCATATGGCTCAGCGCCTTTTTTATGTCGAGCAAAGGCTGGCGAAGGCGGTGCGGGCGCTCGTGCTATAACTAAAGGACTTAGCGCAAACAAACCTCAACCGCACAAGGCGCACATGGATCAGATTTACGACAACAGGTACTATTCCGCCGGTTCGCGCGAGCCGTCGCCTCGCCGTGCGCGCACGGTGCAGCTCGGTGGGTCCGCCTACGCCGGCGTCGATCGCTCCACGCAGCGCCCGACAAGCACTTCGCGCCCCAATGCTCAAGTGAATACTTCGACAGATGGACCGGTGCGCCCGGCACGTTCGTCGCATACGTCGCGTCCCTCGACTCAGGCACACGACAAATCGAGCAGGCCCTCGAACCGTTTTTCGGGCTCGGACTTTATGCGCTACGCCAACGACAACGCGGTGGTCAAGGCGATCTATGACTTTACGCATGGCTCTCTGCGTCCGCTGTTTATCGGTATCGTGGTGGCGCTGGTGCTCGTGAGCCTGTATTTCCCCGTGCGCGATCTGTACGTGGCAAAGCGTTCGAGCGATATCTTGGCCAAGCAGGTCGAGATTCGCCAGCAATACAATGATGAACTGCAAAAAAGCGTCGACAAGCTGCTCTCGGAGGAGGGTATCAAGGACGCGGCGTCCGAGGACCTGGGCCTGGTGATGCCCGGCGAGAAGAAGATTGACGTGCTAGGCTTGGACGACGATTCGGACTCGTCGTCGAACAAAAAGTCCTCAAACGCCAAGAAGGCCAGCGAAGTGGCCAAGGAAATCGAAGAAGTCGGCAAGGACGCGCCGTGGTACATCCAGGCGCTCGACATGCTGTTTGGATTTAACGGCGTCGAGGGCCAGACGGTCGTGTCCAACGGCAAATAGCGCCCGGAGGGGAGCCCGCAATGACAAATTGCAAACGCTATAAGGTGGCCGCGATCGACCTGGGAACGGTGTCGTCGCGACTGGTGTTGGCGCAGGTCGAGGCCGGAGCGATCGTGGAATCGTCCAAGCTTACCGAGATTACCGACCTGGGCGAGGGCGTGGACGCGACGGGCCGCTTTTGCGAGGCGGCTGTCGAGCGTGTGCTTGCTGCGTGCCGCATGTTTGTGGACGAGGCCCGTGCCTTTGGGGCCGTGTGCGTCTGCACCACGTGCACGAGTGCCGCGCGCGATGCGTCCAATGCCGCGCTGCTGCTGGACGGCCTGCGCGAGTTGGGGCTCAAACCACAGGTGATTCCGGGCGAGGTCGAGGCGCGCCTGACATTTTTTGGTGTGGCGCACGACTTTGCCGGCGAGCGCATCATCGTCGCGGATTCGGGCGGCGGGTCCACGGAACTCGCGACGGGCGTATACGCTCCGGAGCGCGGCGTCTTTGCGCTGGAGGGAACGCGCTCGCTGGACATCGGTTGCCGTCGCGTGACGGAGCGCTTTTTCTCCGCGTTGCCGCCCGCGGATGGCGAACTTGCTGCCGCTGCCGCGTGGGCAGGCGATCAGTTCGCCGCCTATTTTGAGGGCCTGCCTGTCGACTTTGAGCGCGCCGAACGCTTGGTCGCGGTGGGCGGCACGGTGACTACGCTGGTGGCTCTGGTCCACGAGCTGGAACCGTACGATTCGAGCTTTGTGCACCTACGCGAGCTGTCGCTGGAGCAGGTCTCGGCCGCTATCGAGCGCATGTCTGTGTTGGACGCGGAAGGCATCGCCGCGCTACCGGGTGTACAGCCCAAACGCGCGGGCGTGATCTTGGCTGGTGCCGTGGTGATTCGCGAGCTTATGCGAGCCGGCGGCTACGACACGCTCACCGTAAGCGAGAACAGCCTGCTTGCCGGCATGGCCGCCACCATTAACGAGGTTCTTGACGGCACCACCCCCACCATCGGCTGGACCCCCAGCCTGAGTGCTCTTTAACCGTCTTCCTCTGAATTGCGGTGAAATAGTTCCTAAATAAGCTGGTAAACGGCCAAAACAGGAACTATTCCACCGCAACTTCCGAGGGGATCGAGGTGGTCTTTAACCCCGTCCCAAATTAGCTGCTTCGTAGTGGTGCGGGGCGGTGGGACGTCTGCGTATTTGCTGCGCAAATACGCACCGGCTTCGGTCGCCTGCCGGCGCCCTCGCCGGCTCGCTACGGACGCTGCGCGTCCGCTTAACGCTCCCCCCCTCGCGGGTTCGAGTCCCACCGGCATCTAAAAGAAACGAGCCCGCATCCCTGGGGGATACGGGCTCGTAGGCGCTATATGGTAGGGGCGGTGGGACTCGAACCCACAATCCTTGCGGCGAGGGATTTTAAGTCCCCTGCGTATGCCAATTCCGCCACGCCCCCGTAAGACTAGAAGTCTAGCACAAGCCGTCCGTTACGCGTTGACGGCCATCGAGTGCTGGCCCGACTTTTCCAGGAACTCCTGGAACTTGGCCTCGTCGCCCTTGTTCTTGTACTGCAGGGCCAGCAGGTATTCCAGTCGGCAAGCCTTGACCTTGTCGTCGCCGGCCTCCTCGAGCATGCGCTCCAGCTCGGTGATGTCGTTGTGGCGCTTGAGGATCATCGTGTCGTACATCAGCTGGCACTCGTGCGCGACTGCCTCGGCCTGGCCGCCCTCAAAGCCCTTGATCTCGTGCAGTAGCTCCTTGGACTTTTTACGGTCCTCCTGGCCAACGTAATAGTTGAAGGCCTTGATCACCAGGTCGACGCGCTGCATCTTGGGCAGGTTGAGGCCCAGCAGCAGGTCGAACATCTCGTCAGCGCGCTCGTGGTCCTCGCGCAGCAGATAGGAGTTCAGGCGCAGGTAATCGCGGTTGTAGCGCGGGTACAGCATGCTGGTGAGTTTGGCGTCGAGCAAGCGGTCGAACTCATCCCACTGCTTGGCGGCCATAAGTTGCTGCAGGCGCTTGAACGTGGTGCGTTTTTTGACGCTAAAGAACACCGACACGGCGATGCAGATGATAACGACGGCGGTCCAGAGGGTGCGGGAATCGGGCATTTCAGAGTCCTTAGTCGCTCGTAAGGCGAGCGGTATGACAACATGTACTAGATGTATTATACGCAGCGCGCAAGCAAACTGGCATAAAAGTGCATCGAGGCCGAGCGCCATCGCTCGCTGCGGTACACTTAACTAAAGTAAACCTCGAAGGGAGACATTACCTATGAAGAAGATCGTTTTGGCCTGCGGTGCTGGCGCTGCTACTTCCACGCTCGTTGCCCAGAAGGTCGCCACCCTGCTCGACGCCAACGGTTACGCCGACAAGTACGAGATCGTGCAGTGCGCCATCTCCGAGGCCAAGGACGCTTGCGACGAGGGCGCCGACCTGCTGATCGCCACCACCGTTGCCCCCGAGGGCCTCACCTGCCCGTACGTGAGCGGCGTGCCCTTCATGACCGGCATGAACCGCGTCGCCGCCGAGAAGGCCGTCCTCGACGTCATGGCTCAGTAGGCGCTGCCTGTATGAGTGAGCAGAACGCCAACCCGGTCGAGCTCTTTGGCATGCGCGTCGCCCACGTGGGCATCAACGCCACCGACCCGGCCGACGCCCTGGAGATCGCGGAGCTGTTCTCGACGATGATGGGCATGCCCGTTATCGAGACCCCGGTTTCGTACTTCAACGATTCGCTGGTCGAGATCATGAAGCAGAACGGTCGTGGCACCAAGGGCCACATCGGCTTTGCCGTCAACGATATCGACGCGGCCGAGAAGTGGTTCGCCGAGCGCGGTCTCGAGGTCAATGAGGAGTCGCGCGCACTGCTGCCCGACGGCGGCACCAAGCTCGTGTACTTCAAGCGCGAGTTCGCCGGCTTTGCCGTGCACCTGTGCCGCGAGTAGCACACAGGCTGCTATAGCTAGCAAAAAGGGATAGGGCCGCATGGCCTTATCCCTTTATTTATGCCGAGGGGCTTTCTATCGTGGCAGGCGAATCGTAAAGCGGCTGCCGACGCCTTCGACTGAAGTCACGCCAATGACACCGCCATGGCTATCGACGATCCACTTGGCAATGGCGAGCCCCAGGCCCGAGCCCTGTGCGCCGGCATCGCGCGCGTTGTCGGCGCGATAGAACCGCTCAAACGCGTGAGCTGCGGATTCCTGGTTCATGCCGATGCCCTCGTCCTCAACACTTATGTCGATCGTGCCCGTGCCCGCATCCGGCGTTACGCCAAACGTGATAGCCGTACCCGCATCCGAATACTTGGCGGCGTTTTGCACGATTACGCGCAGCGCCTGCTTCACGAGCGCCACGTCGACCGGCGCGTTGCAGCGCGGGTCACCGACAAGCGCGGCGTCGTACGCCAGCCGATACGTGTGCCCAGTATCGATCATCTGCGATTCCTCGCACACCTCACCGAGCAACGCGGCCAGATTGGTATCCACGCGCCGCAGCACGGTGCGACCGGCATCGCCGCGCGCCAAGAACAGCAGCTGCTCCACGAGCTCCTGCATGTGTTCGCTTTCGGCCTTGAGCGAGGCGATGGATTCCGCCAACACGTCCGGGTCGTCTTTGCCCCAGCGGTCGAGCATGTTCACGTAGCCCTGGATCACCGCGATGGGCGTGCGCAGCTCGTGGCTTGCGTCGTTGACAAAGCGCATCTGCTGCAGCTTGGCCTCTTGCATCTGACGCAGCAGGCGGTTGAGTGCGACCTCGATACTCGCCAGGTCGGCGTCGCCGGTGGTGACGCTCGGTGAGTCGACGCTTGCACGCTCGATGGCCTGCTCCAGCGTTTCCATCTTGCCGCCGGCGAGCTGCATGCGGCCGAGCTCGTCCACACGCAGTGCCAAGTCATTGAGCGGTGCCATGGTGCGGCGCACGCGTCGAGCGCCGCCGAGCATGTTGAGCACGCTGACAATCTGCCAGCCAACAACAACGATATAGAGGGGCCACAGCGCGGTGAGATCCTGCGCGAGGGGGAAGGTCTTGGTGGCACGTGCGAGCTCAACGGTATAGGTAAGCGTGGCCGGGTCCCCGCCGCGCGCGGGCGTCAGCGACATGCTGCGAACGGACTCGCTAGGGATCCAGCCCGCGGTAAACGTGCCGTCGGCCAACGTTTGGTTGTAACCAAAGATGAGGATCGCCGCCGCAAAAAGCAGCAGCAGGAGGTCCAGCCAAACGTAGCTCATCAGGCGTCGCCACATGTAGCTCCAGTTGATGGCGCGGGCGATGGAGGTGACGCGCTTGGTCTCGGCGTTACGCGCGGCAGACATAGCCCACCCCGCGCACAGTTTGGATGATGCGGGCGCTGCCGGCGTCCTCGATCTTGGCGCGCAGGTGCGCGATGTGCACATCGACGTTGTTGGTGTCGCCCACGTACTCGTAGCCGAGCGCCTCGTGCGCGATACGCTCGCGCGTGAGCACGGTGCCGGTGTGCGCCATAAGCAGGGCGAGGACGTCGAACTCGCGGGCGGTCAGCGCGATGGGCGAGCCGCCGACCGTGACCTCGCGGCGGTCGGGATCGAGTGCGACCGAGCCCACGGTGAGCGCGGCGGGGGAGGGCGCGGCAGCGGTCTGGGCCGAGTCGCCAGCCGGGGACATCGCCGCTGTACCGGCGCCCGCGCCGCCCGCAGCACCCGCTCCAGCAACAACACCTCCCACGCCCGAAGCCACCCGCACGGCCTCCGCGCGCTTCAGCGCCACGCGAATCCGTGCGAACAGCTCCTCAATGGCAAACGGCTTGGTCAGGTAATCGTCGGCGCCGGCGTCGAGCCCGGCCACCTTGTCCATCACGGCATCGCGCGCGGTGACCATGATCACCGGCACATCCTTGTGCTTACGGATGCGCCGCAGCACTTCCATGCCGTTGAGCTGCGGCAACAGCACGTCGAGCAGAATCAGATCGTAGTCGCGCTCCAACGCCAGGTCCACGGCGGTACGGCCGTCGGCGGCGTGCTCCACCTGGTAACCCTCGTGCTCCAGCTCGAGCGTCACAAAGCGGGCGATTTTCTCCTCGTCCTCTACGATCAAGATCCGTGCCATGCGTGCCCCCGTCTGCGATTACTTGTCGCCGTTGTCGTCGTTCAGATTCTGCTTAATGCCGTCCGCGGCGTCGGCGGCGTGATCCATCAGGTTGTTGATGCTGCCGGGCACGTCGCCGTCGCTGTCGATGCGGTAGCGCATGCCAAAGAACAGGCCAAGCAGCATCAGCCAAATCGTAGCGCCCCAGGCAAACAGCGCGACGATGGGAATCAGGATGGGGATGTTGAGGATGATGGCATCGCGGCGCGTGGCGATAAATTTGGTGTCCAGGCTCAGGCGGAAGAGCTTTTTGAGGTACTCCCACACCGTGTCCATCTTCTTGGAGAAGTCGGTCTTCTCGCTCGACTTCTCGTAGGCGGCCTGCGCGGCGACCATCTCGGCCGAGGGCTCGTCGACCGGCTCGGACTCGGTGGCGGCGTGCGCCGATGTGGCCTGCGTTTTGCCCTGCGACTCGAGCCAAATGATGGCGTCCAAGACGTTGCCGTCGGCAGCGTCGAGCGCGGCCTTGGCATCGGTGTAGCTCACGTTGCACTTGGTGCGGATGGTTTCAACTTTTTCGAGGTCGTCCATGGCCTGTCCTTTCGTTCGATGGGCGCGACGCCGGGCGATCTGCCCTGGCGCGAGCGTTGCGTTCGGCGGCCTGCGTTGCGCGGTGCCACCCCGCCCTTGGTCGAACTCTATAGTGCAGGTTATAGATTAAGCGATTCTTGAGCCAAGATTAATGTTGGATGAGTTTTTGGGTGGCAGTGGGAAAAGTATTAGACCTCGATAGCGAGAGATGGGGTGCCGATGACAAGCCGGCGGCAGAAATGGGATAAGCAAGGCGAACGGATCATATGGATCAAAATCGCGTTGCAAAAGTATGAAAATATCCTACAATTGCAACATGAAGTACTTTAGCAACATAACGGCGATAAGCGAGCTTTCCGAGAGCGAGGGCGTGTTCACCACAGCCCAGGCAGCTCGCATGGACATCTCTCGAGATGCGCTGGCACACTCATGCCGTGCGGGTCGTCTTGAGCGGATATGCCACGGCGCCTACCGGATGGCTGGAACACAGCGCCGAGACACCGACGAGCTCAACGCTATTTGGAAGCTCACCAATCCTTCCCTTTGCGCGTGGGAGAGAAAGCGCCAGTGGGATGGCATTGCCGTGAGCGGTACGACTGCGGCGAACCTACAGCAAATGGGCGATTTCTATCTGTCCCCCTACAGAATGACCGCACCCATGCGCATCAATACAAGAAACGAATCCCTTTCTTTTGCAAAGCGCGAGATTGCTGAGCAGGATATCGTTTGGCTCGACGGCCTGCCGGTAACCAAACCCGAGCACACGCTTGTCGATCTTTGCCTCGATTGCGAGGATCCTTCATTAATCATCGATGCCTATCACGACGCGCTTGGGCGTGGGCTCGATACACAGCGGCTGAAGGATCTTGTAGAAGAGAACTCTAAAACCGCCAAACGACGCGAGTTAATGGCGCCTTTGCTGATAGCTCTAGGTTGTGACTGAATACGCAGGCCTGATGTTGGCTAGTTTCAAGTTGGGGCAATTGTTTGTCCGTGCGACACGTTAATCTAAGTTACCGTTGAAAGGCGTTGCAACAAAGTGTTGCAACTGCCATGCATCGCGTTTAATCTTGATAACGCTGTGTCAATTAGCGGACAGTTCGTCCGTAGTTTGTTCCGATTGGATAGCATGAAAGACGTTAGGGAAGAGATAACTGCCAAACGCAAGGAGCTCGCGCTGACTCAGAAGGAGTTCGCCGCCGCTCTTGGCATGGGACCTAATGGTGATAGAACCGTCCGGCGTTGGGAGACTGGCGAGACCGGTCCATCTGCTACGGAGCTCACGTTTATACGCTCCCTAGGTTATCAGGCGCCCTTTGCGCAGGGTGATCGGGAGGACGCTCCTTTCACTTACATTGACCTATTTGCTGGTATCGGTGGCATTCGCTTGCCGTTCCAAGAACTTGGTGGCAAGTGCGTTTTTTCTTGCGAGTGGGATAAATATGCACAGAAGACGTACCGCATGAATTACGGTGATCAGCCAGCTGGGGACATTCATGACGTTCGTTCGGACGACATTCCAAAATTTAACGTTTTATTGGCGGGATTTCCGTGCCAGCCATTCTCGCTCGCGGGCGTTTCAAAGAAAAAATCGATGGGACGTGCTACTGGCTTTGAAGACAAGACGCAGGGGACATTATTTTTCGAAGTAGCTCGTATTATTCGCGACAAAAAACCTGATGCTTTCCTGCTGGAAAACGTTAAAAACCTAACGAGTCACGATCGCGGCAAGACCTTCAGGATTATTATGCAGACCCTTAAGGACGAGCTTGGTTACGATGTGCACTACAAGGTTCTTGATAGCAAGAATTGGACTTGCCAGCATCGTGAGCGCATTTACATTGTTGGCTTTAAGAAAATAACTAATTTTGATTGGGACCAACTAGAGCTTGGGGGCGGTGGGCACACCGTCGGGGAGATTCTTGAAGATGCTCCTGATGATCGATACGTTCTTTCCGACAAACTGTGGGCTTATTTGCGTGCATATAAGGAAAAGCATCAGGCGGCAGGCAATGGCTTTGGCTATAGCACGGTTGGCCCCAACGACACGACAAGGACGCTTTCAGCACGCTATCACAAGGACGGAAGTGAGATTCTTGTTTCACGTGGCGAGGGGAAGAACCCTCGCAAGCTGACTCCGCGTGAATGTGCCCGACTTCAAGGGTTCCCCGATCAATTCATTATTCCGGTTTCGGATACGCAGGCATATCATCAATTTGGTAATTCTGTCACCGTACCGGCTGTGCGAGCAGTGGCCAAGCTGATGATGGGAGCGTATTTCGATGGACTACGGAGTTCTGAGTAGCTATTTTGACGGCGCGGTTGCGAAGAAACTCGTTGCTGTTGATATTGATAGAAAACGCAGCAACCAGCATGAATTCAACGGAACTGCGGAGCTCCGTTCCCTGTTTGGCGACGATGATATAAGAAATATACCGACGACCTTCGTATTTCTTTGCGACGATGCAGACCCTTTGTTTGATCACGGGTTTACGACTTGGTACGACGCGCGCAGGAAGCATCCGACTAGGACAGAATACAGGCTCTATTACAACGATAGCGAAGCGATACGAGCCTCGAGAATCGGTGACCTGATGGTCATTGCACCTTCAGACGAGCATGGTCTTCTGATTGTATTTGCTAGACAAGGATCAAATGCCGAGTGCCAATTAAGATGGCTTTTCGGTTTGAACGAAGTTGACGACAGTGGTTTTTCGCGGTCAACCGCAGATGACAGGCGAATAGACTCAATCGCCGCATCCATTCTTGAAGCGATTGGCATCGAAGTTTCGCTTCCCACGTCGGCTGTTACGTATTTGGATGAAATGGTCGAAAAGTTCGGTGATTCTTTTCCCAAAGGGATTGAATTCACGAGGTATTCCATCTCGACTTTGGGTGTGCTTGATTGGAGGAGCAACCCCGACAAGTGCCTTCTTGACTGCTATGAGCGAGAAGAGATTCTCTTTAAGGTATTCGAGAGGCATTTGCTTGAGCGCGATTTGGCTCCCTATCTAAGAGGCGATCTCGATGTTGATGGAGTGTTACGGACCACGATGTCAGCTTTCCAGCGGAGGAAATCGCGCGCGGGAACTGCTTTCGAGCATCAACTTGAGTACCTGTTTAAGGGATGGGGCATAAGTTATTCCGCTCAGCCGTATACTGAGGGCAAATCAAAGCCAGATTTCATTATGCCGTCGATTGAGGCTTATAGAAATCCTTTGTATCCTGCCGAGAAGCTGACCATGCTTGGCGCAAAAACGACCGTTAAAGAGCGCTGGCGCCAAGTGTTGGAAGAAGCGGATAGAATTGAAAATAAGCATTTGATTACACTTGATGTGGCGGTGAGCACTGAGTACACGGACTCGATGCGCAGGCATAGTCTCCAACTGGTTGTGCCTCGTCCTGTATTTGGTTCATATACGGCTGAACAGCAAAGCTGGCTGATGGACGTAGGGGAGTTTTGCCAACTACTGGTCGATAAAGAACGACAATAGTTCATTTCTATACCGGAGTTTTACATAGCCAGCTTAATAATAAGCGCGCAAGTGCGTCGGGCATAAATGACGTCCTTGCGCGCCGATGCTTTGCCTAAGTATCCGCTAGCCCATAAGAACTGCGAGCTTCATCGAGTTTTCAACGGCGGTGTAGCTCATAGCGCCCTTGCCGACCTTTTGCGGATCGTAGTCAGATTGCTGAATGACACCGCTGTATTGAGCGACGACATTTTCAAATGCCGGGCTATCGAGGAACTTGTGAGGATCAGTTTTCCAATACACCTTCCCCTGATCATCTGCTTCCATCAATGCGCGGAGGCCACAGACTAGGGGGTAGATAAAGCCATCAGGAACAGGATTGTCCGTTGCCTTTTCAAAGAAGGGAGTTTTGTATTCATTGCGACTATTCTTAAGGCTCTTAACGGCGCCGATTTTTCCGTAGCTTCCTGTTTTGTTGTAGTGCTTGGGGAAACGCGAATAGATTTCATCGTATAGACCGGGAAGGTCCGTAGCCACTTTGAGTGCGCTGAGAACTTGCGGATTCTTGAGTTCGCGGCGCGCTGAACCAGCAGCTTTGCTTACTCGGTCATCCCTCATAAGCTGCAAGAACTTTTCCTGGCACTTCTCCTTGCCGCTATAGACTAGGGGAAGTTGTGGCGCTTCGATGTCGCCAGAGGTGACGTTACTCGAGATGAGCGATAACGGGATCCAAGAGAGTGCGACAAGCTTTCTGGATTCAATGGGGTTGCCGTCGTTGGTTTTCCAGCTGATTTTGGCTGCAAATTCAGGATATTTTTCGGCATAAAGAGCCTTAAAGGAATCGAAAAGACCTTCCTGATTGCCCTTGGTGCCTTGTGTGAGTTGAGCGTTATTGTTGCGAGCGTCGCAGATTTCCAAAAGTGAGGTGCGGAAGTTCTCAACGCAGAGCGCATCGTTTGGGTCGGTTGGAACGAGCAATTCGACAGGAATCGAGAAGTCTAGAGTGCTTATGCCTTTCTCTTTGAGGGCTGCTTTTTCTTCACGGAGAAGTGACAGGTACTCTTCAATATCGGTTCGACGGTTCATCCATGTTTGCTTGAATGAATCCCAGATTGTGACTTCGTTCTTTTTGGGAGGTCGATTGCCAAGCGCATGTTCGGCTTCGCTGAGAATGTAGCTGCCGATTGCGAGTGTGTTGTGGCCGCCGTCAAGAATTCCCTCAACTTCGTCGTGAGAAGCAAAGCTTAGACGATAACGCCCGCGATCAAGGGACTCGTAGCTCGAGGACGCGAGCAGAATTCCCTTTGATTTAAAAGGGAAGAGCTTTTGCGTGGGAGAAAGCTCATCAGCGCGAATGGATGCCTGAATAGCATCGGTCACTGAGCCCAAACGGGAATTGCGGGGGTTGGCATCGAGATCGAGAGTGTCGATAATTTTGATAATGGATTTGGGGGACATCAGCCCGACGATCTTTTTAATGTCTCCAACTTTTTGCTCGTAGCTGTCGGTAAAGCGAACAATAATGTCGGTGCTCATAGCGAAACCCTTTCGTCTAAAGTAGTCAAAACAACAGGCCTGCGCTCTTGGAGTGCCGGAGATTGAAAGGGAGCATCGCTAACAAAAAAGCTGGTCTCCCAGCTCTAGACGAAAGCCATAACGGTGATCGGGCGTTATGGTGTTGTGCCTAGAGACATCCGTCTCATCTTCCAGCCCCTATCCAGGAAGCTTGATCGAAGGATCTCACTGACCGAGGAAGAGATCAAGATCTGTGGGCATATAAATCGGGTCCCTTCTACGTGAACGGTAGGTAAGCGGTGGTGATCGGTATTTTGTGTCCGCGCGACGTGTGACACTTAACCTGCCGTCCTATTCTGCCGCGGCGGTATGAATTTGAACAACGACCCTCTAAGGAGCTCGATACCAATGAGTGACAACACCAAACATCTTGCAAAGAAGTGCGTCAAGGACGCGGGGCCGTGCCTCGCGTTGTGCCTTGCCGGCGCAGCGGTCGCGCTGCTGGCTGTTCTGGGGCCGTTCGACGTGCTCCGAAGTACCAGCTCTCTGCACGTTTGCATGGCCTTTGCCGGCGCCATGATGACCGGCGGCGTGCTCGATCTGATTTTTTGGGTGCTTGATCCGTTTGGATGGAAGAACGAAGGGTAAGCCCTAAGGGATGGAAGGGCTGGAACGGCTGGCTTAGTGATCGTGCAGAATGTGGGCTAGCGACTTACAGGGAAGTGGTAATCCGATGACGGTCTATGTGACGGGCGATATTCATGGCGGCCTCGACATGCAAAAGCTGCGCGATTGGGACCTTGGAGATAGCCTGACGAGCGACGACTATCTCATCGTCGCCGGCGACCTTGGCTTTCCGTGGGATTTCTCCGCCGAGGAATGTGACGACATCGCTTGGCTGGAGTCGCGCCCCTATACCGTGCTGTTCGTCGACGGCAACCACGAACGTTTCGACCACTGGGCGGAGCGACCCATGGAGTTGTGGCACGGCGGACTGACACAGCGCCTGTCGGACACCTCGCCCATACGGCGCCTGACGCGCGGCGAGGTTTTTGAGCTCGACGGCTCAACGGTCTTTACCATGGGCGGTGCCACGAGCGTGGACAAGGAATACCGCATTCCGTATTCCAGCTGGTGGCCGCAGGAACTGCCGGACGAGCGCAACTTTGAGGAGGCGCGGACAAAGCTCGACGGCGTGGGCTGGAAGGTCGACTACGTGATCACCCACACCTGCTCCACGCGCATGCTTTCGCCCACGCTCTATCCGGGGCCCGGCTGGAATTGCCCTGCCGTTGATCGGCTTACGGCATTTTTCGATGAGCTGGAAGACCGCTTGGACTACAGGCGCTGGTACTACGGGCATTTTCATCGAGATGCCAACCCGGCCGAGCGTCATACCGTGCTCTACGACTGCATCGTTCGCTTGGGCGACGAACTCCAGCCCTGGGATGTTGCGCAGGGGTGGGGTGGCTGATTACTCAGCCGTTACGGTGATGTTCTCCCTGTGCTTGCGGATAACATCCCAGCTAAAGTGCTCGACCAGCCGCTCGGCAGAGCGCGGCGTGGTGTCCGGCGCGATGCCCGTTTGCCCGGCGAGCCAGCCCAGCAGCGCTTCGGGCGTGCCAAAGCGGGCGCGGAGTTCGCCCAGGTCCAGATCGCGGTCTCGTTTGGAAAGGCGGCGGCCGTCCGGCGCCATGAGCAGCGGAATATGTGCGTAGTGCGGCGTGGGCAGTCCCAACAGGTGCTGCAGATAGATCTGGCGCGGCGTGGACCCCAGCAGGTCGCATCCGCGCACGACCTCGGTGACGCCCATGGCGGCGTCGTCGACCACCACGGCTAGCTGATAGGCAAACACGCCGTCGCTGCGGCGGACCAAAAAGTCGCCGCACTCGGTGGCGAGCGCCTCGCATTGGGCCCCGTACGTGCGGTCCACAAATTCGATCACGTCGTCTGCGAGGTCGTCGACGGTGGGCACGCACAGACGTGTGGCCGGGGCGCGCAGGGCGCTGCGGCGGGCCACCTCCTCGGCCGAAAGACTTCGGCAGGCGCCACGGTAGATGGGCGTGCCGTCGCTCGCGTGCGGTGCGCTCGCGGCGTGGAGCTCGGCGCGCGTACAAAAGCAGGGATAGGTGAGGCCGGCGTATTGCAACTGGCGCAGGGCGTCCTCGTACAAGTCCAGGCGGTCGTGCTGGTAGTAGGGGCCTTCGTCCCACTCCAGCCCCAGCCAGGCCAGGTCGTCAATCAATTGAGTGGCAAGTTCGGGGCGCTTGCAGCGATCGTCCAGGTCCTCAATGCGTAACACGATACTGCCGCCCTGGCTGCGGGCCGAAAGCCATGCGCACAGGCAGCTGAACACGTTGCCCAGGTGCATGCGGCCCGAGGGCGACGGGGCAAAGCGCCCCACGACGGGGG
>CATYZK010000020.1 GCA_958415665.1 uncultured Collinsella sp. | reverse complement strand
TTTCTGGTCGATGTCGGACTCGACTATCTGACCCTCGACCGTGCCTCGGCGACGCTTTCCGGAGGCGAGGCCCAGCGCATTCGCCTGGCAACGCAGATCGGCGCCGGCCTCATGGGTGTGCTGTACATTTTGGACGAGCCGTCGATCGGCCTCCATCAGCGCGATAACGAGCGCCTGATCAAGACGCTTGAGCGCCTACGCGATATCGGCAATACCGTCATCGTCGTCGAGCATGATGAGGATACGATTCGTGCTGCCGACTATGTGATCGACATGGGCCCCGGTGCGGGCGTGAACGGCGGACACGTGGTCGCCGCGGGAACGCCTGCCGATATCATGGCGTGCCCCGATTCGATGACGGGTGCCTACCTGACCGGCAAGCGAATGATTCGGGTTCCCGATGAACGCCGCAAGCCCGGTCGCGGCTGCCTTAAGATCACGGGCGCCCGCGCCAACAACCTCAAAAACGTTACCGCCAAGATCGAGTTTGGTACGCTTACGGTTATTACCGGCGTGTCGGGATCGGGCAAGAGCTCCCTGGTTACCGACACCATTGCGCCTGCGCTTACGAATGCCATTCACCGTTCGACGCGTCCTGTGGGCCCGTACAAAAAGCTCGAGGGTATCGAGTGCATCGATAAGGTGATCGACATCGACCAGTCGCCGATTGGCCGCACGCCGCGTTCCAACCCTGCTACGTACATTGGCCTGTGGGATGATCTTCGCGCGCTGTTTGCGAGTACGCCGGAGTCGAAGGCGCGCGGCTACTCGCCGGGACGTTTCTCCTTTAACGTGAGCGGCGGTCGCTGCGAAGCATGCAAGGGCGACGGACAAATTAAGATCGAGATGCACTTCCTTCCCGATATCTATGTCCCCTGTGAGGTCTGCGGCGGCAAACGCTATAACCGCGAGACGCTTGAGGTCACCTACCGTGGTAAGACCATCTCTGACGTGCTCGACATGAGCGTCACCGAGGCGCTGGCCTTCTTTGGGAATATCCCGCAGATTAAGCGCAAGCTCCAGACGCTGTACGATGTAGGCTTGGGCTACGTGAGCCTGGGCCAGCCTGCCACGACGCTCTCGGGCGGCGAGGCGCAGCGCGTGAAGCTCGCCAAGGAGCTTCATCGACGCCAGACGGGCAAGACGTTCTATATTTTGGATGAGCCGACGACCGGCCTTCATTTTGAGGACGTCCGCCAGCTGCTCGATGTGCTGCAACGCTTGGTCGATGCGGGCAACACGGTGCTGGTGATTGAACACAACCTTGATGTCATCAAGGTTGCCGACCGCCTGATCGATATGGGCCCCGAGGGCGGTAACGGCGGCGGAACCGTCGTGGTTTCGGGCACACCGGAGCAGGTTGCGGACTGTCCGCAGAGTTATACGGGCAAGTTTTTGGCGCCGTTGCTCAGGCGTGACCGGGAGCGTCAGGCTCAACTTGATGCTCAATAAATAGGCGATTCAGTTTATGGGCGCCATCGACTCCTTGTGATTCGATGGCGCTTGCTGTGTCGAAGTGACGTATGCAGCCGAATTGGACATATACTTAATCCTTGCGTCCGAATGCGAGGGAAAGGATATGCCATGGCAAAGGCTGTAAAGACGCCAAAAACCAATGCGATGCGCGAGCTGGAAAGCGCCGGCATTTCCTATGTTCTACATACGTACGAAGACGATGGTGATGAGTCGGCGGGCCTGGGGGTCGCGATTTCGGAGCAGCTTGGCGAGGAGCCCGGTCAAGGATTTAAGACCTTGGTCTGCGTGACGCCGTCCAACGACCACGTCGTGTGCTGCATCCCTGTTGCCGACGAGCTCGATCTAAAGTCCGCCGCGCGTGCCGCGGGGGAGAAGTCCTTGGCCATGATGCATGTGAAGGATTTGCTTGCGGCGACTGGCTACGTTCGCGGCGGCTGCAGTCCGGTCGGTATGAAAAAGCGCTATCGGACGCTCATTGATGAGACATGTGTCCTTTGGGATACCATTTTTATTTCGGGAGGCAAGCGTGGTTATCAGCTCGAGCTTGCACCCGATGATTTAATTGCATTTTGCGGGGCGACGGTTGCCGCGATTACGAGAGAGGACTGAGCGATGTCGCAGGAAGAATTGAAGCGCGGAGCTCATTTTGCAGAAGAATCTGCGCCTCAGACACCCTCATCCGAAGCTTCTTCGTCGCGAGATGACACTGACGACATGGGCTCGTCGGACTACTCCACGGTTGGTCGTTCCGCCGGGCTTATGACCATCCTGACCATCGTGTCTCGCGTCACCGGTTTCATCCGCACGTGGGCAATGGCGGCCGCTATCGGCATGTCGCTGCTCTCGTCTTCCTATCAGGTCGCCAACAACCTGCCCAATATGCTCTACGAACTCGTGATGGGCGGCATGCTCGTGACGGCGTTTTTGCCCGTGTACATGGGCGTGAGGCGTGAGCAGGGTCGCGAGGCCTCGAACGAGTACGTGGGCAACCTGCTTGGCATTCTGCTTTTGGTGCTGGGTGGCATTTCGTTGCTGGGGACCGTGTTCGCCCCGGGCTTTATCTGGACGCAATCGTTCCTTTCGGGTGACGGCGGCAGCATGGATACCGCTGCGTTCATGTTCCGTTTCTTTGCCATCCAGATTCTGTTTTATGGTTTGGGCTCGGTGTTTTCGGGCGTCCTCAACGCACACCGCGACTACTTCTGGTCGACGTTTGCCCCGGTCCTCAACAATGTGATCGTCATTGCGAGCTTTATGGGCTTTGCGCCCGTGTCCGCACAGTTTGGCGAACGTGCCGGCATCATCTTGATTGCGGCCGGTACGACCCTCGGTGTCTTTGTTCAGATGGCATGTCAGATCCCCGCGCTTGGCAAGCACGGCGTGCATCCCCATATCCATATCGACTTTAAGGACCCCGCACTGCGCCAGACGATTGCGCTCGGTATCCCGACGCTGCTCGCCACGGTGTGCATGTTTGTCTCGACTTCTATCACCAACGCTGCTGCGCTGGTGGTCCAGCCCGAGACTGGTCCTTCCGTCATCGCCTATGCGCGCCTGTGGTACACGCTGCCCTACGCGCTGATTGCCGCCTCGCTTTCGACGGCGCTCTATACCGAGCTCTCTCACGACGCACAGGAGAAGGATTACGACAGCGTCCGCAGGGGCATTTCGCGTGGCGTCGCCCAGATGCTGTTCTTCCTGATTCCATTCGCGCTGTACCTGATTGTCTTCGCGCGTCCGCTCAACATGATCTACTGCGCTGGCAAGTTCGATGAGTCCGGTGTGGCGCTGGTGTCGGAGTTCCTTATCTACCTGGCACTTTCCCTGCCGCTCTACGGCGTGGTCGTGCTGATGCAGAAGAGCTTCTCTGCCTTGCTCGACATGAAGCCCTATAGCCGCTATTGTCTGTATTCCGCCATCGGCCAGGCCGGCTCGGTTCTGCTGTTTGGCGTTGTGCTGGGCTTCGGTATGCCGGCAATCGCGCTTTCGTATGTCGTCGACTACGTGATCTTGGTCGGTTGCTCGCTGTGGTGGCTGCGTCGTCGCCTGCGTGGTCTTCAGGTTAAATCTATCCTGCATGGCGGTTTCTTCGGCCTTTTGCTCGGTGGCCTGGGTGCTGCCGCAGGCGCCGGCGTCATGCGGGCGCTTGAGCACTTTGTCGGGGCACTTGGCGGCTCGATTCTGATTACTCTAGGCTACGTTTGCGTTGCGGGTGTCGTCTCGCTTGCTGTTACCTTTGGCCTTGCCGTCGTCCTTAAGATGCCCGAGGTCTCGGCGCTGATTCGTCGCAAGTAGGTGCGCGTGGCCGGTCACGACAACATTCCAACGCTTGCCGAGCAGGTTTCGCGCGTTCCCACGCAGCCCGGTTGCTACCTTTGGAAAGACGCCAAGGGCGATGTCATCTACGTGGGCAAGGCGAAAAACCTGCGCGCCCGTATGCGTCAGTACGTGACGCTGCAGGACGAGCGCCAGAAGATCCCGCTGATGATGCAGCTGGTGGCGAGCTTTGACTATATCGTGGTGGAGACCGAGCACGAGGCGTTGGTGCTCGAGCGCAATTTGATTGGTCAGTACCATCCGTACTTTAACGTCGACCTCAAGGATGACAAGAGCTACCCCTTTATCGCCATTACAAAGGGTGACCTGTATCCCGCTATCAAATACACGCGTGAGCGTCATAAGCCGGGAACGCGCTATTTTGGACCCTATACCGATAGCCGTGCGGCACGAGAGACGATAGATACGCTTCGCAAGGTTATCCCCATTTGTTCCGCATCCTGTGCGGAGTGGCGTCGTTGTCGCCGTATCGTCGAGTCCCACAAGGGCGAGGAAGACATCGTCAATATGATTTGTGCGCAAAACGGGCGCCCCTGCTTCGACTATCATGTCGGGCGCGGCCCGGGTGCGTGTGTCGGCGCGATTTCCCCGGCAGACTATGCCAAGAACGTCAAACGTGTCGAACGTTTTTTGTCGGGCCACCGCAAGGACGTCGTCGACGAGCTGACATCCGAGATGACGGAGGCCGCCGAGGCGCTCGATTTTGAGCGCGCCGCCCGCGTCAAACGTCGTTTGGAGGTCATCAGGGGTCTGGACGACCGTCAGCAAGTCGTTTTTCCCTCCAGTGTCGATATCGATGTCATCGGTTTCTATCGCGAGGAGACCATCTCCGCCGCTTGCGTCTTCGTCGTTCGCGAGGGCCGAACAGTTCGCACCTGCGAGTTCATTCTCGACAAGGGTCTTGATGTTGACGAGGAAGAGCTCCAGTCGGGCTTTCTTAAGCGCTATTACGACGAGACGGCTGATATTCCAGCTGAGGTCAACCTTTCCGTCGAGCTTGAGGATGCGGAGGCGCTGGGGGAGTGGCTTGCGGGCAAGCGTGAGCGTTCCTGCCATCTCCATAGGCCGCAGCGTGGCGAAAAGCACCGTCTACTCGATATGGCATCCAAAAATGCGCGCCATGCCCTCATGCGCTACATGATGCGAACGGGGTACGCTGACGACCGCACCAATCAAGCGCTCCTGGAGCTCGAAAGTGCGTTGGCGCTGCCATCGCCGCCGTTGCGTATCGAGTGCTTCGATATCTCGACGCTGCATGGCACCTTTACGGTCGCCTCGATGGTGGTGTTTACCAACGGGCGCGCCGACAAGAGCATGTATCGTCGTTTTAAAATCCAGGCCGAATTGGACGAGGCAAACGACTTCGTGTCGATGTCCGAGGTTTTGGGACGACGCTATGCTCCCGAGCGCATGGCCGACGAGCGCTTTGGCTCGCGCCCCGATTTGCTTGTTGTCGATGGCGGTAAGCCGCAATTGACCGCTGCGATCAAGCAACTTGAGGCTCTTGGGCTCGATATACCAGTTTGTGGCTTGGCAAAGGCCGATGAGGAGGTTTTCGTGCCTTGGGACGAGACTCCCGTCGTGCTGCCGACCGGGTCCGCGTCGCTCTATCTAATTAAACAGGTGCGCGATGAATCGCACCGTTTTGCCATCACGTTCCATCGCGAATTGCGCGATAAAGCCATGACGGTTTCGGTACTCGATGACGTTCCAGGCGTGGGACCCACCAGAAAACGTGCCCTTATGCGCCATTTTGGCTCGATGAAGCGTTTGCGCGCGGCGAGCGAGCAAGAGATCGCGGAAGTTCGAGGCATTCCTGCCGATGTCGCCAAAGCGGTTCACGAGGCGCTCGTTGCATGGAATGCCGAGCGCGCCGAGGCGGCGGCAAAGCAATCCGAAAACTAAACACGCCTCTAAACAACTGATATACATGATTGCGTGATTTTCAATCATGTATTTCACGGCGATTACCAGCCGATTTCGGGTTTAATTAACGCTAAAACGTTTGACTAGCCATGGTGAACAACCCTGCTATCCTGCGGGTTGACGAAGACTGATATCTCACCTCGTCGATACATACTGTCTGGCGAATCGTTTGTCAATGAATTCGGTGAACGGTAGCAAATACCGTTCAAGCGTATGTATGTATCGGTCGCCGAGCGCGGCACCTCAGTTGGGTTCGTCGGTAGGTAAGGTATATATCGTCCGCAAGTTGCGCGGGGGCACGTCTAGGCGCTCCCGGGTAAGATTCTCTATTGATAGGAGAAGACATGGCCATCATCAACAAGGGTATGTCCAGGCGTTCGTTCCTCGGCCTCACCGGCAGCGTCGCTGCTGTTGCAGGGCTTGGTCTCACCGGCTGCGGTGGCAGCTCTAGCGACGAGGGTTCCGCTTCCGGTTCCACCGATTCCGCCAACCGTGGCGGCGGCGTGATCACCGCTGGTTCCGCTTACGCTCCGTCCAGCTTCGATCCCGCCAGCACCGGCTCCGCTGTGGGCCTGGGTGCTAACTGGCACGTCGTCGAGGGCCTCTACGGCATCGATTACCACGACTACAGCACCTTCAAAGAGCTCGCCACCGACGATCCCAAGTCTGTGGACGACACCACTTTCGAGGTCACCATCCGCAAGGGCGCCAAGTTCTCCGATGGCACCGAGGTCACCGCTGACGATGTCGTTGCCTCCTACACCGCTTGCGCCGCTTCCGCTACCTATGCTCCGTTCTTCCAGCCCTTCGAGTCCATCGAGGCCAAGGACGCCAGCACCGTGACGGTCAAGACCAAGGTCCCCAACTTCTCCCTGCTCAAGGATCGTCTGGCCATCGTCCGCGTTACCCCGGCCACCCAGACCGAGGAGGATCGCGCCAAGCAGCCGATCGGCTCCGGCCCCTGGATGTACGACTCTATCTCCGATACCGAGATCACCCTGGTTCCCAACCCCGAGTACAACGGTGAGTATGCTGCCGAGGATAAGAAGATCCAGTACAGCATCCTGACCGACCCCACCGCTCGCGTTACCGCTCAGCAGGAGGGCTCCACGCTCGTTATGGAGCTCGTTACCGCTGACGCCGTCGACCAGCTCGAGAGCGCCGGCTGCAAGATCGATAACGTTCAGGGTTTCGGCACCCGCTTCATCATGTTCAACGTCGCCAAGGAGCCTTGGAACAACGTCAAGGTCCGTCAGGCTGTCATGTATGCGCTCGACACCGAGAAGATGGTCAGCAACACCTTCGCCGGCCTTGCCACCGCTGCCAGCTGCTACCTGCCCAAGAGCTTCACCAACTATCATGAGGCTTCCACGGTGTACAAGACCGACGCCAAGAAGGCTAAGAAGCTCATCGAGGAGTCTGGCATCACCCCGGGTGCCATCACCCTGCGCACCACCGACAACGAGCAGATTAAGGGCATGGCCGCCCAGGTCAAGAATGACCTCGACGCTCTCGGCTTCGATGTGACCATCCAGACCGATACCTCGCCGGCCACCTACGCTGCCATCGACGGCGGCGAGGCCTACGATATCCTCCTTGCCCCTGGCGATCCTTCCTGCTTCGGCGCCGACCCCGACCTGCTGCTCAACTGGTGGTACGGCGACAACGTCTGGATGCAGACCCGTTGCCCGTGGAAGGAGTCCGCTGAGTGGCAGAAGCTCCACGGTCTCATGGACGAGGCTCTTGCCGCTGAGGGCGATGAGCAGCAGAAGAAGTGGAACGAGTGCTTCGACATCATTGCCGACAACGCCGTTCTGTACCCCGTTGTCCACGTCAAGACCGTCTCCGCTTCCTGGGACGATCCGTCCACTGCGCCCAACGGCGAGGCCCTCGATGGCTTCAAGGGCATCGGCACGACGAGCATGTCCTTCAGGGGCGTTGCGACCGTCAAGGCGTAAGACTCGCTTGAGTCTGTATGCAGGATGTCGGTCGTTGGGACCGTATCCTCATAGTTGAAACAAAGACCCGGGCGACCTCGATGTCGCTCGGGTCTTGTAATGAGTATCCGTACTCATATACCAGTTGGTCCTACCGACAAAAGAAAGGGGAGAGAACGTGAACAACTTGCTACGTTTGATTGGAAGGCGTCTTGTGGCGCTGCCGATCATGGCATTGGGCGTCACCGTCCTGGTGTTCTTCCTTATGTCGTTCTCCAAGACCGACCCCGCCTACACGGCGTTGGGTGACGGTGCCTCGCCCGAGGCGGTTGCCGAGTACCATGAGAAGTATGGTCTGGACGACCCCTGGCCTGTGCGCTACGTGCGCTATATGGGCGATTTGATCCATGGCGACATGGGCACCTATGGTGCTGCTCGCAACTCCGTTGCCAAGCGCATCTCCACGGCCCTGCCCGTCACGATGCAGCTGACCTTCATCGGCCTTGCCATCGGTGCGGTCGTTTCGTTTTTGCTCGGCGTCATCGCGGCACTGTATCGCGACAAATGGCCGGACCAAGTGATCCGCGTCTTTTCCATCGCCGGCTTGGCAACCCCATCGTTCTGGCTTGCCGTTCTGTTGATCCTGCTGTTCTCTTCCTACCTTAAGGTGCTTCCGGCATCGGGTGCTCTGCCTCACTTCACCACGAATCCGGTTGGCTATCTGGGACGTATGATCATGCCCGCTATCGCCTTGGCATTTCCGCTGACGGGCCAGATGACTCGTATCGTGCGTACCGCCATGGTCGAGGAGCTCGACAAGGACTATGTCCGTATGGCTCGCGGCGCCGGCGTTCCCGAGAAGGTTGTCGTCGGCATCAACGTTCTTCGCAATGCGCTGATCACCCCGGTCACCACCCTCGGTCTTAAGATCGGTTACCTCATGGGCGGCGCCGTCGTCATCGAGGTTATCTTCAACCTCCCCGGCATGGGCACCGCGATTCTGCAGGGCGTTCAGGGCAACGAGGCGAACCTGGTTCAGGGCGTCGTTATCGTCGTTGCTCTTGCCTTCATCATCATCAACATCGTGGTTGACATGCTCTACCTGCTCATCAACCCGCGCATCAGGACGGTGTAGATTATGGTAAAGATTCGAGAGAAGCAAACCGAGCAGCTCGAGAAGGCTGCCTCCAAGGGGCTCAAGCTCGGTGGCTGGAAGAAGATGACGCTGTCTTCTAAGATTGCCGCCGTCGTGCTGGTGCTGGTCGCCCTGACTGCGATTCTGGCGCCCCTTCTTGCCCCCTATAGCCCGGTCGAGATCTTTACGGCTCGCCAGGCTCCCGGCAACGGATTTATCTTCGGTACCGACGATAAGGGTCGCGATATTCTGTCGCGTATGCTCTACGGTGGTCGTTACTCGCTGATTATCGGCTTTGGCGCCACTGCCATGGCTCTGGTCTGCGGCTCGGTCGTGGGCGCCCTTGCAGCGGTTTCGCGCAAGGCCGTCTCCGAGACGATCATGCGTATCCTGGACATCATCATGTCCATCCCGGGCATCGCCCTCGCGGCCGTCTTCGTCTCCATCCTGGGCAACTCCGTGCCGTCGATCATCTTCGCCATCGGCTTTATGTACACTCCGCAGATTGCCCGTATCGTGCGCGCCAACATCGTGTCCGAGTACGGCGAGGACTATGTCCGCGCGGTCATCGTTTCCGGCGCCAAGGCTCCGTGGATTTTGATCAAGCATGTTCTGCGTAACTGCATCGCCCCGATCATGGTCTTCACCGTTACCCTGGTCGCCGACGCCATCATCTTCGAGGCCTCGCTGACCTTCATCGGCGCTGGTATCCAGGAGCCCACCGCTACCTGGGGCAACATCCTCGCCGACGCCCGCGGCGGCGTGCTTGCCGGCCGTTGGTGGCAGGCGCTGTTCCCGGGCCTGGCCATCATGATCACCTGCCTGGCGCTCAACATCCTCTCCGAGGGCATTACCGACGCCATGGCCGCTGCTCCCTCCGCCGCCCTGGATCCGACCGATTCCTCCAAGCGCCGCGAGGCCGACCTGCTGGTCTCCGACCCCGTTCGCGCCTATAAGGAGCAAGCCCAGTCCCTCTCCGCTCGCCTTGGCGCCCTGCGCGATGTCGAGCTCAAGCGTGACGATCGCCATGTGCCCGACGAGTCTGTCGAACCGATCCTTTCGGTCCGCGATTTCTGCATCCAGTTTGAGCACCACGGCGATATCAACGTCGTCGACCATGTCAACTTTGACGTCCGTCCTGGCCAGACTATGGGCCTGGTGGGCGAGTCCGGTTGCGGTAAGTCCATCACCACGCTGGCCATCATGGGCCTGACCGATGAGGACGAGCACCTTTCCGGCGAGGTCCTCTGGGAGGGCCGTGACCTGCTCAAGATGAGCAAGAAGGAGTGGTTCGGCCTGCGCGGTACCGATATCGCTATGGTCTATCAGGACGCCCTGTCCTCGCTCAACCCCTCCATGCTCATCTCTGCCCAGATGAAGCAGCTCACCAAGCGCGGCGGCACCCGCAGCGCCGAGGAACTCCTGGAGCTCGTGGGCCTCGACCCCAAGCGTACGCTCGAGAGCTACCCGCATGAGCTTTCCGGTGGCCAGCGTCAGCGTGTTCTGATCGCTATGGCCCTTACCCGCGACCCCAAGCTGGTCATCTGTGACGAGCCCACGACCGCTCTGGACGTTACCGTCCAGAAGCAGGTCATCAAGCTGCTCAACGACCTTCAGGCCAAGCTCGGCTTTGCCATGATCTTCGTCTCGCACGACCTGGCGCTGGTCGCCGAGGTCGCCCATAACATCACGGTTATGTACGCCGGTCAGGTTATCGAGCAGGCACCCACCAAGGAGCTGCTCACCAACCCGATTCACGAGTACACCCGCGGTCTTCTGGGTTCCGTTCTGTCCATCGAGAGCGGTTCGGGCCGCCTGCACCAGGTGCCCGGCGCCGTTCCGAGCCCGCGCGATTTCCCCAAGGGCGATCGCTTCGCGCCCCGCTCGAGCCATCCGCGTATTGGCCTGGACACCCGTCCGGTCTTCAAGCGCGTTCCCGGCACCGAGCACTTCTATTCCGAGCTCCCCGACGAGGTGCTCAAGGCAAATGGTTTGACCCCTCACGCGGAGGTGATGTAGATGAGCGAGACCGCAGTCAACGGCGTCGAGCCGATCATCTTCCTTGATGACGTCCACGTCACCTTTAGGACCCGTACCGGTTCGATTCTCCACCCTAACCTGGTTCACGCCGTCCAGGGTGTAACGATTAAGCTCATGCCCGGTCAGACGATCGGCATCGTCGGCGAGTCCGGTTGCGGTAAGTCCACCACCGCCAACGTCATGTGCGGCCTGCAGGCCCCCACGAGCGGCAAGGTCTACTTTAAGGGCAAGGACGTTACCAAGCGTACCGCCGAGGACCGTCGCCACATGGGTCGCGTTATCTCGGTCGTGTTCCAAAACCCGGCCACGGCGCTCAACCCCCGCATGGTCGTTCGCGAGCAACTGCTCGACCCCATGCGCGTCCACAACCTGGGTACCGAGGCCGAGCAGGAGAAGCGCGTCAAGGAACTCTTGGAGCTCACCGGTCTGCCCAGCTCCGCCGCCGAGGTTCTTCCCGGCCAGCTTTCGGGCGGTCAGCGCCAGCGCGTCGCAATTGCCCGTGCCCTGTCGCTGAACCCCGATGCCATCATCGCCGACGAGCCCACCTCGGCTCTGGACGTTTCGGTCCGCGCGCAGATTCTGAACCTGTTGACCGACCTTAAGAAGGAGCTCGGCCTGGCCATGGTGTTCATCAGCCATGACATCCAGACGGTCCGCTATATCTCTGACGACATCATCGTTATGAATGGCGGCAAGATCGTCGAGCAGGGCGAGGCCAAGCAGGTCTTCCAGCACCCCCAGGACCCCTACACCAAGATGCTGCTCGGCGCTGCGCCGTCGCTGCTGCATCCCAAGCTCGGCGAGTAGCCTCGCTTTCCCTCCCGTGCGCCCGGTTCCCTTGCCGGGCGCACCTCCGTTGCGATTTCGAAAGGTTGGGTTCACGAGCCATGCCAAGCGCTCAGGAGCTACAACATCAATTTGGTGAATATCGAGGCGCCATGCCCCGTCCATCAGATTTCGACCTCTTTTGGAAGGATCGCATGGACGAGGCCGACGCCGTCGGGCTTGACTATGCGATCGAGACGGCATCGGTCTCCGATGCCGTGACCTGCCAGCTTTTCGACCTCTGGTATACCGGCATGTGTGGCGCTCGCCTGCATGCCAAGTACCTTAAGCCCGTCTCGGACGAGCCCGTGCCATTGGTACTTCAGTTCCATGGGTATCCGGGTGCAAGCCGCAGCTGGTTTGAGCAGGCGTCGTTTGCGGGCATGGGCATGGCACTCATCGCCCTCGACTGCCCCGGCCAAGGAGGTCCCTCCGAGGACATTGGTGGATTTGAGGGCACAACGGTCGCGGGCCATATCGTCGCCGGTATCGACGGCGATCCGGCCAACCTCTACTATGTCCGCTTGCACCAAGATATTCGCATCCTGTGCCGCATCGTTCGCGAGCTTGAGGGCATCGATCTTGCCCGTGTGTTTGTGAACGGCGCGTCGCAGGGCGGCGGTTTGGGCATTGCGACCTGTGCACTTAACAGCGAGCTTATCAATCGCGCCGCCATCCTCTATCCCTTCCTGTCAGATTTCCGCCTGGTCTGGGATTTGGATGCCGACGATATCGCCTATGAGGGCCTGCGCTATTGGTCGCGTTGGTTTGACGAGGATTCGACTCGTATCGACGAGGCCTATGCCAAACTGGCGTACTTCGATTCCAAGAACTTCGCCCCCATGGTCAAGTGCCCCGTCCTGTTTGGTACGGGCACGGCGGATATCGTCTGTCCGCCGGCAACGCAGTTTGCGGTCTATAACAACCTGACCTGTGAAAAACGTCATGAGTTCTTTGAGGGCTTTGGCCACGAAGAGATACAGGATTTTGACGATCTGATCATTCCGTTTTTCTGCAAGGGAGGGGAGGCTCATGTCTAAGTGCGAGAGCAATGTCAATGAGCTGATTGTCTCCGACCTTGTGGGGATTCCTGGAACGGTCTCGTCAAGGCTCGCTGATTTCCGGGATTGGCGCGGTGATGCTTCTGCGGATGTTTCCGAATTAGAGATAGCCGCTTCGGACCTTGAGGTTTGCGGGCCGAGTATTACGGCGATCGATTTCGCCAATCCGTATGCCCGCTACTCCGAGGTTTCCTTTGAGCTTGGTGGCGATGTGGTCCACGCACGTTTGATCGAGCCTGCCGGTCGCGCCCGAGCATCCGAGCTTGTGCCGCTATGTCTGATGTTTCACGACATCGACCGACCCGTGCGGGGATGGCATCACATGACGAGGTTTGCGGCCATGGGATATGCCGTGCTTGCGCTGAACGATGAGGCGATTGGACCCAGCGATCTGCGGCAGGAGATTACCTCGCCTGCTTTTGTCAGGCGCGTCCGTTGGGGCTGCGCGCTGGCGAAGGTGGCGTGCAATCTTGATGGCATGGACCCCGACCGCATCTTTGCATGGGGCGAGGGCCTTGGCGGCGGAGTCGCGCTGGCGGTTTCTGCTCTGGACGAGCGGGGCCTCGCCTGCACGGCGGTTGCCAATCCGCTTCCTGGCGGTCTCGAGGCGCTGTCGTCTCGGGTGCGCGGATCGGTGCTCATGGGCACATCGCTTATGGATACCGTGAGCGATCCCAAGGATCAGTTTGCCGTATTCAACGGTCTTGAGTGTGACCGGAGGCATATCATCTATGCAAAATACGCTCACGAGCGCATCAATGCGTTCGAAAACGAAGTCGTCGACTTTTTTAACCAAACGTTCTACCCGTGTTCTTTGGCCTAGACGGCCTGGACACTGCCAACAAGAGTGGGTGGCATAGGGCCGCCCGCCAGACAACTAAGGAGATTCTTGTGGCAACTCAGAAATTCACCGGCGTTATCCCTCCCGTCGTTGTTCCCGATACCGAAGATCACCAGCTCGACGTTGCCTCCTTTGAGCGCAGCATCAACCGCATGATCGATGCCGGCGTCGATGGCCTGTTCTTCTTGGGATCCTCGGGCGAGGTCGTCTTCTCCACCGACGAGCGCCGTCGCCAGATTATCGCCGAGGCCGTCCGTATCGTCGACCACCGTGTGCCTGTTCTGGTCGGCATCATCGATACCGAGACCGAGCGCATGATCGAGCACGGCAAGGTCGCCCAGGAGCTGGGCGCTGATGCCCTCGTCGCCACCTGCCCGTTCTATGCCCTGCAGGGCATGACCGAGGTCGAGGAGCACTTCCGCATCCTGCATGAGGAGCTCGACCTGCCCATCTTTGCCTATGACATTCCCGTGTGCGTTCACACCAAGCTTCCTTGGAAGCTCCTTGCCAAGCTCGGCGCCGAGGGCGTTCTGGCCGGCGTCAAGGACTCCTCGGGTGATGACATCTCGTTCCGCTACCTCGTTCAGGAGAACGAGAAGAACGGCCATCCGATGAGCATCCTCACCGGTCACGAGGTTGTTGTCGACGGCGCCTACCTCGGTGGCGCCGACGGCTCTGTCCCGGGCCTCGCCAACGTTGAGCCCGAGGGCTACGTGCGCCAGTGGAAGGCCGCTCAGGCCGGCGACTGGGCTACCGTCAAGGCCGAGCAGGATCGCCTCAACGAGATCTCCCACATCTGGGATGTCACCTCGGGCGTTCAGGGCTATGCCGGCGGCGTCGGCGCCTTCAAGACCGCTATGAACCTCATGGGTATCTTCGACAGCCCGACCATGCCGCGTCCGGTGAAGGCCATGACCGGCGAGAACGTCGAGGCTATTAGGAAGGTCCTCCAGGACAACGGCCTCCTGTAAAGCTTTCCCAGGCACCCGACCTCGCCGTTCAACCGTGTGGCCATGACTATTAGGTCAATGGCCACACGGTTTCTCGGCAATCTCGGGCACCTGGAAAACCTTTACCCGCGCTGTGACGGCTAGCCTGACGGCGCATTTCCTGTAGTTGTTTTTATCTCCGAAGGAGAGCGACATGGAGAACAAGTACGTCTGCTCTGTCGATATCGGCGGAACTAAGATCGCGACTGCCATCATGGAGTACCCGGCTGACGGTAGTGTGCCCCATCCCGTTTTTGAGGCCGAGGTTCCCACAGAGGCCCAAGAGGGCGGCGAGGCCGTCTTCCAGCGTATCGAGGCATCCATCAAGGCTGCTCTCGAGGCGAATCCCGATGTCGAGGTCCTTGGCGTCGGTATTGGCGCCGCCGGTGTCGTCGACCCCAAGACGGGCGCCATCGCGTATGCCAATGAGATCATGCCCGGCTGGTCCGGCGTTCAGTTGGGGCCGCGTCTGCGCGAGGATCTCGGTCTTCCCGTTGCCGTTGTAGGCGACGTGCAGGCTCATGCTCTGGGCGAGGCCCACTGGGGTGTCGGCAAGGGCAAGTTCTCCGTCTTGTGTCTTGGCATCGGTACGGGCATCGGCGGCGCATATGTCGAGAACGGCCGCGTGATGCAGGGCTTCCATGGTGCTGCTGGCCATATGGGCCACATCGAGTGCTCGGCTGCCGCTGGCATTCCCTGCGCCTGCGGGCGTTCTGGCCATCTGGAGTCGGTTGCTTCGGGCACTTCCATTGGTCGTATGTACGACGAGCGCTTTGGCCGCGTCGACCCCAGCCGTCCTTCGGTCGGTCGCGATGTAAACGACCTGTGCCGCGCGGGCGACGCAAAGGCGACTGAGGTCATCCATGACGCCGGCTTTGCACTAGGCGCCAGCTTAGGCTCGCTCGCCAACATCTTGGACCCCGAGGTCATCGTGCTTTCGGGCGGCGTGATTCACCAGGGTCCCGATTGGCGTTCGCAGACGTGGAAGGACTCTGTGCACGAGGGCTATGCCAGCCAGGCGCTCGACCCGCTTCAGGACACACCGATCCTCATCGGGTCTCTGGAGGGCGACGCGCCGCTTATCGGTGCCGCCGAACACCTTCTTGCGTCGTTGAAGTAAACATAACTACCAAGTGCGCCTTCTGAGGTGCCGCAGATTGACGTGAAAGAGGAGCGAAGCGTACTTCGGTACGCGAGCGACGGTTTGAACGTCAAGGTGCGGTGTCTCAGAAGGCTATTTTGAGAAAGGTTGAGTCGAACATGACCGTTGATCCTTTGATTCAATCCCTGAAGGGCAAGCTCGTCGTGAGCGTTCAGGCGTATATGGGTGAGCCACTTCGTACGCCCGAGACCATGGCTCAAATGTCTCGCGCTTGCGAGCTCGGCGGCGCTGCCGCCATTCGCTGCCAGGGCCTTGCCGACATTGCCGCCATTAAGGGTCGCTGTGAGGTTCCCGTCATCGGCCTGTGGAAGGATGGGCACGAGGGCGTTTACATCACGCCGACGCTGCGTCACGCTCGCGCCTGCGTTGCTGCCGGTGCCGATATCGTGGCGATCGACGCCACCGATCGTCCGCGCCCCGATGGCAAGACGGTCGAGGATACCTTCCGTCCGCTGCACGAGGAGGGTGTGCTCCTGATGGCGGATTGTGCCACCATCGAGGATATTCGCCGTGCTGTTGATATGGGCTTCGACCTTGTATCCACCACGCTTTCTCACGGCGTCGCCGCCATCGACTGCACCATGGCCGATGGCCCCGACCTGCCGCTCCTGCGTCAGGCGACTGAGGAATTCCCCGGCCTTCCCATCATTTGTGAGGGTCGCGTGCATACGCCCGAGGAGGCTCGCGCCGCGATCGATGCTGGCGCCTGGGCCGTTGTCGTCGGCACCGCCATCACGCACCCCACGAGTATTACAAGTTGGTTCAAGGCTGCGCTTGAGGCGTAAGACAGACCTCGTATCCGCTCGGGGCGGTATACTCAATATAGGCAATTGACCGCGCGGGATCCGGGTTGCTGGGTCCCGCGCTTGTTTTCGGGAGGCAGCACATGCAAAAGGGAGATGCCATGGATGCGGCGGAGCGCTCGGAGCGCATCCCCGATATCGTCATCATCACCGGAATGTCCGGATCGGGCCGCACACAGGCCATGCACGTGTTCGAGGACATGGGCTATTTTTGCATTGATAACCTGCCTCCGCGTCTCATCGCCCAGCTTGCCGAGCTCGTCGGCATCAATACGGGCGTGGGCAGGCATCTCGCCGTCACCTGCGATTTGCGTAGCCAGGGGCTGTTTGACGAGTTGCTCGATGCGGTCGCCGCGCTCGAAGAGCGCGAGATGAGCTGCGACATCGTGTTCCTGGAGGCTTCTGACGAGGTGCTGATTCGTCGCTACAGCGAAAATCGCCGCCGTCATCCCATTGCCAAGCCGGGGGAGACTACGGCCGATGCCATTCAGCGCGAGCGCCTTCAGCTGCAGGGCGTGCGCGACCGAGCCGATATGATTATCGACACGAGCCGTCTGCGCACCTCTGCGCTGCGCAACAAGCTACGTATGGCATTTTCCGAGCTGTCCGACCAGCAGCTCATGGACGTCCACGTATTCTCGTTTGGCTTTAAGCACGGCATGCCCGTCGAGGCGGACATTATGATCGATGTCCGCTTCCTGCCCAATCCGTTCTACGATCCCGAGATGCGCACGATGACCGGTCTCGATAAAAAGGTCTCCGATTTTGTTCTGGGCCATCCCAAGACGCAGGAGTTTTGGAAGGCCTGGACGCAGCTGCTCGATACGGTCATGCCCGGCTATATCGCGGAGGGTAAGCCGCAGCTTTCTATCGCCATCGGCTGCACGGGCGGCCAGCACCGCAGCGTTGCCATTGCCGAGGCTACGGCCCGTTATTTGGAAGGCGCTCAGTATCATGTGAGCATCTCCCACCGCGACCTGTCGCGCGCCAACACGAAGGCATAGGCCTGCATGTCGTTTACCGCCGAGGTGCGCGACGAGCTTGCGCGCTGCGAACCCGAATGTGAATACTGCGACTTGTCGACGCTTGCCGCCCTCACGCGCGTGAGTGGTACGCTCTCGCTTACCGGCTCTGGGCGGTATCGTTTGACGGTTGCGACTGAGACGGGAGCCGTCGCGCGCACGATGATCACGCTGACGCATCGTATCCTTAAGCTCAAAACGGAGTTCACCGTCCGCAAATCTGTATTGCATAAGGTCCGAAACTACCTCATCACCTTGCCTGATCAGCCAGACCTGGATAAGGCCTTGGTTCTGCTGGGTATCCTCGACCGTAGGGGAGGACTTGTCGCCGGCGTGCCCCGACATATCGTTGCCCGTCCTTGCTGTAGACTTGCCTATATCCGCGGCGCGCTCATCGCGGGTGGCTTCGTGGCCGATCCACGCGGCGATTTTCATTTGGAGATCGCGGTGCAGGGCGAGCAATATGCCAAGGGGCTTTGCGATCTGTTGGAGCAGATTGGGGTCCATGCTCGTGTTAATGCACGGCGGGGGTCATATGCCGTGTACATTAAGAGCGCCGAGGAAATCGAGCATCTATTAAAGCTGATTGGTGCCAAGCGCAGCGTTGCCGAGATTGAGGAGGCACGCGCGGTCAAGTTGGTTAAGAACGATGTGAACCGTCGCGTGAATGCCGAGCTGGCCAACCAGACCAGAAGCGCCGGTGCTGCCCAACATCAGCTTGCGCTTATCGATGAGCTCGAGCAGCGTGGCCTTCGCGATGCGCTTCCGGATGCCTTGGCGGTCTTTTGCGACCTGCGCGAGCGCTACCCCGATCTGTCACTGCGTGATTTGGGGGAGATGGCTGACCCTCCCTTGTCGAAGTCAGCCCTCTACCATCGTGTTTTACGGCTTGAAAAGCTCATTGAAGCAAACAAGTAGTTTAAAGTATCGACTTATATACGGATTTAGCTGCTACTTTATTCTTTAAAACGTTTTAACGTAAATTTGATTTTCAATTTCGAGCATTCTCGTGAATTTCAAGTCAAAAAAAAGGTATATTAGGCGAGTGGTTAGTTTGTGGGCCTCAACGGCGGGCGCTGTAGCTCGCGGGGGCCTTACGAAAGGAGACACAATGGCAGTAAAGGTTGCTATTAACGGCTTCGGTCGCATCGGTCGTCTGGCTTTCCGTCAGATGTTCGGTCATGAGGGCTCCGAGATCGTCGCTATCAACGACCTCACCTCTCCCGATATGCTCGCTTACCTGCTGAAGTACGACTCCACGCAGGGCAACTACGCTCGCGATCACGAGGTCGTTGCTGGCGAGGATTCCATCACCGTTGACGGCAAGGAGATCAAGATCTACAAGGAGGCCGACGCCAATAACCTGCCTTGGGGCGACCTCGACGTCGACGTCGTTCTCGAGTGCACCGGCTTCTACACCAGCAAGGCTAAGGCTCAGGCCCACATCAACGCTGGCGCCAAGAAGGTCGTCATCTCCGCTCCGGCTGGCAGCGATCTGCCCACCATCGTGTACAACGTCAACCATGAGACGCTGACCGCTGAGGACAACATCATCTCCGCTGCTTCCTGCACCACCAACTGCCTCGCCCCGATGGCCAAGGGTCTGAACGACTTCGCTCCCATCGTGTCCGGCATCATGACTACCATTCACGCCTGGACTGGCGACCAGATGCCGCTCGACGGCCCGCAGCGCAAGGGCAACAAGCGTCGTAGCCGCGCCTGCGCCGTCAACATCGTCCCCAACACCACCGGTGCTGCCAAGGCTATCGGCCTGGTTCTCCCCGAGCTCAACGGTAAGCTCATCGGTGCCGCCCAGCGCGTCCCGACGCCGACCGGCTCCATCACCAATCTCTACGCTGTCGTTGACAAGA
Organism: uncultured Collinsella sp.; assembly: GCA_958415665.1. Taxonomy (GTDB): domain Bacteria; phylum Actinomycetota; class Coriobacteriia; order Coriobacteriales; family Coriobacteriaceae; genus Collinsella. Next base: position 14,638 of record CATYZK010000020.1, on the reverse strand, counting down.
AGGTCACCGTCGACGAGGTCAACGCTGCTATGAAGGCCTACGCTGCCACCATCTCCGAGACCTTCGGTTACAACGAGGACGACATCGTCTCCACCGACATCATCGGCGAGACCCACGGCTCCATCTTCGACGCCACTCAGACCATGTGCTCTGACCTCGGCAACGGCCAGACCCTCGTTCAGGTCACCTCTTGGTACGACAACGAGAACTCCTACACCTCTCAGATGGTCCGCACCATCAAGTACTTCGAGAAGTTCGTTGCTTAATTTAGCTTTTAGCGAATAGCTCGTTGAGCGTCTAAAGAAGGGCGCGGCCTTATAGGGCTTACACCCTAGGGTCGCGCCCTTTTTATAAGAAATCGTCTGCCGTAATGGGAGGCAGACACGTACGAAAGGTAGAAGCAAACATGGCCTTTACCAAGAAGACCGTCCGCGACATCGATGTCGACGGCAAGCGCGTTCTCGTCCGCGTTGACTTTAACGTGCCTATCAAGGATGGCGTCGTTGGCGACACCACCCGTATCAAGGCTGCCCTGCCCACCATCAACTATCTCGTTGAGCACAATGCTCGCGTCATCCTCATGAGCCACCTCGGCCGTCCCGATGGCACCGGCTTCCAGCCCGAGCTGTCCCTCGAGCCCGTCGCCAAGAAGCTCGCTGAGCTCTCTGGTCTCGACGTTGCCTTTGTCGCCGACACCTACGGCGAGAAGGCTGCTGAGGCTGTCGCCGCCGTCGAGCCGGGCAAGGTCCTCGTTCTCGAGAACGTCCGTTTTGACAAGCGTGAGAAGAAGAACGATCCCGAGATCGCCAAGAAGCTCGCTTCCTATGGTGATGTCTTCGTTCTCGATGCCTTCGGCACCGCTCACCGCGCCCAGGGTTCCGTCGTGGGCCCCGCCGCTTACCTGCCTGCCGTCGCCGGCTTCCTGCTCGAGAAGGAGGTCGACACGCTGACCGGCATCTTCGCCGAGCCCGAGCGCCCCTTCGTCGCCATCGTCGGCGGTTCCAAGGTTTCCTCCAAGATCGGCGTTCTCGATCACCTTATCGACTCCGCTGACACCCTGATCATCGGTGGCGGTATGGCCTACACCTTCTTCCTGGCTCAGGGCCTGTCCGTTGGTCAGTCCCTCAAGGAAGAGGACTGGGTCGAGCGCGCCGGCGAGATGCTCAAGAAGGCCGAGGAGAAGGGCGTCAAGATCCTGCTCCCCATCGACAACCGCGTTGCCGATCACTTTGGCGAGGACGCTGTCCCCGAGGTTGTCGCTTCCGACGCTATCCCCGACGATCGTGAGGGCATGGACATCGGCCCCAAGACCGAGGAGCTCTACGCCGAGGCCGTCAAGGGCGCCAAGACCGTGTTCTGGAATGGCCCCATGGGCGTCTTCGAGTTCGATAACTTCGCTCACGGCACCCAGGCTATCGCCGAGGCTGTTGCCGAGGCCGACTGCACCTCGATCATCGGTGGCGGCGACTCTGTCGCAGCTGTCAACAAGTTCAACCTGGCCGACAAGATGAGCTGGATCTCCACCGGTGGTGGCGCTTCCATGGAGCTCGTCGAGGGTAAGGCCCTGCCCGGAGTGGAGGCGCTTCTCGATGCCTAATCGCACCCTTCTTATCGCTGGTAACTGGAAGATGAACAACGACGTCGCCGAGGCCGCCAAGCTCGCCGACGAGCTGGCTCAGGCTCTGCCTGAGGTTCCGGCTGGCGTCGAGGTGCTCGTCTGCCCTCCGACCATTGACATCACCACGGTTCATGACCGCATTCAGGCTGCTCCCATCGCCCTCGGTGCACAGAACGTGTACTGGGAGGCCAAGGGTGCCTTCACCGGTGAGTCCTCTTGCGACATGCTCAAGTCCGCTGGCTGCACCTACTGCATCATCGGTCACTCCGAGCGTCGCGACTACTTCCACGAGACCGACGAGGACCAGAACAACAAGGCCAAGGCTCTTGTTGCCGCTGGTATCGTCCCCGTCTTCTGCTGCGGTGAGTCCCTTGAGGTCCGCGAGGCCGGCACCTACGTCGAGCACGTCGTGAACCAGGTCAAGGCTGGCCTTGCCGGTCTGGACATCCACTGCCCCAAGCAGGTCGTCGTCGCCTACGAGCCCATCTGGGCCATCGGTACCGGCAAGACCGCTACGGCCGAGGACGCCCAGGAGGTCTGCGGCGCTATCCGTGAGACCCTCAAGGAGATGTTCGGCGAGGAGCTCGCCAGCGGCATCCGCGTTCTGTACGGTGGCTCCGCCAAGCCCGGCAACATCGCCGAGCTCGTCGGCAAGCCCGACGTTGACGGCGCCCTCGTGGGCGGCGCTTCGCTCAAGGCTGCCGACTTCGCCTCTATGGTCGTCAAGGCAGGCGAGTAGGACATATGGCACAGCGTCATCTTCCTGCAATTCTGATCATCATGGACGGCTGCGGCCTGGCCCCGGCCGATGGCGAGAACGCCGTCGCCGCTGCCAAGACGCCCTTCCTTGATAGCCTGTACGCTCAGTACCCCCACACCACGCTCGGCGCTTCGGGCGAGGATGTGGGCCTTCCCGATGGCCAGATGGGCAACTCCGAGGTGGGTCACCTCAACATCGGTGCCGGCCGCATCGTGTTCCAGGAGCTTTCGCGTATCAACAACGCCATCAAGGACGGCTCCATCGCCGAGAACGAGGTCTTCGTCAAGGCTATGGACGACGTCAAGGCTGACGGCAAGACCCTCCACCTCATGGGCCTCATGAGCCCTGGCGGCGTTCATTCCCATATGAACCACGTCGAGGCTCTGGTCAAGATGGCCGCCGAGCGCGGCGTCAAGACCGTTCGCGTTCACGCCTTCATGGATGGCCGCGACGTCGACCCGCAGTCCGGCGCCGGCTACATGAGCGAGTTCTGCGCCTTCCTGGCCAAGATCTCCGAGGAGACCGGTTGCGACGCCCGCGTTGCTACCGTTTCGGGCCGCTATTGGGCCATGGATCGCGACAATCGTTGGGAGCGCATCCAGCGCGCCTACGACGTCATGGTCAATGCGTCCGATGCCGATACCGACCCCGTTGCCGGTATCAAGGCCTACTACGAGAAGGATCCGCGCGGCGACGAGTTCGTCGAGCCTTTCGCTGCCCACAACGAGGGCATCCACGAGGGCGACGCGGCCATCTTCTTCAACTTCCGTCCCGACCGCGCCCGTCAGATGACCCGCGTGTTCACAGACAAGGAGTTTGACGGCTTTGAGCGCGAGCAGATCAAGCTCTCGCACTTTGTGACGATGACCGAGTACGATCCGACGTTTGCCGTCGAGGTCGCCTTCCCCAAGACGTTCCCCGAGAACGTCCTGGCCGACGTCATCGCCGCTAACGGCCTGAAGCAGTTGCACACCGCCGAGACCGAGAAGTACGCCCACGTGACGTTCTTCCTCAACGGCGGCATCGAGGAGCCCAAGGAGGGCGAGGAGCGCGTGCTCGTCGCTTCCCCCAAGGTTGCTACCTACGACCTGCAGCCCGAGATGAGCGCTCCGGAGGTCACCGAGAAGCTCGTCGCCGCTATCAACGAGGATCGCGCTGATTTCTACATCGTGAACTTCGCGAACTGCGACATGGTCGGTCACACCGGTGTCTTCGACGCTGCCGTCAAGGCCGTCGAGGCTGTTGACGATGCCCTTTCCAAGGTTGTCCCGGCGATTCTCGCCAAGGGCGGCTTTGCGCTGATTACCGCCGACCACGGCAACGCCGACCACATGTTTGACGTTGCTTCCGACGGTTCCAAGCATCCGTTTACGGCTCACACCACCAACCGTGTGCCATTCATCATCGTTGATGAGAAGGCTCAGCTTACCGGTATCGAGGACGGCCGTCTCTCTGATATCGCCCCGACCATGCTCACCATGGCTGGTCTGGAGCCTTCCGCCGAGATGATGGGCCGCGTGCTCGCCACCGAGGTCTAAGAGAAAACTCCAAGCGTTTTCTTACAAGGGGGTTGCCCGCATCCGGGCAGCCCCCTTTTTTGGTATTTCTGCCATTTCTACCCCGTCCCTAAATGGCAGGTGGGGGAGTGCTGGGGGTTGTGGTACAGTACTGGAGTTTGAATTGTTCTATTAAGGAGCTTATCTATGGGTCCGTTCCAGATTCTTCTGTTCGTCGTTTGGGCCGTCTCTGCTGTGGCGCTGACGATTCTTGTCCTTATGCACTCAGGTAAGGGCACTGGCGTTTCGGATATGATTGCCAGCTCTTTGTATAACTCCAGCTCCGCCACGGGTGTCATGGAGCAGAACCTCGACCGCTTGACCGTTATCATGGCCGTGGTGTTTGCCGTGTGTGTCGTCCTGTGCATGTTCTTTTTCCCGCAGGGTATCGTGGGCTACTAAGTTTCCGCGCATATACGCTTTAGAGGGGTTCCGCAAGTTCGGGACCCTTTTTGTTTACATTCCTGTAACAGGGTCAAAATATCCCCACATACTGCGCCCAACTAAAGAAATTCTCGACCGTTAACCGGAATCAGGGGATTTTTTTGCATAAAGTGCGCTACTGTATTGGGAAACGTTGGCCCGCATTGCATAGCCAGCCATAGCAGTGGGCGGCGTTTTTACGGTTCGGATCGGGTTGTCTCGATATATGCCTGACCGAACTTACTTTGTCCTATCTCATAAGGAGGATGGCATGGCTGATTCTATGTTCCACCAGCCCGTTATGGGTCGTCGCGCCTTTGTTGGCGGCACCCTCGCTGCGAGCTCCATGGCTTTTCTTGCCGCGTGCGGCAAGAAGGGTGGCGACGCTTCCGGTTCTGAGTCCGGTTCGACGCTGAACTTCTACATCAACAACCCGGTCTGCATCGACCCCTACAACGTCCAGGAGGACCAGGGCACTCAGGTCGAGTACCAGCTCTTCGACCCTCTGACCTCTTACGACGCCGAGAAGGGCGAGATCGTTCCGCTGGCCTGCGAGTCCTTTGAGGCTAACGACGACGCCACCGAGTTCACCTTCAAGATCAAGAAGGCTAAGTTCCACAACGGTGACGACGTTACCTCCAAGTCCTTCAAGTTCGGTTGGGAGCGCTTGGTCAACACCAAGTCGGCTATCGCTACCGAGTATGGTCCTTCCGAGGTCGCTTATCACCTTTCCATGGTCGAGGGCTATGACGATCTGCTTGCCGGTAACGCTACCGAGCTCACCGGTGTCACCTGCCCCGACGATGAGACCCTCGTCGTCAAGCTGACTTCCGCCTACGCCGACTTCCCCTTCGTCGCCACCCACCCGGCTCTGGCCCCGGTTCCCGAGTGCGCCGAGTCCGATGCCAAGAGCTTCTACCTTGCCCCGATTGGTAACGGCCCGTTCATGATGGACGGCAAGTGGGAGGATGGTCAGGAGATCAACCTCAAGAAGTTCGACGATTACTATGGCGACAAGGCCAAGATCGACGGCGTTCACTTCCAGGTCATCAAGGACATGGAGACTGCTTACAAGGAGTTCCAGGCCGGTAACCTCGACGTCTGCGACGTTCCCGTTGCTCAGATCGATGCCGCCAAGAAGGACCGTGGCGAGTCCAAGGATGGCTACACCATGAGCGACGGTCAGCGTATGCTGCTCGGCGCTGAGCCTTCCACGTACTATCTGACTTGCAACACCACGGCCGAGCCGTTCAACAACGCCGACCTGCGCAGGGGCATCTCCCTGGCCATCAACCGCGAGGCCATCTGCAAGACCATCTTCAAGGGCACCCGTACTCCCGCCGACGGTATCGTTCCTCCGGGCATCGATGGCTACAAGGAGGGCGCATGGGAGTTCTGCGCCTATGACGTCGACAAGGCCAACGAGTACCTCGACAAGGTTGCTCCTGCCGACGCCAACGGTGACCGTGGCATTAACGTGACTCTGTCCTACAACCAGGACGGTGGCCACAAGGAGATCATGGAGTCCATCATCGGCGACCTCGCCAAGGTGGGCGTCAACGCCGTCTCCGATACCCCCGAGTGGTCTGCCCTGCTCGAACAGTATCAGAACTTCAACTACCAGTTTGGTCGTCTGGGCTGGATCGCCGATTACCCGATTATGGACAACTTCCTGTATCCGCTGTTCCACTCCGACTCCCTCGGTGGCGACAACCGTTCCGGTTACAACAACCCCGAGTTCGATGCCAAGGTCGACGAGGCTCGTACCACGGTTGACGACGAAGAGCGTATCGCGAAGATGCAGGAGGCCGACGCCATGGTCGCTGCCGACAGCCCGGTTATTCCGCTGATGTTCTACACGCACACCCTCGCTGGTTCCGACCGCATCAAGCACCTCTATGTTGATCCGCAGAAGCATGCTGATCTGGGTACCGCTGAGCTCGCATAAGATTTGCAGCTTTGGTGAGGGTCAAGTTTTTACGTAGACCTCATGGGAAACATACAGTTCCCCCTAACCTGGGGTAAACTGGCTGATGGTAATTTTGGGATGCCGGTCTGGCGATCGGCATCCCATTTAGGTTAATCCCTAGATAGGGGAGTGGTATGGGTAAGTACATCGTTAAACGTGTGCTTCAGTTCATCCCGGTATTTTTGGGCGTTACGCTGATTCTGTTCGCCCTCCAGAATATCGTGCCGGGAGACCCGATCAAGCTGATCGGTGGAGACAAGGCTCTGTCCCCCGAGGTGGAGCTTCAGCTTCGCGTGCGCTATCACCTGGTCCAGTCGGACGAGGACGGCAACGCGATCCTTGACGAGAACGGCGATCCCGTTCAAACGTCGCTCGTGGACCGTTACGTGTATTACATGAACGGTCTGCTTCATGGCGATTTGGGCAATTCGTATCAGCGCAAGCTGCCGGTTACGGATATCTTTGCCCAAAAGTATCCGTATACGGTCAAACTTGCCGCGTGCGCCATCGTGCTCGAGGCAATCATGGGTATCGGTGCGGGTATCATTTCGGCGGTAAAGCGTTACTCCTTCTGGGATATTTTGGTAACGCTGACCACGTCGATCCTCGTTGCCGTTCCTGCTTTCTGGCTCGGTATGCTGCTGCAGCTGTTCTTTGGCGTCATCCTCAAGGATGCCACCGGCGGCGCATTCTCCATGCCGATTTCGGGTGCCGGCGGTGCTAGCTCTCAGTATCAGGATTGGATGCACTATGTGCTTCCGACCATCACGCTTGCTTCGGTTTCGACCGCCTATGCTGCCCGCATCATGCGCTCGCAGTTGCTCGATGTCATGAACCAGGATTACATCCGTACGGCAAAGGCCAAGGGTCTCTCCAATCGTGCGATCATCATCAAGCATGCGCTTAAGAATGCACTGATCCCTGTCGTCACCTATATTGGTGTCGACTTTGGCGGTATGCTTTCGGGCGCCATCCTGACCGAGACGGTCTTTAACTGGCCCGGTATCGGCTATGAGGTCTATCGCGCCATTAGCATGCGCGACTGGCCCATCGTTATGGGCGGCGTTACGCTCATCGTCGTCGTCGTCATGGTGATCAACCTGCTCGTCGACATTAGCTATGCATTCCTCGACCCGCGCATCCGCCTTGGCGGTCCGTCGGATAAGGCCTAAGGGAGGTACGTCTCATGCAGGAAACTGATTCTCAGTCTCAGGAGCAGGCTACCGCCACCAAGGCCGCATCTGCTCCCGCCAAGTCCCGCACGCTGTGGGGCGACGCTTTTAAGCGTCTTCGTAAGAACAAGCTCGCCGTTATCGGTGTCTGCTGGATTATCATCGTCGTTGTGGTTGCCCTGACCGCCGATCTGTGGGCTAAGCCCTGGCTCGGTTCGCCGACGGCTTCCGATTCGACTACCATGGCCGAGACTTCGCTGCTGGCTCCGTGTGCCGATCACCCGTTTGGCACCGACTCCCTTGGTCGCGACATTCTCGTCCGCGTTATCTACGGTGCACGCGTTTCGCTTTCCGTCGGCATCATGGCCACTGCCATCTCCACGGTGATCGGTCTGGTCATGGGCGCCCTCGCCGGTTTCTATGGCGGCATTTGGGATACGATCATCATGCGCTGCGCGGATATCTTCCTGGCGTTTCCGTACGTGCTGTTCGTTGTCGCTATGATCGCCGTTATCGGCCGTGGCCTCCAGAACGTCTTTATCGCCATTGGTATCCTCGGCTGGCCTTCGATTGCGCGTGTCTTCCGGTCCGCGATCCTGACGGTCAAAGAGAACGACTATGTTGATGCCGCTCGCGCTATGGGTGCATCCGATGCCCGTATCGTTATGCGTCACATCTTCCCGAACTCCGTTGCTTCCATCGTGGTCTACGCGACCATGAATATTGGTGGCGCTATTTTGACCGAGTCCGCTCTGTCCTTCCTCGGCATGGGCGTTATCCCGCCTACGCCTTCGTGGGGCTCCATGATTCAGGACGGCCAGCAGTATCTTCTGACCGCTCCCTGGATGATGATCATGCCCGGTCTGGCAATTCTCTCGACGGTGCTCGCTTTCACCCTGCTTGGTGACGGACTGCGCGACGCCCTCGACGTCAAGATGAAGGACGCATAAGGATGAAGAAGAACAAGAACTATGTGGACCTGAAGGACCAGCCGGTTCCCGAGGGCCAGCATCTGCTCGAGGTCGATGACCTTAAGATGTATTTCCACACCGAGGATGGCGTCGTTCGCGCTGTCGACGGTGTGTCCTACACGCTCGATCGTGGCGAGACCCTGGGCGTCGTCGGCGAGTCCGGTTCCGGTAAGTCCGTGACTGCCATGACCATCATGGGCCTTATTTCGATGCCTCCGGGAAAGATTGAGGGCGGTGACGTTCGCTATCGCGGTCGTTCAATCCTCGAGATGACCGAGGAGGAGATGCAGCACATTCGCGGTAACGATATCGCGATGATCTTCCAGGATCCTATGACCTCCCTTAACCCGGTCTATAAGATTGGTAAGCAGGTGGGCGAGGGCCTTCGTCTGCACCGTGGTTACTCCAAACAGGAGGCGCTCAAGCGCGCCACCGAGCTTTTGGACCTCGTTGGTATTCCCGAGCCCGAGAAGCGCGTCAATGAGTATCCGCACCAGTTCTCTGGAGGTATGCGTCAGCGCGTCATGATCGCTATGGCTCTTGCCTGCGATCCCGATATCCTGATTGCCGACGAGCCCACGACGGCTCTGGACGTTACCATTCAGGCTCAGATTATCGAGCTCATGCAGGAGATGCAGGAGAAGAACGGCAACGCCATTATCATGATTACCCATGACCTGGGCGTCGTTGCCGATATGGCCGATAAGATCATGGTTATGTACGCCGGCCGTCCCGTCGAGTTCGGTACTGCTGAGGAAATCTTCTACGAGAGCCGCCACCCCTACACCTGGGGCCTTATCCGCTCCATCCCGGAGCAGGCCATCGAAGAGAAGAAGCCTCTTACGCCGATTCACGGCAACCCGCCTTCGCTCATGAACTTGCCTGAGGGCTGCGTCTTCTCTCCTCGTTGCCCCTATGCGACGGACAAGTGCCGCAAGCAGCGCCCCGAGCGCGTTGTCACCGAGTCTGGTCATTACTCTGCGTGCCACTACTCCGGTGACCCCGAGTTCCTCAAGAACGCTCCTGAGACGTCCCGTACGCGCAAGGATTCCAAGAAGGGAGGCGAGGCGTAATGGCAGATACCAACGAGCGTACTCCGCTGCTGAAGGTCGAGCACCTCTCTAAGGAGTTCCCCGCAGAGTCCGGCATGTTCGCCAAGCGTTTTTCCAAGCGCGTCGTCTCTGCTGTAAATGACATCTCTTTTGAGATTTATCCGGGCGAGACCTTTGGTCTGGTCGGCGAGTCTGGTTGCGGTAAGTCCACCACGGGCCGCACCATCATGCGTCTGACCAAGCCGACTGCCGGTAAGGTGTTCTTCCAGGGCAAAGATGTTGCCGAGATGAGCAAGCATGAGATCAAGGACATGCGTCGCGAGATGCAGTTTATCTTCCAGGATCCTTATGCTTCGCTCAATCCTCGTATGACCATCGGCGAGATTGTCTCTGAGCCCATGACCATTCATGGCGTGGGTACCAAGGAAGAGCGTATCGAGCGCGTCCGCGAGCTGCTGGACGTCGTCGGTCTGAACCCTGAGCACATTAACCGTTATCCGCACGAGTTCTCTGGCGGTCAGCGCCAGCGTGTCGGCATTGCCCGCGCATTTGCGTTGAAGCCCAAGCTGATCATCTGCGACGAGCCTGTCTCTGCACTTGACGTATCCATTCAGGCCCAGGTCCTGAACCTTCTTAAGGAGCTCCAGGACAAGTTCGGTACGGCCTATCTCTTCATTGCTCACGACCTCTCTGTCGTGCAGCACATCTCTGATCGCGTTGCCGTTATGTATCTGGGTAAGATGGTCGAGGTTTCGGACTGGAAGACGCTTTACAGTGAGCCGCACCACCCGTACACGCAGTCGCTGCTGTCTGCTGTGCCGGTGCCCGATCCTGATATCCAGAAGACTCGTAAGCGCATCATCCTTGCCGGCGACCCGCCGTCGCCGCTGGATCCGCCGACCGGTTGCCGTTTCCACACGCGCTGCCCGATCGCGCAGGGCATTTGCTCCGAGAAGCTTCCCGAGTTTAAGGAAGTCGCCCCGGGCCACTGCTGCGCGTGCCACTTCGCGGAGCCGTTCCCGATCAAGGAATCGCACATCGACCTGTAGCCGGTTGTTCTTGTTCGGGCCCGCCCTGGAGTTAGTTTTCAGAACGTCCTCGGACATGCAAGAGACCCCCGCTGCGCACTTCGTGCGGCGGGGGTCTCTTGCGTCCTGCGGAGTGTTCTGAAAACTAACTCCAGGGCGGGCCCTGCGGTAACTCGGCAGGGGGAGTGCGATTCCCTGATCGCTCACTAAACCTAATAAGAAATTGAGTGAGGCCGGAGCCCTAGCTCCGGCCTCCCCATATAAGGGCTCGGCAAAGCCGGGCCACAAACTTCTATTCAGCCCCAGAATACGTTTGAGAATCGTACTTGGAGTACGTGGTTGTAGGGTCGGAATGGGGTAGCTTCCCAACGCATTCCGCAGGGGGCGATACATTTTGTAGCGCGAAGCGCGAATCAAAATGTATCGCATGCCCGAGGACGCGTTGGGAAGCTACCCCATTCCGACCCGGACATAAACATCTACCAGCGCATTCATAAATTCGAAAACTTTTTTCAAAAAAGTGCTTGCACAGTTCTCGAATCATAGGTTATTATCTTCCTCGTTGAACGCGCGGGTCCAACAAAACGAACCGCGGATCAACAATATAGCATGTCGGAGTGGCGGAATTGGCAGACGCGCTAGCTTGAGGTGCTAGTGACCGCTTTTTGGTCATGCGGGTTCAAGTCCCGCCTCCGACACCATCGCATTTGAGAAGCCTCTTCGGAGGCTTTTTTGTTACCGATAGACGGTGGGGTCCACGATGGAAACGCTTGAACGCAACGAGTGGGCAGACGTTGCCCAACTAGTCGAGATCACGAGCGATGCTGTCATCATCTGCGAGCTCGACGGAACCATTCTGCATGTGAATAATCGCTTACTTGGTTTGATGTGCGAGGAACGCGCCGACGTCATCGGTGGAGATGTCAAAGACGTCCTGTACTCGTCCGCTTTTGAACGTGCGACGGAACATCGTCTGCCATTTGAAACCGATGGCTCCGAGAGCGAACTGATGCTCAAGCTGAGCGACGGCTCCTTTATTCCCGTATTGGTTCGCGCAGGCTCCGTAACGCCTCCGCGCATCTTTGGGCGCCGCGCGCCACGTGTTCTGGTGGCACTTCACAGTATCGAGGAACAATATTCTCACGACCGTCAACTCAAGCGTGCGTTATCGGAGCTTAGAGTGGCGAACAAGCGTCTCTCTGGCACGCTCTCGGTCATTATGAGCACCGTGGGCTCCGATGAGCTACCCAGCCTGCTTGATACCGTTTTGAACCAACTTGTAGGAACGCTCGATGCTTCGGGTGCCGCTATCTATTTTTCTGAGAGCGGCGGTTTTAAGCTACGCGGTGTTTCCAAGGAGCTGTACGACAGCTACCTGCCCGAGTTTTTGCCGTATGGCGCTGGCATTCCGACGTATGTTCTTCGCGAGTCGCGTGCTTGTCGCTTGTCGATTCAACAGGACCTTGAGGGCGATAAGGCCGCCTCCGGTATGTTCATGGACCTGGATAATCGTTCTAAGCACCTGTTGCGCATGCAGGATATGCCTCCGTACCGCAGCGAGATCTGTCTTCCCGTTTTTTACGGTACGCAGATCCTTGGCGTGCTGGAAGTTGGTTGGAAACGCCCCCAGGCACCGCTCGCCTATGACGTTAATGTGCTCGAGGTCATTTGCGATTACCTGTCTATCCAGCTGGTCGGCATGGCATCGAGCCTTCGCTCCCGTCGCACGGCCGAGCTCGGCCGCTCGCTCAATGTCTTGCGGGATGAGTTGTTTACCTTTCTAGACGATTCCGCCGCGGCTACCCAGGCGGTATCGTCCGAGATCTGCAATATGCTCAACTGCCATTTTTGCCCTATTGAGTATGACGCCAGTCTGGATTCCTACGTCATAGATTTTGAAGGCGGCAGTCGCGTTGCTTTGCCGGACGATCCCGAGAAGCTTTTCTTTTCCACGACGGCGCCAGCGGCACGTTTGGGGGCTGCCCCCGATGGCTTTGAGGCATCTGTTTTGGGCGGCACGAGTGCCGAGGACCTTAAACACGTCCGTATAACTCGCGTTGACGAATCGATGCCTATGGGAGGCTGGCTTAGGGCACATGGCCTGCCTTGCCAGGGTCTCTACGTCGACGCCGGCATCGAGGCGGGGCGCCCGCGCTCTGAGGGCGATGGCAAGCACAGTAACGACGCGATCGTTCCTGCTTCTGTTGCGAAGGGCCCGACGACGCGCGCGCTGCTGCTTCGTGATGGTAGCCAAGAGCCGATTGATGACCTTGAATATGACTACTTGGTGCACTTGGCTCATGACTTTGAACTGATCTATGAAGGCGAATCTCAAAAGCGTGAGGAGCGCCATATCGCTCAGACCCTCCAGATTGGCATGAGAAATTCACTGGGGGATGTTCCGGGTATCGCAACCGATTCGGTGTACCTGTCGGCCACGAACTCGGCGTTGGTCGGCGGCGATTTCTATACGCTCATCCGTCTTCCCGACGATTGCGCCGTCATGATTCTGGGCGATGTGTCTGGCAAAGGCATTGAGGCTGCATCGATGTCCGCGCTCGTCAAGACGGCCCTGACGGCATATGCCTGGGAGGGCGCTGGACCGGCCCGCATGGCACGCTCCCTTAACAGCATGCTCATGGGCTTTTCGAGGGTCGAGACGTTCGTGACGGCCTTTATCGCCAAGATTGACCTTAAAGCCGGACGCGCAACGTATTGTTCGGCGGGCCATCCTCCGACCATGGTCATCAGGCCAGAGTCGATGCCGCTGGGTGGCGACGAGGCTCGTGGGGGAGAGGTCGAGCTGCTTGGATGCCAATCGGGGGTAATCGGTGCCTTTGAGAGCATGGTGTACGAGACAGGCGTGTTTACGTTCGCTCCTGGTGACATGCTATTTATGTACACCGACGGAACAATCGAAGCACGTGACCGCTCGGGTGCTTTCTTTGGCGAGCAGCGCCTTCGTGACCTTCTGCTCTCTGTCTCGGGTGAGGGCGTATCGGGAATCTGCGGCAAGGTCTTGGGCGAGCTCGACCGATTTACCGAATCGGCGCTGGACGATGACATTGCATTGGTGTCCCTTGAGTTTTTACGGGGTCGTTCATAGACGACGCTGGGCGGGCTGAATCCGTACGGTTGGGGAAACGAATGCATCGAGTGGGCTTTTTTGGGGAACCATGGTCGTATGAATGAGTGGAATGACATAGCGGTTTTGACGCCACCAGGCGATATCGACATCGCCACGGTGCCTGCGCTGCGTCGGCGGTTGGATGCTTTGATTGGCCGCGGCGTGCGTCGTGTCGTCATCAACTGTCAGGCTGTTAGCTTTATCGATTCGACGGGCTTGGCATTCCTGCTTACGCGCGCTCGTGAGCTCATGAGGCGAGAAGGCCTGCTTTCGCTCGTCAATGCATCAGGTGAAGTTGTTCGCTTTTTGGAGATTGCTCGTCTTGTCGATATTCTTCATGTCGCGGGGCCGGCACGGGAGTCTATTCCCGCCATTCCGGTGGGGGAGCTGCCTCGCTGGAGTAAGAGCGTCGAGGTCCGTCAGGGTATCGAGAATCTTCCATACTACCGACATCGCATCGCCGAACTCCTTGAATCGCTTCCGTTGCGCCGTGACGAGCGCTACGATGTCGCATTGGCGTCGGGGGAGGCGCTGGGTAATGCCTATGACCATGCGGGCGGTATCGGGTGCGTCCTGACGGTTCAGGCCTATGGCGATCGCGTTGTGGTTGAGGTGCTTGATCGAGGTGCCGGCTATTCTATCGATGAAACGAGCGAACCGGTCGCATCAGAGGAGCGCGGCCGTGGTATCAAGCTTATGCGTATGCTCGTCGATAACGTGGAGGTTGCTCGTCGTACGGACGGCGCCGGCACGCGCGTGCAGATGGTGAAGCTGTTTAGCGGAGCGCTGGAATCGTGTGCCTAGCCAATCGCTTTAGCGCGTTTAGCTACTAAGAACATGCGGCAGACAAGTTTTTTGAAAAAAGTACTTGCGTCTTTTGGACAACTCGCGTAAATTAATAACCCGCAAGCGGACATGGCTCAGTTGGTAGAGCACAACCTTGCCAAGGTTGGGGTCGCGGG
>CATYZK010000019.1 GCA_958415665.1 uncultured Collinsella sp. | reverse complement strand
TGATTTGAACGATTCTGTCTTCGGCCTTCACCAGCACGCCCGACAGTATGGGAAGGGTTGATGCCGAAGCGACACCCTTCATTACGTCGCCGATGGCTTGTGTAAGCGAGCTCTGGCTGACGGTGAACTTCATCTTTTAATACCTTTCTATAGATATAAATATCTTAATAATAGTAATAGCGCTGACGAAACTGTTGATTACTCCCAAAGACGCAGGTCAGACCCAGAAAGAGAATCGACAGCAACCTGTGTGCAACAGGGGTGGTTTTCCACGTTCAAAACCTGCGCAAAACTTTTCATCACCGCGGGTTGGGTTTTAGACACCTTATGCCCGTGGTTTCGACAAGTTTTCAACAGGTGTCTCTATTTCCCTACGAGCGCAGTGTAATTTTATCGCGCAGCGACTTGAGGTCTTCGGTGACGGTGCGGTCTTCCTGGATCATCTTCTGGACCTTTTTGTAACTCGTACTGACGGTCGAGTGGTTGCGGTTGCCAAATTCGGCGCCCACCGCCGTGGTCGTCATCTCACACATCTCGATGGCCAGATAGATGGCAATATGGCGTGCTTTGGCGATATTGGCGTTGCGACGCGGGCCGATGAGCTCCTCGTGCGTCACGCCGTACTGCTCTTCGATGACGGACTGAACCGTCTGGACGTTGATCTTTTTGGCCGATGTGTCGAAGTACTGGCTGGCGATGGCGTCGATATCGTCAAAGGTGAGCTCCCCGCCCTCGCGCTCGCGGTCGCCCGCCTCGCCGGCGCAACGCTCGCAAAAGCTCTCGAGCTCGCGGATGTTGGTGCCCGAGACCTCGGCCATGTGTTTAAAGTGCTCGTCGGTCAGGTGCCCGCCGTCGCCCCCATAGGCCGCCAGCAGCGAGTCGTCGCCTGCCTCGGGGGCGGCGACGATGGTGTTCTCGTAATAGCGCTGCAAGATCTTGTATTTCATCTCGTAGCTGGGCTCTGCGACCAGGCAGAGCATGCCGGCGTTGAAGCGGCTGGTCAGACGCTCGTCCATGCTCAGGTCCTTGGGGGCGCGGTCTGCCGCGATGACGACCTTCTTGTTGTTGCGGATGAACTCGTCCATGAGCTGGAAAAAGTAGTCCACGCTCGCGCGCTTGCCGATGATGTTTTGGATGTCATCGATGATGAGCACGTCCACGCCGTGGTATGCCTGCATGATAGGGGCGTTGCTCTTCTTTTGGCGGTCGAACTCGGTCATCAGGTCGTCCAGATATGCCTGGGAGTTGGCATACTTGACCTTGATCTCGGGCGACTTCTCGGCGAGCTCGTTTTTGATGGCAAGCAGCAGGTGCGTCTTGCCCAGGCCCGATTTGCCGTAGATGAACAGTGATGTGCACGTGCCGCGCTCGTCCGCGAGGGCGGCAAACTTGAGTGCCGAGCGATAGGCATGGCTGTTCTCGGGGCCGTAGACAAAGTTCTCAAAGGTAAATTTTGAGTTCGCGGCGAGCGGGGCTCCATCCGTATTCTGCTCGGCCGGTACGGTCGGTGCTGGCATGGGTGAAGCGGGGGTCGCAGCTTGCGTGGACTTAGTCGGTGCTCCGCCCTTCATCTGGTTCATCATGCGACGAAAATCATCGGCCGAGAGCGTGTTCTTGATTGCAATGCCCGAATCCGCGCCCGCCGCTGCGTCGTGAGCGATAGGCATGTGCGTGACGGGTGCGTTCGTTGACGTCGCCGCCGCGGTCGGCAACGGTGCCATGGTTTCACGGGAAACATCGCTGTGCAGGTGCTCGATTGTCGGCACGTCGCCTGCGGAGGCCGGCACCGCCGGGGAGGCAGCGGGAGCCGTGGCGGGCGCCGTCGCGGCAGCAGATTCCGCCACGGCGCCTTGCGGTGCCACGATGTCGAGCGCGATCGGTGCAAAGGCGATTTCTTCCAGATAGGCCTCAATAGTCGGCTGATGCTTTTTGAGCTGCGCGATGGCAAAGCGCGAGGGGGCCTCGATCGTGAGTGTATCTTCGGTCAGGCTTATGGCACGCGATTGCCCCAGCATGTTGATGAGGCGTGCATCTTGGCCGTCGCGCTGGCAAAAGGCGATGGCATCCCCAAGGATGATGCTTGCTTCCTCGTCCACTGTCTCTCCCGTTCTTTAGCTCTGAGCTCGCACGCGAGCGGCGCCGAGTTCGGTCAGATGGTATTTCTGGCCATGCTTGATGACCAAGCCGGCCTGCGCCAAGTCATTGAGTGTGCGTGACCAAGTGGGGGCCGAGTTTCCAAACGCCCTCGCCAGATCGGTTGCACCGCACGCTTGATTTTGCGCCAGATAGCCCAGCGCGGCGTTGCCGCGATCGCTTACGAACACGTCCGGCTGTGGCTGCGCATACTGATTTGCTGCATTAGGATACATCATTTGAGCTGCTGGTTGTTGAGAACTCTGCATCGGCGGCATTTGCTGTTGAAAACTTTGAGGCCACTGTTGGTAAGGCTGCGGAGGCATCTGCTGGGCCCAGGGGTTGTACTGCTGCTGCGGCATCTGCTGGTACGGCTGCTGATATCCCTGCTGGTACTGCTGTGGGAACTGCTGACCATACCCCAGTGGCGGCATCTGCTGATATGGATATCCCTGTTGGTACGGCTGATATCCCATTTGCTGGCCACCCGGTGCCCCCGTCGCCTGCTGCATTGCTGCTGCATCCTGATCCGCCAGCGGCATGGCCTCTGGCGCGTTTGGCGGCATCGACATCGATGCCGCCTGGGGCTCTTGTGTAGGAAGCATTCCGGGCTGCTGCATCTGTCCCACGGGGGGCTGCATCTGCTGCGTTGCCATGGGCTGCTGCGCAAAAGCTCCCGGCAGGGGATATGTGGGCTGCTCCGTCTCGGGCCGCACGGCAGCACCGCGTCCGCCGGCACGCTCTATTTCCTGCACGCGTTTAGGGTCCAGGCTTACCGTAACCACGGTGCCGTTGCCCATGTTGTCCTCGATGGACACGGCCCCGCCGGCGTTTTCCAAATACTCCTGCACCATGGGAAACCCTGCTCCGGTTCCACGGATATAGCGCTTCATCTTGCTGTTTGCGCTGGTAACGCCAAAGTCGAAAGCGCGCTCCTTGTCGTCGATGCCGGGTCCTTGATCAGCAAAGCGGATGGTGTCTCCGCCGTCCAGAATCGAGATGATGGGCTCGGCAAAGTGCGCGTGGATAAAGTTTTCGACAATCTCGCGGATGACCATGAGCGAGATATGGCCACCTTGTTCTTTCATGCACTGGTAGACGGTGTTGGTCGTCTCTTCCAAATACGTGCGGACATCTTGCGGATCAATGACGATCACACGCGGTGTCGACAGCATGTCGTCATAGACGGCGATGCGCGCGGCGTACATGGCTTTTGGCGCCTGCGTGGTCGTCTGCTCGCCCTCCTCACGCTCTTCGCGCACGCCGGTGATGTGCTCGTTGTCGGGTGCCGGGTCTCCGGAATCGACCATGGTGTAAAAGTCGTCAGACATGCCGCTCGCAATCTTTCAAAAGGTTTCGAACAAATAGTAGCTCACCGTGCAATGTTTCTCATCTTTCGACAACTTTTCAAAACCTGTTGAAAACTTTGGAAAACGGACGAAAAGTTCTCAACATTGCCAACATGACCTGTTGAAAACTCGATGAAATATCGTGAAAAGTTGCCATGCACCGCTAAATCGAGCTCGGCTTATGGGGGAACCGTGTGAACTGCGCAACCTTTTACCTTTGATTTCTTGACATTTGAACATTGATTTCCCTACAATCTTCAAGCTCACGTGTCTATATCTGCGTCCGCGCCCCCGCGGACACTCGAAATGCAGCAGGAGGAACTTAAGATGAAGCGTACGTATCAGCCTAATAAGCGTAAGCGTGCCAAGACCCATGGCTTCCGTGCCCGTATGGCCACTAAGGGTGGTCGTGCCGTGCTCGCCCGTCGTCGCGCCAAGGGCCGCAAGCGTCTCACTGTCTAGCAGCGATACACACATCTCGCATGAAGACTATTAAGTCTCGGCAAGATTTCGAGCATGTGTTCAGTCAGGGGCGTCGTTTCAATCACCCTCTGATTCGAATGACCATATGTGAATCGGTTGGCGAAGGCGACTCCGGAAGGGTCGCCTTCGTTGGTGCTAAACGGCTCGGTTGTGCTGTCGTGCGCAACCGTTCTAAGCGTGTGATGCGCGAGGCTGCCCGCAGCTGTGGATTTCCCGTTGCGGGTTATGACATCATCTTGTTCGCAACTCCCAAGACGAGGGTTTCCTCGCCGCAGGAGATGGACAATGCATTGCGTTCGCTTATGAAACGCGCCGGCGTTGCCGGGGAGGAGCGATGAGCAATCACGTTTTGCGACGTGTTGCCATCGCTCCTATTCGCATATATCAACAGGTTATTTCGCCCTTATTGCCTGACGCCTGCATTTATTACCCAACGTGCTCGCAATACGCCGTCCAGGCGATTGAGAAGTACGGTGTTTTGAGAGGCTGCTGGCTTGCCGTGAGGCGCATCGCTCGCTGCAATCCCCTGCACGTCGGCGGTTATGACCCTGTGCCCTAGCGGGCACTCGCTATCGGAGGAAAACTTACATGTGGGATTGGATCGTTAACATCCTTTTCGAGCTGCTCAAGCTCATCCAGACCTTTGCGGTCGACTGGGGCCTGTCCATCATCATCCTGGTGGTCATCATCCGTCTGCTGCTGACGCCGCTTATGCTCAAGTCGACTAAGTCGACGGCTCGTATGCAGGTGCTACAGCCCAAGATGCTCGAGATCCAGGAGCGCTATGCCGACGATCCTCAGCGCCAGGCCGAGGAGATGCAGAAGTTCTACAGCGAGAACAAGTTCAATCCGCTGTCCGGCTGCCTGCCGCTCCTGATTCAGATGCCTATCCTGTTTGCCCTGTTTACGCTGCTGCGTAACCTGCCGCAGTACTTTAACGAGGGCACGTTCTCGTTCTTCAACATCCTGCCCGACCTGACCACCACGCCGAGTGCCTCCTTTGCCGATGGCTTTATGGTCGCGCTGCCTGCGCTGGTCTGCCTGATCCTGTTCGCTGTCCTGACCCTGATTCCGCAGCTCTATATGTCGCGCAACCAGACCGGCCAGCAGGCTCAGAGCATGCGTATGATGGCCGTTGTCATGACGGTCATGATGCTTTGGATGGGCTGGAGCCTTCCCGTTGGTGTTCTGCTGTACTACGACGTCTCGTCTGCTTGGCAGGTTATCCAGCAGATTTTTGTGACGCAGAAGGTCATCGACAAGGCGAAGGCCGATGAGGAGGAGCGTCTTAAGAACGCGCCGCTGCAGGTTGAGGTCACTCGTCGCGAGAAGAAGCCGCGCCCGCACAAGAAGAAGTAGTGGGATATCAATCTTATTTAGGTACCTAACTTTTGGAGTACGTTATGTCTGAAGAGATCATCGAGGATATGCTTGAGGAGGTTGCCCCGCAGGTCGCGGGCGATTATCCCGAGATTGCACAGCGCTACAAGGCCGGTGAAGAGCTGACCGACGAGGAGCTCGACACCATTGCCGATGTCGCGATTTCCATCCTGCGTTCCATCCTTTCGCACTTCGATGCCGCCAACTCTCCTATCGATGAGTATGAGGGCGACGAGGGTGAGCTGATTTTGGATGTAACGGCTCCCGACCTTGCTGTTCTCATTGGCCGTCATGGTCGCACCCTTGATGCCCTTCAGGTTATGTTCTCTTTGCTGGTGAGCCGCAAGCTTGGCTTTAGGTATCCGGTTGTAGTGGACGTCGAGGGATACAAGAGCCGCCGTCAGGACAAGGTTGCCTCCATGGCTCACTCTGCTGCCGAGCGCGCCATCCGCACTCATAAGAGTGTTTCGCTTCCGCCCATGAATGCCTATGAGCGCCGACTGGTTCACATTGCACTTCGTGGCAATGATGCCGTCGATACTCATTCTGAGGGTTCTGACCCTGATCGCCATGTGGTGATTGTTGCTCGATAATCTACTCGAGCTTATGCTAAGGGGACGTGGTTTCCACGTCCCCTTTTTTTGTCAAAAGTTCTCGAAACACTGATTTTTGTCAGAAAGGAGTCGTCTTGTTTGTATTGACTGATGAGCAGGCAAACCAGATGCTTAGCCGTCTTACTTCGTATTGCAAAGACTATTCTTTGAAGGTTTCTGAGAATGACCTTCGAACCTGTATTCAGCATCTGGATCTTGTTCTGGAGACCAATAAGACTACCAATCTCACACGTATCCTAAATATTGAAGACGCTGCCGTCCTTCACATTCTGGACTCATTGGTATTACTTCCTTATATCAATAAGGCCCCTGAGGGTGCGCTGCTTGATATGGGTACGGGTGCTGGTTTCCCTGGCATTCCTCTGACTATTGCCAGTGGTCGTAAGGCAACCTATATCGATTCAGTTGGTAAGAAGGTCGATGCTGTTAACTCTTTTGTAAAGAGTCTTGGCCTGAAGCATGTTCATGCTGTTCATGATCGTCTAGAAGAATACGCACGTTCTCATAAGAAGCAATTTGCTGTTGTTACTGCTCGCGCACTTGCTCCGCTCCCGGTTCTTGTTGAATATGCTTCTCCTTATTTGAAAGACGGCGGGCTCTTTGTCATTACTAAGGGTAATCCCACAGATGAAGAGCTTGATTCTGGCGAGACTGCTGCCAAGATCTGTGGCTTTACATTGCTTCTTACCGATGATTTAGATTTACCTGATGGATTAGGTCATCGCGAGTTCATTATTCTTAAGAAGTCGCGTCCTGCATCAGTTTCTCTTCCGCGTGCAAATGGCATGGCTAAGAAGAATCCGCTTGCCTAGATGTTTCACGTGAAACATAATGGATACTAACAACTTGCAGTGTTTCACGTGAAACATGGCGGTTGATATCGAATCGGAATGTTTCACGTGAAACATCCTCCGTTTGACAGCTTTAATACACACCAGGAGGGACCGTGGGATTTCGCGACGTTAAGCGTTCTAAGAACGCAAAAGACACGCGTATCATTGCAATCATCAATCAAAAAGGTGGCGTCGGTAAGTCAACGACGGCTGTAAACCTTGCAGCAGCACTGGGTGAGCAGGGTCGTAAGACTCTGATTGTCGATTTTGATCCGCAGGGAAACAGTACCAGTGGATTTGGAATTGAAAAAGAAGACCTTGATCACTGCATCTATGATGCATTGTTGAATGATGTACCGGCAGAATCGCTTGTTATTGATACGAATTGTAAAAAAGTATTCGTAATTCCGGCAACGATTCAGCTTGCAGGCGCCGAAATTGAGCTCGTGAGCGCAATTGCTCGTGAAACTCGCCTCAAAGATTTGCTTGAGCCGATTCAGGACGAGTTTGATTTTATTTTCATCGACTGTCCTCCTTCACTCGGCCTGCTTACTATCAATGCCTTGACCGCAGCAGATAGCGTTTTGATTCCAATCCAGTGTGAGTATTACGCACTCGAGGGCGTTACGAAGCTGCTTGAGTCAATGAAGATGGTCAAATCACGTCTGAACAAGGGCTTAGACACCTATGGCGTGCTTATGACAATGTATGACTCACGTACTTCTTTGTCGAATCAGGTTGTTGAGGAAGTTCAATCGTACTTTGGCGATAAGGCGTTTAAGACGCTAATTCCCCGTACGGTTAAAATCTCTGAAGCTCCGTCTTTTGGAGAACCGGTAATTACCTATGCACCTCAAAACAAGGGTGCAAAAGCGTATATGAACCTTGCAAAAGAGGTGATCAAGCGTGCCTAGTGCAAAGAAACGTGGCGGATTGGGGCGTGGACTCAATGCTTTGGTCTCTGAGGCCGAGTATGAGACCGGTGGTTCGTCTGCATCTGCTTCAAATGCTGCATCTGAAACAAAACTACCTATTGAGGATATCGTTCCCAACCCTAATCAACCGCGAATTCACTTTAATGAAACTGAACTTCGCGAGTTGAGCGAGTCAATCCAAGAACATGGCGTTTTGCAGCCGCTCTTGGTTCGCAAGCATGGAAACGGCTATGAGATCATCGCTGGTGAGCGTCGTTACCAGGCGTCAAAGCTTGCTGGTCTTGAGGAACTGCCTGTCATCATTAAAGATGTTAATGATGAAGAGATGCTGGCTCTTGCTCTTATCGAAAACCTTCAGCGTTCTGATCTGAATCCCGTCGAAGAGGCTAAGGGCTATCGCCAGCTCATCGATGCTAGCGGTATGACCCAGGAGGCATTGTCGAAGGCCGTAAGCAAGTCACGCTCTGCAATTACAAACTCGCTGCGCCTTCTCGATCTCCCCGAAGTAGTTCAGCAGATGATTTTTGTGGGTAAACTTACTGCTGGTCACGCACGTGCGATTCTTGCAGTTCCCTATGAGGATGCTCGAATTCGACTTGCAGAGAAGGTTGTTGCGGAGGGCCTTTCCGTAAGAGCGACAGAAAATCTTGCTCCATTGTTTTCTGCCGGAGAGACACCTAAGACGCCGCGGCCTGCAACGCCTCAGTCTTTTAAAAAGGCTGCGCGTGTACTTCGTCAGGTATTTAATACCAACGTGCGTGTGAAGAGCTCGCGTGGAAAGAATAAGATTGAGATTGAGTTTAAAGACGAGGAAGAGCTCTCTCGTATTCTTGGTGAAATGATTCAGTTTGATCAAGGAGGCCAAGATGAGGAATAAGATTTTTACTGCGATTGCATTGGTGACGACTGTCGCGGCTGGTGCCTTTGCTGGCTATAAGATAGCGACAGACGATGAACTTCGAGGTCGTTTGCTTCGTGGCGCGCAAGATATCGTTGATACGTCCAAGAAGAAAATGGATGTTATGACAGAAGATGTTGCCATGCGCACTGCTCAGGTAACGAAAAATCCTAAGATTAATCAAGGTTGGGTTAGCAACCAATGGGAAAATGTAGGCTATTAGGTACCTAACAATTACCCTGCATATTTTGAGGGCCCTTGTCTGATTCATGAGACAAGGGCCCCTTATTTTGTCCGTAAAAAATGGGAAAGGTAGCTGCTGGTCCAAAATTGAGGTCAATAAATGAAACGGCCCCGGTTGCATATCCTGCAACCGGGGCCGTTCGATGTTTCACATGAAACGTTTTGGAGTGCGACTCCCCTATGCGTTCTTCTGAACTTTGAAGCGCTGTTTCAGCTGTCCGCAAGCGGCGTCAATATCGTTACCACGGGAGTTACGAATCGTGGTCTCGATGCCACGGGACTCAAGACGACGCTGAAGATCCTCAACCTTATGAATCGGCGACGGCTTGAGCGGGCTGCCCTCGATGTCGTTAAGTTGAATCAGGTTAACGTGGCACAGCGTTCCCTCGCAGAAGTCGCAGAGTGCCTGCATTTCGGGATTCGTATCGTTGACGCCTTCGATCATGGCATACTCATAGGTCGGGCGGCGGCCAGTCTTCTCGGTGTAGAGCTGAAGCGCTTCGTGAAGGCGAAGCAGCGTGTACTTCTTAACACCGGGCATGAGCTTATTGCGCGTCGACTGGATGGCGGAATGCAGGGAAACGGCAAGCGTGAACTGCTCGGGGATATCGGCAAATTTGCGAATACCGGGAATAACGCCGCTGGTAGAGACGGTGAGGTGACGAGCGCCGATACCAATGCCATCGGGGTCGTTGAGGATACGCAGTGCCTTGAGAACCTCGTCGTAGTTGGCAAACGGCTCGCCCTGGCCCATGAAGACAACGCTTGTGGCACGCTCGTCAAAGTCGTTGGATACATGAAGCACCTGGTCGACGATCTCTTGAGCGGTCAGAGAGCGCTTGAGGCCGTTGAGACCGGTAGCGCAAAAGGCGCAGCCCATGCCGCAGCCTGCCTGGGTGGAAACGCAGACGGAAAGCTTGTTACGACGGGGCATGCCGACAGTCTCGACGGAAATGCCATCGTGGTACTCGAGCAGATACTTGCGCGAGCCATCTTTGGAAACCTGCTTGGTGAGTTCAGTCGGCGTATCAAAGGCAAAAGCCTCTTTAAGCTGCTCACGGAAAGCCTTGGGAAGGTTGGTCATATCGTCAAACGAACAAACGTTCTTCTCAAAGACCCATTCGATGAGCTGCTTCGCGCGGAAGGCGGGCTGGCCAAGTTCGGCCACGAGCTCGCGAATATCGTTTTGGCTCAAGTCGCGAATGTCCTGAGATTTAGTCCTGGGATTCATGGAAGCCTTTCGATTTTGGGGAAACGTAGAGGGTATCGCTACAATATGGTATCAGCTGCAGAAATTATAGAGGAGGAGTCTGCCCATGCCGGGTAAAAGCCTAGAGAACATGCACGTAGCGGTCTTGGCGGGCGGTCATTCCGCTGAGCGCGAGATCTCGCTCAATTCGGGAAAGAACGTCGTGGCTGCCTTGAAGGAGGCCGGCTACACTTCGGTGGAGCTGCTCGACACGGCTGCCGATGATTTTATGGTAACCATGGCGACCGGCGGCTTTGACGTGGCGTTTATCGCCATGCACGGTGCCGGCGGCGAGGATGGCGCCATGCAGGGCGCCATGGAGACCCTGGGTATCCCCTACACGGCCTCGGGCGTGCTTGCCAGCGCCTGCGGTGCCGACAAGGAGGTCTCTAAGCTCCTGTACGCCAAGGCGGGCATTCCCATTGCCCCCGGCCTCGCGCTCGAGGTGGGCGATGAAGTCGATATCGATCATATCGTCGACGTTTGTGGCGAGCGATGCTTTGTGAAGCCGGCCGTCAACGGTTCCAGCTATGGAATTTCCCTGGTCCATGAGCCCTCCGAGCTGCCCGCGGCAATCGCCAAGGCGTTTGGGTACGGCGACAAAGTGCTGGTCGAGAAGTGCATCGAGGGTACCGAGATCACCGTCGGCGTATACGGCGAAGATGACGTGCGCGCCCTGCCGATTGTCGAGATTCGTAAGCCCGAGGACTGCGAGTTCTACGATCTGGACGTGAAATATGTCGACCCTACGGACATCCATCGCATTCCGGCGCAGATTTCGCCCGAGAATTACGCTCGCGCTCAGGAGCTTGCCTGCGCCGCTCACAAGGCCCTCGGTTGCCTGGGTATCTCGCGCAGCGACTTTATTGTGAGTGAGGACGGCCCCGTTATCCTCGAGACCAATACCATTCCCGGCATGACCGATACGTCGCTGTATCCGGATGAGATCCGCCACACCGACGACATGACGTTCCCGCAGGTCTGTGACAGCCTGATCCGTATGGGCCTTCGTCGAGCGGGCATTGCATGCTAATCGAGGACGCGGTTTCGTCAGGAACGCCGCAGTTTGTCATCGACTCCTATGCCACGCTTGCCGAACGCGCCAAAACGCAGACCTTCGGCCTTATCGAGGAAGATGTGATTGTCCTCGATACCGAGACCACAGGTCTTTCGGTGCAGGACAACGAGCTGATCGAGATCTCGGCGGCCCGTCTTTCGGGCCGCGAGATCGTCGACCGCTTCGATACCTTCGTGCATCCCAAGCAGCTGATTCCCGCCGAGATTACCGAGCTCACGAGCATTACAAATGCCGATGTGGCAGATGCCCCGTCGGCCGTTGAAGCCGTCGCCGCTCTCGCCGATTTTGTCGGTGGTTGCCCGGTGATCGCACATAACGCCACGTTCGACCGCTCGTTTATCGAGTCGGTCAAAGGCGGCGTCAACGTGAGCGATATTTGGATCGATTCGCTGGCGCTGTCGCGCATCGCGCTTCCACGCCTGGCCTCGCACAAGCTGTCTTTTATGGCCGATCTGTTTGGCTGTGACTCGGTATCACACCGTGCCAATGCCGACGTCGACGCCCTGTGTGGCGTATGGCGCGTGTTGCTCGTGGCGCTCACCGACTTGCCCCAGGGCCTCATGGCGCGCCTAGCCGACATGCATCCGGACGTGCCTTGGTCCTATCGTCCTATCTTCTCATTCTTGGCAGGGCAGAACCCTGGTTCTATCTTCTCTCTCAGCGCCGCTCGTGCTGACGTTCTCAAGGCCGACCGCGCTGAGGATCGCGTGGATGCCGATGAATTGCCGGTGCTCAAGATGCCGAGTCGCGAAGAGATCGAGGCGGATTATGCCCCGGGCGGCCTGGTCAATCGCATGTATCCCACGTACGAGCCGCGTGATGAGCAGATCGCGATGGCGCTCGAGGTACGCGATGCCCTCGTTACGGGCACGCATCGCGTAATCGAGGCGGGTACGGGCGTCGGTAAGTCGATGGCCTATCTGGTGCCTTTTGCCGAGGCCGCGCGCCGCAATAACATTACGGTTGGTATCGCGACTAAATCGAATAATCTTGCCGACCAACTTATGTACCATGAGCTGCCAAAACTTGCCGAGCAGTTGCCTGACGGTCTTTCGTTTTGCGCACTGAAGGGGTATGACCACTATCCGTGCCTACGCAAGCTCGAGCGCATGAGCCGCGGCCAGGTCGAGATCACCACCAAGCGCGATCCTGCCGACACGCTTACGGCAGTCGCGGTCATTATGGCGTACGTGTGCCAGTCGGCAGACGGCGACCTCGACTCGCTTGGCATTCGCTGGCGCAGCGTCAACCGTCCCGACTTTACGACGGCCTCGCGCGAGTGTGCCCGTCGCCTGTGCCCGTTCTTCCCCGACAAATGCCTGGTTCACGGTGCTCGTCGCCGCGCGGCACATGCCGACGTGGTGGTCACCAACCACTCGCTGTTGTTCCGCAATGTCGCTGCCGAGGGCAGGATTTTGCCTCCGATTCGCCATTGGGTAGTCGATGAGGCCCATTCCATCGAGCGCGAGGCCCGCCGCCAGTGGGCGCGCGTGGTGTCGGCGGACGAATCACGCGTTCTGTTTGAGCGCCTGGGTGGCTCGAGCACCGGCGCGCTAAGCCAGGTTTCCCGTGATTTGGCAACCTCCGAGGGCTCTACGCTCTATCTGGGCCTTACTGCCAAGGCGACGTCGACGGTTGCGCGCGCGAGCATGGCGATCGCCGACGTGTTCGATGGCGTTCGCGAGCTCGGCCGCCGTGCCCGTGGGGGTTATGACAATGCCAATCTATGGATTGGCCCCGAGCTGCGCGAATCTGACGACTGGCATGATTTCTTACAGTCGGCCTACGCTGCCATCGACGCATTGGAACAAGCTGACAAGAGCGTCGACGCGCTGGTGCAAGCCGTCGCCGCCGACAAGCCAGAGGTTGTTGTCGACCTGGGTGATATCTCGCGCCGCCTGCACGAGCTGGCCGAGAACCTCAAACTCATCATTGATGGTACCGATGAACACTACGTGTATTCGCTGCAGGTCAATCGCAGGTTGCGTGCCGGCGGAGAGTCAATGACCGCAGAGCGCATCGACATTGGCGAGGCCTTGGCAACCGAGTGGCTGCCCGAGGTTCACACGGCTATCTTTGCCTCGGCGACCATGACGGTGTCCAAAAGCTTTGAACACTTTAACCATGCGGTCGGCCTCGATCGCATTGGTGCTTCAACATCCTCATCGCTGCACTTGGACTCGAGCTACGACTTCGATTCGAACATGGCTGTAGTCGTTGCGGGCGATATCCCCGATCCGCGCGATCGTGAGAGCTATCTTACGGCGCTCGAGCGCGTGCTGGTCGACGCCCATCTTGCCATGGGCGGATCGGTGCTCACGTTGTTCACCAATCGGCGCGACATGGAAGACCTGTACGCCCGCGTTGAGCCCAAGATGGCCCGTGCGGGTCTGGAGCTCAACTGCCAGCAGCGCAACTCATCTCCTCGTCGCCTACGCGACCGGTTTATCAACGAGCCAACCTCGTCGCTTTTTGCGCTTAAGGCCTTCTGGGAGGGGTTTGATGCCAGCGGCGAGACGCTGCGCTGCGTTATCATCCCCAAGCTGCCGTTCTCGAGCCCCACGGACCCGCTCTCGTGCGAGCGTAATTTGCGCGAAGATCGCGCTTGGGCGCGCTATTCGCTGCCCGAGGCCGTGCTCGAGGTCAAACAAGCCGCCGGCCGCCTCATTCGCTCGTCGACCGATTGCGGCGTGCTCATCTTGGCCGACCCGCGCCTGGTGACGAAGGGCTATGGCAAGAAGTTTTTAACTTCGCTGCCCACGAGTTCCTATCAGCGAATTGAATCGGCGCAGATCGGTCACTATCTGCAGTTGTGGCGCCAGGCGCACGAACGGCGCCGCTAGAGCGGGCAGGCTAAGGTCTTCGCCATATCGCATAGACGCTTCGACAGGGTGGGGTCATCCAAGATGCGGATGGCTCCGCCCGCTGCGATTATCTGGCTCAGTAGCCAACGCTCGGAGCCGTAATGCACGGTTACCGTTGCCATGTCTGCCCCGCTGCGCTCGATGAGGGTGATGCCGGCCCAGTCCAGATGCTCCGCCATATCGAATGGCATCAAGAGCTTTGCGCTACGCTGCGTCCGGGCAAGGGAATCGTGGAGGGATGCGACGTCCGGTGCGTGAGGCACGACGGAGTCTTCCGTCAAGGCGAGTCCCTCGATTTTATCCATGCGATAGGTGCGCTGCTCATCGATCGCGATGTCCCAGGCAATCAGGTATGTTTGGTCGCCGTTTGCCATAATGCGCAAGGGGTCGACCAGACGCTCGCGTGGCCGCGCATCGTCCATCGAACGATACGAGATGCGGCAGCGAACGCCGTCTTGAATGGCGCAGCTCAGCTGCTGCCAGTGCGACCCACGGTTGACGGTGTCAAAGACGCGCTGGTTATAGCCGAGCTCTTCGGGTAGAAGAGCAGATCGAATCCGAGCCGCCGCCTGGGGCTCAATCCCCAACGATTCAAGTTCGTGGTTGAGCACAGCGCCCTCGGCGGCACTCAGGCGCAGCGGTAGCACGCGCCCGGCGTCACCGGTGAGGACCACACGCTCGTCGTGGCATTCGCAGATGATGCGTGCGCCCGATTCTCGGTCCGCGAGCGTCGAGACGATCTCGAGAATCTCGTCGAGCGACACCCCCGTGATGTCAAAGCGACTGCAAATCTCGTTTCGAGTCATGCCGCTCTCGCCGGCGGCGTAGAGGGCCTCCATGATGTCGATGGCGCGCGAGAGCCTCTGCTCGCTGGTGAGTTTACGCACGGGCATGCTCGTGCACCGTCCTTTCGATGAGGTGGTTCCACGCCTGTTTGAGCGATTTGGGGGCCATGGGCCTCATGCCGTCCATGGCGTGGGCCATGCAAAATGAAGCGGCGGCTTCAAGGTCGCGCACGTCAACGGTCCAGATCCATCCCGCATCGGTGTGTGCGAGCTTACCTCGCCCGCGCGTGAGACCGTTGATCATATCGATCTGCGTCTGAGGGGCGAATGAGAACGTAGCTGCAACGGGCGGTCGGTCGGCAAAATCGAATTCAAAGAACAGGTAGTCGTTGAGGTTGAAGTCCACAGGGATGGTGTAGGCCTTCGAAGGACGCCAAGCGCGAACGATACGGTCGCAGCGGAATGTCCTGATGTCGTCGGTGGCATTGTCGAGGCCGCAGAAGTACGCCACGCCCTCGCGCTCGAACATGCCGTAGACGCAGACGGTACGCTCTTTTTGCTCACCGCGTCCGTTCTGATATAAAAATCGCAGCGCGCATCGCTCGGCAAAGGCGCTCCATACCGCATCGACGGTGGGAGAGCGGCTGATTGTCGCCTCGTGCGCCGTCGTCCTGCCGGTGAGGTAGGCAATTTTGGAGCGAATATCGGTAAGCGGCGCGGCAAAGGTGGAAGAGCCGGCCGCTAGCGTCTGGTCGATGGCGTTGAGTAGGATGTCGGCGTCGTCTGCGGTGATGAGGCCACCTACTGCAAACGTGTGCTCGCGGTCGATTGTCCACGAGCTTTCCTCGGTCTCCTGCGCACCGGCGGGGCGAACCTCCTTGATTAAGATGCCACGCTCGAGCAGTTTGTCACGATCGCGCCGAAACTTGCGCTTATCCGAGTCGATGTTGCCCGAGCCATATCCCAGGTCAGAATCCAAGACGATCTGCTCGGTCGTCAGCGGTTCGGGGGAGCTGTTGAGCACAAAGAAAAGATTGAGGATGCGCTGAGCCGTTTTATCGAAACTGGGCTCCGAATTCCCCTTTTTAATTGTCGCGGTCGCGTCGCTTGCCGTCATAGAGTCCTCGCATGAGAAGATGGTTTGCTGCCATGATTTTAGTCCGATATGGAGATTAGGCTATATCCTTGTCCGCTCGGGGCGTTAAGATGTCCCGAATTCGGTCGTTTGCGCTCGCTCGGGGTATACTTTCGACTATATACGGTTCTAATGTGCATGCATTGGGCCTATTTGTCGGATTATGGATGTGGAGCGCACATGGCGAACACCCAGAACTATATTAACCACCTGCTGCAGAACACCGGCATTACGCCGGCATGCAGCGAAGAAGAGCGCTTGGCAGCCGAGGATATCGCTCAGATCTTCCGCAGCCACGGCTTTGATCCCGAGGTTCAGGAGTTCAATGCCCCGGCGCCCAGTAGGTTGGCATTTGCCGTTACCGGTATTCTTGCGTTTGCCGGCGCCCTACTGATGGGCATCGGCGGCGGCATCGGCTTGGTCGGCACCTTGCTGGCCATTGCCAACGCCGTTCTTTACGTGCTCGAACGCACGGGCCACCCCGTGGTTTCGCGCCTGGGCAAGACGGGCGTGAGCCAAAATGTCATCGCCTACCACAAGGCCTCGGGCCCGCTCGCGTCTCCGCGCAACCGCCCGGTGGTCGTTGTCGCACACTACGACTCTCCCCGTGCTGAGCTGCTCGCCCGCGAGCCCTATGCTTCTTATCGTGCGCTCATCGCCAAGCTGTTGCCCGTTGCCACGGTTGCCCCTGCTGCCGTTGCCATCTTGCGTATCCTGCCGCTCCCCGGCGCGCTCAAGGTTCTGCTGTGGATTGTCGCGATCCTCGCTTCCCTCGTTGCGCTCGCCAACGCGGCAAACATCATTTCTAACCGCTACATTCTTCCCTATACGTCCGGCGCGGTGTGCAACAAGTCTTCTGTCGCCGCTATGCTCGGCGTTATGGACAACGTTGCTCCCTTCCAGGGCGAAAACGAGTTTCCCGACGATGTTCCGTTCGACACCTATTTTGGGGAGCAGAAACGTCGCGCCGAGGAGATGGCACGTGCGGCGGCGGAATATGCCGCGGCCCAGCAGCAAAACGACTATGGCAACACCATCGAGTATGAGGAGCCTGCCTACGAGGAGGACGAGTTCGGCCAGCCGATCGCTCCCGATGCTCAGTTCGAATCCGAACAGGGCGAGGCTTTCGACGAGCAGATCGATGGCTTTGAGGGTGCGTCTGCCGACGAGACGCTGATTGGCGCCATCGTGCCCGAGGCTCAGGACCAGGCTGCCCAAGTCGAAGAGCCCGCTGCCGAGGCCCCCGCTGTCGAGCCGGCGGAAGAGCCTGTTGTGGTCGCGCCCAGCGAGCCTGAGCCTAAGCTCTATCGCAATGCCGCCGGCAACATCCGCTTTGGTTCGGATGCCATTCGTGCACTCGGGATGCTTCCCGAGTCCTGTACGCTCGATTACGAGGAGGGCGAGGAGCCGACGTTTGAGCCCGAGCCTGCGCCTGTTGTCACCGTGGATGATGAGTCTGCCGCGGTTACCGCTGCCGTTGCCGAGCCCGAGGCGGTGTCCGCGATCGATCCCGCGGCAGGACTGGACATTTTGGCTCCCGCCGCGCCGGCGCAAGACGTTGCGGACGAGTCTGACGACGATTACGTTGAACAGCCGAGGCGCGTGTCTTACGAGAGCGATACTGATTTCTCGGCCGAGATTCCCGCGGCAACGCCCCATGCCGATATTGCATCCGCGTTCTCTTCGATTGGCGCCAGCGCTTCCAACTTCTTTAAGGGTGCGCTTGCAAAGGGCAAGAAATTTGTCGACGATTTCGAGGAGAAGCGCGCTGCCGCACGCGAGGCTGCCGAGCAGGAGGCTATCGCTCAACAGCAGGCAGCCGAGGCGGCACGCGAGCGCGCGGCGCAGGAGTTCGAGCAGAACGAGACTATGCAGTCCGTGCCCGTCGACGCTGCCGAAGCTACAACGTCCTTTGAGTCCCAGCAACCGGCGTCCGCGGATGTTGTTGAGGCGACGACGTCTTTCGAGGCTCAGCAGCACGTCGATAGCACCATGTCGTTTGATGCCGCGCAGTTCGATTCCACGATAACGTTTGAAAAGCAAGGCACCGCGATTGCCGAGCCCCTTCCTGTTTCCGATGAGCAGGGCGACGCGGCAGACGATGACGAGCCTATTGATGCTGCCGAAATCCAAGATGCCGCCGAGGATGAGGCCGTCGAGGCCAACCCTGACGAAGAGCAATACGCGGCAGCCGAGCAAGATGATTCGACCGAGGTCGAGCAGGAGGAAGTGCCTGCGGTTTCCGAGACTCCCGAGACAGATGAGTCGAGGCCTTACTCCACGCAGATTTTCACCATGCCGGCCCCGAGTGGTTCCGGTGCCACGGTTGTCGATGCTGCTCCCACCCAGGACGAAACGGTCGATTCCCTTATGGCCCAGATTTCCTCCCAGGCATCACCGCGTCAGCAGATGAATGTTCCCGATCCGGCGTCGGCTCCGTCGCCCGCACCTTCCTCGTCTCCACTGGCTTCGGTCCCCGATCCGTCGCTGCCGTCGATGAAGCAGGCAAACGTTGCGTCTCGCACGTCGCTGTTCGACCTTCCCGACCCCTCTGCACAGGTCAACGACCCCTTTGCTACCGCTCAGGGTCCCGAGCCCACATCGGCACCCGTTGCGCCTCCTATGCCCGTTGCGTCGGGCGCTCAGCCGATCGAGACCATTTCGGCTCCCGCCCCGGCGGCACCCAAGTCTCGCAAGCGCGGCCTGGGCGGCCTGTTCGGTCGTAAAAAGAAAAACGAACAGGACAGCATGAGTGATTGGCTGGGCGTCGAAGACGATTACGATGCCAAGAAGTCCGGTCGAGGCATCGGTTCGTGGGATAATTTCGAGGACGATAACGATGGCTGGAAGGGCGGCGCTACGTCTTCCGACGGAGCTTCTTCCGAAGATATGCTCTCGGCTGTCGCCTCTATGGGCGATGATGAGCTGCTCGGTCACGATATCTGGTTTGTGGCAACGGGCGCCTCGGATTGTGATGGCGCCGGCATGAAGGCCTTCTTGGCTTCGCATCGCGATAAGCTCCGCGGCGTCTTCTTCATCAATCTTGAATCCGTCGGCGCCGGTAGGCTTTCGGTGGTGACGGTTGAGGGCGAACAGCAGCTGCTCAAGGGCGATCGCCGCATCATGAATCTGGTCAGCAAGGTGTGCAAGTCGTTCCATGTCGATTGTGGCGCGCTCGAGATGCCCTATGCCAAGACCGATGCCTATGCCGCGCTCGAGGCGAGCCGCCGAGCCCTCACCATCGCCGGCGTGGACGGCACACGTCTGGCTTGCGCTCGTACCGAGGACGACCTGCCCCACAATGTCAATCCGACGAACATTGCCACGGTATCCGAGGTCGTGACCGAGGTTATCCGCCGTTCGTAGACGGAGCTCTAAGGAGTCAACGTGTTTTCGTATATTAAGCGCCATTGGCCTGTCTACGTGATTTTGACCTTGATTGCCATTGCGTTAGGGTTTGGAGCTGCCTACATCGTGGGCGCGAAGGGCTCGACCCCCGCCTCCGCAATCAGCGAAGAGGTGGAGCAAGAACAGAGCACGGGTGCCGATGGGATTCCTGAGTCCGAGCAAGCAATCGTTGATGGTGGATCTTCGTCTGCAGAGTAGATACGGCGATTTAAATGATTGAAAGCGGGCGAGCCGGGGGACTGGCTCGCCCGCTTTTTCATCGCGCTAGCGCTTCTTTGGGATCGACCTAAGGCGAGCGAACCATAGGGCTGCGGCACCCGAGGTCAGGAGCGCGGTGATGCAAGCGGCGATGGGAGCTGATCCTGTTGTCGGTAGGTCCTGCGGTAGGGTACAGCGTTGAATGACACGGTCCTCGTCATGTGACTCAAGTTTATCGCCGCCGCCGTTGCGGCAAAGATCGACGCGTGCGCTGTTGGTGAGTGCGGTTTGGGGTGTATAAGCCGACGTTGCCTGCATGTGCACGACTGCGCCCCAAGCATCTGTGCCAAGGATTGCTTTGGCATCGTCAAGGTCGTCGTGCTCATCTTTGAGATCATCACGGGTCCAAGAATCCGCATCGCTTCGAGTCGTAAAGTCGGCGGCTACCGCACCGTATTCAATGCGAATGCCCGTCACGACGGTATTGGATGCAAGGTCGAGTTCTTTCGCCTCGAGTGTGGTGGATTCCGTGGTCGAGACATCCGCCTTCCAGAGGTGCCAGCCGTCGTAATCGACGAGGCGGCAATCCTCACCCAGACTCTCTTTTACTTCGTCGGACTCAAGCCAAGGATTTTCGTGCCCATCGTCAAGCGTCGCGTTTGCCGGCTCATCGACGTCTGTCGAGTCCAACGGCGTCGTGCGATACCACACGTTGCACAGGCCGTTGAGGTCGCCGATGGCGACGGGGGTTTCGATTGAGACGAATCTCGCCGTGCCGTCTTTGGCGCACTCAAGATCATCGGTAATCGTAAACTCATCAACCCAAGTAGCGGAATCGTTTCGAGCATCGATGGTATAGGAGAAAAGCCCATCCGTATTGGTTTGCATCGCGGCGCGGTTTTTTCCATCGCCGTTAGCCAACAGACCCTTCCCGATAGGTTGGACAAGTTCCTGACGCTTGTCGACCTGTCCTTTGATCTCGATGGGCGCATCCTTCATCGCGACGGATTGGACTTCTCCCGTATCCTTTATTTCAAACGTTATCTCCTCGGCAAGGTCATAGGTCCGCGGAGACATCGTTTCGCGCAACGAGTAGGTGCCGGGTGCAAGATGTTCGATGCGGTGCGGCTTGTCGGATGAGGTCCAGGAGTCTATTTCGGTTTTATCGGGACCATATAAGGTGAGCTGTGCGCCTTTCACTTCCTGCTCTCCGCTTGCATCGACCTTGGAGATATCAACCTTGGTGTAATCGTCGGATACGTTAAGCCGTGCTTCCACAACGGGTGTTTTCTGGTCGGCATAGGTAAGGTCGACGATATGGTGCGTTCGGTCGAGTAAGAAGCCGGTCGGCGCTTGAGTCTCGACAACCTCGTAGCGTGCGGTGTCAGATCCCAGCGGGAGGTCGTCCGCGCGTGCTTCTCCAGTTTCATCCGTCGTGACGGCAGCGACAGTCTCACCGTCGAGCGCGGCAATGCTACCGTCGGGGCGCACGATATCACCTGAGGCACGGATCTCAAAGATGGCGCCCGCGAGGCTGCTGCCGTCTACGGCATCGGTTTTAACGATCCTGATGTTTCCGGTCGCGGCGTGGTCATAATACGAGACGATTGCAACGGGCGTTAGGTTTATATCGGCGGGTATGTTTACCTCGATCTCTCCGCCGACAAGATAGGGCTCTTTGGCCGAGGTTTCGCGTACATAATAGGTGCCCGGCACGAGCGATTCGGGCAGTGTGACGGTGCCGGTCGCGTCAGTCGTAAAGGTGTCCATTACGTTATGTGCTGGATACCAGCATGTTTGTGAGACAGGTTTGTGATTGCTGTCGAGGAGTTGGAAGGTGAATCCGGCTAGGGGAACAGAAGCGCCTGTTTGGGCATCGCGTTTTACAATCTGGAGATGCGTCGACAGAGCGTGGTTGTCCACGATATATTGAAGCTCGGCGCCGTCGGAAATCTGATTGGCCTCGACGGTCCATTCCCCCGCACGTTTAAAACCCTCGGGGACGGTTTCCGGAACCTCACGAACCGTGTAGCCGGCGCGGTCGTATGGGACGGCTCCGTGGACACCGGCTGGTCGCTTGCCTGTGCCAAACCATGCTTCGGGCTGGTCTTTGGTGGAGGCAAAGCCATAGATGTTTGTAGTCAGTGTGCCAACAACCTGCTGAGAGCTGTTACTGACAACCTCAAAGACAACATCTCCTGCCGGCTGCTCCAGGCCGGATTGATCGTTATTGCCGTAGTCCTTGAATTTTGAAATCTCAAGGTTAAACGCAATGGGGATATCGGAAATGCGAGATTCGATCTCGACCACGCCTGAATCGCCGAGTTGGTCGGCTCCAACGGTGTAAGACCAACTGTCACCGGAGGGCAAATAGCCCTCGGGCGCCTTCGATTCATAGATGGTAAAGGTTCCCAGGGGGACATCGGTGAGGGTAGCTCGACCGCTTTCATCGGTCCTGAGAGTTTGTGTCCATCCAGGGGTTGATTGCGATACGCACACGAATTCTGCTCCTGCGAGCGAAGCCCCAACTTGGGGGCCTGCATTCGTTGCGGCGTCGAGCTTTACAATGCGCAAGGTAATGGTGCCGGGTTGTTCATCAATGGTGACGTATCCGCCGTTATCCGTCGTGGTAAAGGCAATGCGATCGTGCCGGGGGATATAACCAGCTGGCGCTGTTGTCTCAACTAGGTAGTATGCCGTGTTGGGTAGGAGTGTTGCCTGCGCTCGACCGTTGCTGTCCATCTGGACGGTGCCGACACGTGCGCCGCTGGCGCTCTCAAAAACATCGAATGTTGCCCCATCAAACTGATAAGTATTGTTTCCGCTGGTAATGGCAGCGTTTGCAGACTGCTTTTGGAAGGAAACAGAGACCGCCGGTAGTACATAGAGCATGTCTTGACGTTTGCTGCCGCCCGATACGGTTCCTAGATAGCGCCGCGCGCGGTGCGGAGCGGCTTTGATGCTTCCTGATTTTGCGCTGTCGTGGAGCCATCGCGCAGCCGCCACGACTTCATTGTCGGCGGTAAAGTGCCCACTCTTGGTTTTGCCCTGAGCGGTCGTGTAGGAGTAGGTGCCGTCGACATGGGTAGTGCCGTTGAGCATCCATACGGCAAGCTGGGTGGCGGCGCGGGCGCGATCGGGTGAAAGATGGTAACCGCCAAACGACGTGGCGGTAGGATATCCGTGACAAACGATTGCCGCGAACTCGTCGTCGAGCCACACCCAGCCTTGATCAAAGTTGAGCCATGGGCCGTCCGGCTTGGTGGGGCCGGGGCGCTCCTGGTTCATGCAGTAGGCAATCGAGGCGTCTTGAGCTTCATACTTGCCGATGAAGAAGGGCCCACAATCATCGCTAATAGTGCGGAAGCCGAGCTGGTCGTAGCCATCGACGGCAAATGCGGCTCCCGGTGCCAGGCAGCCGAACAGCAGGAAGAGGAGCAGGAGCAGCGGACCTGTTGCGATTGCGCTGTGGACAGAGTGCGTGGGTGCGGTGGACATGGCTGCTCCTTATCCCTCGTGCGCCGCATGGGGAGGTTGCGACGCGTGGGATGAGGCTACCCCCGAGGTTCATGCGGGTAAGTACCGGAGCCTGACCAAAAGCTTGCCCAATTCCTGACAAATTGAGCTCAAATACAACAATCAGGCAAAAGCGCAGGTAGAAGATAAGGAGAACAGGAGGTCAAAGGTCCTCGTCTCCACAATTGACGCGATTTTAAAACGAATCTCCACAGCTAAAACAAGCATCGCCACCCTTGTATCGAACAAGACAACCGCGTTATACTAGCCAACACACAAGCGGGCATCGCCAAGTGGTAAGGCATCAGCTTCCCAAGCTGACACTCGCGGGTTCGAGTCCCGTTGCCCGCTCCAGCTAGAAGTACAAGCACGGCACCATCACGGTGCCGTGCTTTTTTCAATAAAGCGCCGGGACTCGAACCCGCTAGGGTGCGAGCGTAAAACAAACGCGAAGCGTTTGTAGCGAGCAGGCGAAGGCGCCGGCAGGCGCCTGAAGCCGGTGCGGATTTGCGAAGCAAATACGCGGACGTCCCGTTGCCCGCTCCATCGAGCATGGGAGACAGCCGGGAGTGTCAGATTCAACCCATATTGTCCGCGCATAGGCGTAGGTCCGGGACATGCCGACCGCAGCCGGTGCGGATTTGCGAAGCAAATGCGCGGACGTCCCGTTGCCCGCTCCAATTCCAAAATGTTAGGTTAATGCCTGCTGCCCATACTTGCACCCGCGCACGGTACAATGGTTGGGTTACGACCAACGTGCCAATAACCAAAAAGGAGCCGCTATGATCGATCGCTATACCCGCCCGGAGATGGGACACATCTTCTCCCTCGAGAACAAGTACGCCATTTGGCAGGAGATCGAGGTCCTGGCCTGCGAGGCCCAGGCGGAGCTCGGCAAGATCGGCATTTCTAAAGACGAAGCCCAGTGGATCCGCGACCATGCCAACTTTGAGAAGGCAAAGGTCGACGAGATCGAGGAGGTCACGCGCCACGACGTCATCGCCTTCCTGACCAACATGAAGGAGTACATCGACGCCGATGTTCCCGAGGGCGACCCCAAGCCCAGCCGCTGGGTTCACTATGGCATGACCAGCTCCGATCTGGGCGACACGGCTCTGTGCTATCAGCTCACCCAGGCCTGCGACCTGATCATCGAGGACGTCAAGAAGCTCGGCGAGATTTGCAAGCGTCGCGCCTTTGAGGAGCGCAACACGCTCTGTGCCGGCCGCACCCATGGCATCCACGCCGAGCCGATGACCTTCGGTATGAAGTTTGGCTCTTGGGCATGGGAACTCAAGCGCGATCTGGATCGTCTTGAGGACGCCCGCAAGAACGTTGCCTTCGGTGCCATCTCGGGCGCTGTTGGCACGTACAGCTCCATCGAGCCGTTTGTCGAGGAGTATGTCTGCGAGCACCTGGGTCTGGTTCACGACCCGCTGTCCACGCAGGTTATCAGCCGCGACCATCACGCCTATCTCGCCGGCGTTCTCGCCACCACCGCGGCCACCTGCGAGCGCATCGCTACCGAGGTTCGCAATCTGCAGAAGACCGATACGCTCGAGGCCGAGGAGCCGTTCCGTAAGGGCCAAAAGGGCAGCTCCGCCATGCCGCACAAGCGCAACCCCATCACCATGGAGAAGGTCTGCGGTCTGTCGCGCGTCGTGAAGTCCAACGCCCAGGTTGCCTTCGATAACGTCGCCCTGTGGCACGAGCGTGACATTTCGCACTCCTCTGCCGAGCGTGTCGCCCAGGCCGACAGCTTCATCGCCCTCGACCACATGTTCCAGTGCCTCATCCGCGTTATCGACGGCCTGCAGCTGTACCCTGCCCGCATGATGGCCAACCTCAATAAGACCCGCGGCCTCATCTTCTCCTCCAAGGTGCTGCTGGCCCTCGTCGACACGGGCATCACCCGCGAGGACGCGTACGCCATTGTGCAGGAGAACGCCATGGCAACTTGGCACGAGGTGCAGGATTGTGTCTCCGGCCCCACCTTTAAGGAGCGTCTCGAGGCCGACCCGCGCTGCACCGTCAGCCAGGAGAAGCTCGACGAGATCTTTGATCCGTGGGACTTCCTCACCCGTATCGACACGGTCTTTGATCGTCTGGAGCAGCTGAGCTTCGAGTAGGCTGGCTTTATTCGACCGCTTGCGGATACATTTCAACCATTGGCGCCTTGCCCGTCTTGGGCGAGGCGCTTTTTTTCGTTGCTGCCGCAGGCTCCGGTAATAGAATGAAAATTCGGCTGCTGTTTTGATGAAAGGAGGCACGTGCCCAGACGTATTAAACGAGGCGCTATCGTCTCGTTTGTGCTCATACTCTTTGTTGCCGTCTGTGCGGGCGCCCTGACGTATACCGTTCGACGCAGTCCTTCCTCCTCGAATGAAGCCGATAAAGATCTCCCGGTGCTCAAGATTGGCGTTACGGATAATGACCCCTATGTGTATGTCGATACCACAGGCGATTACGCCGGTATCGATATCAATATCGCCCGCGAGGCCTGCAAGCGTGCTGGAATCAAACCGCAATTTGTTGACATATCTTGGAATGATCGCGATCGCCTGCTCAAAAACGGCGATATCGATTGTCTGTGGTGCGACTATTCGCCCAATTATCGCGAAGACGTTTATTACTGGACTGAGCCGTATCTGACCGTGACAGTCTCGGTCGCCGCCAAGAAAACGAGTGGTATCAAGGGTTTGACGTCTCTCGATGGAAGCAAGACCATTGCGGTGATTGCGGGTTCGGTGAGTGAACGCCGATTGCTTGCCGGGGACCTGGGTATCTCGCCGGATGTGCACGTCAAATCATATGGCTCTGCCGAACTCTGCAAAGCTGCCCTGGTCAAAGGTTATGTTGACTGTTGGATGGCGGACGTTCAATCGCTCGACCGGCTCGTCGCGCAGTATCCCGGTGTTTATCGCGTGTTTGCCGACGACGTTATGACAGTTGACCTGGGCGTTGCGTTTGAGAACAGCTATGAAGGGGAGTACGTCAAAAACCTCAATACCGTGCTGTTCGACATGGATCGGGACGGCACGATTGATCGTATTGTGAGCAATTACAAGGCAGGAGCGACGGCGGACGGGCAAAGGGCGGAATCATGACAAATGACAAGTGCCGCTTGCGTCGAAAGGGTTTGGTCGCCGCGGCTATCGGCGTTGTGGCCAGCGTTGTCCTATTGAGTTTGCTCTACATGGTCGGTACGCATCGCTGTCTCGATAAAACGCTTGGGTTTGGCCAGGAAACCATGGTGTTTCTAAAAAACGCCTGCAAAAAATATGACCGATATGAACAGGGAAGAAAAACCGAGGCGACGCACAATTTGGATGCTGCGCTCGAGTCGTTTGCGGCGTTCTTGCCGCCTGATCGCGTTGAAGTCAACGACGATCTGGTCGAGGATTATGTCCATACCGAGTGTCTTTCGGGAATGTTGGTCATGGACGCCGACGGCCATATGGCCGCTCATTACGATACTGACGGTCGCGATCCACTGATGCTGTGGCGAGAGGAGCTGGCCTGTTCGCCGGTCGCATCGATGTATCGAGGCTCCAAGGTGTCCTACTCGACCGTCGTAGAGCGTCGCGGTGTCGACTTTGCCGTGAGTGCCATTCCGTACGGTGATGGGGTGGCGTTGGGGTATCAATCGCTTGCGGCTGAGCCCTCCGATGACTATTCATACGTTATCGCCGACGTGCTCGTGAACAACACGTTCCATCAGGGTCCAACGGTGTTCGTGATGCGCGATGCGCAAATCGTATCCTCAAACGATTCGACCGTCGATATAGCCCTTGCCCGACTTCTTGCCGATAGCGGAACTGGCTGGAAAGACGAAGGCCTAACGCGCGTCGAATATCAGGGAACTACCTGGTATGCCGTGCGTGCGGCGTATAAGGACTACCGCCTGTTTGCGCTCTACCCCAAATCTGAGGTCATGTCTGGCAGGATTGCATTTGTCGCTGCCGGCGTGCTGGCGTGCCTGGCGTTTTGGGTCGTAGTGCTGTTGGTGCGCACTATTGCCGACCGTCGCAACTTGGCCGAAAAGGACAAGCAGCTCGGCATCATCAATGCCATCAGTTCTGCGTATGAGTCGACCTTCCTGTTGCATCTCGATACGCTCGAGATCGAGGGAATTAACATGTCGCCGTCGATGGCGAAAATATTTGCTGAGCATACCGAGGCATATGACTTTTTGGACACGGTTTGTCGAGACGTTGTGAGTCCCGAAAGCCGCGAAGTGGTCATGGAGCTTATAGATACAAGTACGCTTCGGGACCGTATGGAGGGCGTGCCGCACTTGGATGCCGAGGTGCGAGATTGCCGAGGTGCTTGGTATTCGCTGCAGGTTGTTCCGCAGCGTCGCGATGAGCGGGGCCGACTGGAATCGGTCGTCGTGGCGACGCATAACATCTCGATGGCAAAGCGCGCCGAAGAGCTTTCTTTTCAGGACAAACTGACGGGGCTTCGCAATAGAAATTACCTTGAGTCCCTTGGCGATGACTCGGTGAACAAATCCCTGCCCGTGAGTGTGATCATGATGGACTGCAACCACCTCAAGCGCACCAACGATCTTTACGGTCACGAAATGGGCGATGAGTTGCTGCGGCGTACGGCGTCTGTATTGAGGCAGGTGGCAGGCGAGAAGTTTGTGCCCATGCGCGTTGGTGGAGATGAGTTTTTGTTGATATGCCCCTACACTGATCGCGAGTCCGCGCGTCAATTGGTGCAAGATCTTCGCCGCGGTCTTGCTGCGGCGAGCGATGATGCGCTGGCCGTCAGCGCGTCATTTGGCATCGCGACGGTAGAGACACCCGGCTGTACGCTAGCCGAGATATACCGCGTTGCCGACCATAACATGTATCAAGAGAAGCGTGAAGTTCACGCTCAGGACGCGAATCGTTAGTATTGCAGTCACCGGTTTGTGCATCGTAGGATGTTGAATCGGTGCCCGCGATACTATATCGGCCCGGGCGGGGATAATAGACATCTGAAATTTCTCTATGAGAGGGGATCTCAATGATTAGCTTTGACTACAAGCCTCAGGGCGTGTGCTCTCGCAATATCCATCTCAATCTTTCCGACGACGGCAGCAAGGTACTGGGCGTCGAGTTTACCGGCGGCTGCGATGGCAACCTCAAGGCCATCTCCAAACTGGTCGAGGGCGCTCCTGCCGACCGTGTGATCGAGGTTCTTGCCGGCAATACCTGCGGCATGAAGAAGACCTCTTGCGCCGATCAGCTTACGCGCGCTATCGAGGCCGCCCGCGCCGAGATCGCCTAATGGGTATCGTCGACCACATCAAGAACGGAATATCGCGCCGCGGTTTTGTACTCGGTGGAGCTGCCGCGGGCGCTGCCACGGTGCTTGCCGGATGTTCGAAAAAAACAGGCACCAGTGATGATGCCGCTGGCGAGCCGCAGGTTATCAAGGACGATTCCAAGATCATCTCGATTACGGATGAGTACGAGGCAGTCGACATCGATCTTGAGCCGGCGGCATCGTGGACGCTGCCGCTGGGCACATTGCTGTACTACTGCGAGGGTGACTATGCTGCGGCAATGATGGCGCCCGCATCGGCACTGCACGCCAACACACTCGGTGTGCTCAACCTGGGCGATGGCTCGCTTACCACATTAATTGAGGATCCTATCGAGGGCACGGGATATGCATTTTACGATGTCCGTGCCGGCGATGGCGTGTTTGCGTGGGTTGAGATGAACTTTGCCAATTCATCGTGGAAGCTCTACGCTCAAAATCTGTCGGGCGCTTCGCTCTCTGGCGACGTGGTTGAGCTCGATCGAGGTGGCAAGGACTACGATCCGCCACTGTTTACGGCGTTCGGGTCATCAGTCATCTGGTATAAAATGCCTTCGGCAGGCGGCAATAAAACGAG
This sequence comes from uncultured Collinsella sp., assembly GCA_958415665.1. Lineage (GTDB taxonomy): Bacteria > Actinomycetota > Coriobacteriia > Coriobacteriales > Coriobacteriaceae > Collinsella. The sequence continues at coordinate 6,426 of CATYZK010000019.1, read as the reverse complement.
TAACGATTCGTTTTGCTATCGTCGCTCGCTTGATGAATCTAAGGCCGAGACAATTTGGAAATCGACGGGCCGCTTTGCGTCGGCCCCACGCGCGAGCGACGGCATTTTGACCATCTCGCCGCGTGTCCGCAACGACGAGGGCGTCTACTACGGCATAACGGCAATCGATCTGACCGATGGCAACAACACCAAACGTGCCCAGCTAGTCCTTCCCTCGTCAGTCTCGCCTTTCGAGGCCGTATATATGGGCGATACCTTCGTGTTTTCTATCGAGGCGACCTATAGTGGCGTGGGCAGCCTGGGCAACATGGGCACGTATATCGGTAATGAGGGAGGGCCGTACCTCTTCCTGTCCCGCGAGCCTCTCGCATGTGCGGCTGGCAAGAAGAATAAATACCTTGTTAAGGTACAGGCATCGCATTTCCTGATCGACACCTCTGCCAAGACCTATGGCTCGCTGTTGTCGCCCGACCGCGCTTTGGAGTATGGCGATTATCCAGCTACGGCGGGAAAATCGGACTCATTCCTTACGTACGCCACGGTGCGCAACAGCCAGGGTATACCAGAGACGGTCACCGCACGCCTATTCTCTCTTTAAGCTTAGAGGGGTTAAAAAGGCGCCAACAGGGGAATAAACGCGTTGTAATTGTGAGTACCGCCCGCCGAGCTGCCACGTCATAGCGGCATCCGGTGGGCTCAGGTGCGTTAAAATGAGCTTGTTCTTAGCTAATTGAGACAGGGGGGCCGTGTTATGGCTTCAGATGCAAAAAAGATTCTGCTGGTCGAGGATGAGAAGGCAATCCGTGACGCCGTCGCTGCCTATCTCGAGCGCGAAGGCTACTGGGTTGTGGGTGTCGGCGATGGCCAGTCCGCGATCGAGGAGTTCGAGAAGCATCAGTTCGACCTGGTCGTGCTCGATCTTATGCTCCCCAAGATCCCCGGCGAGCGCGTTTGCCGCACCATTCGCGATACCTCGGATGTTCCCATCATCATGCTGACTGCCAAGGGCGAGATCGAGGACCGTATTATCGGTCTTGAGCTCGGCGCCGACGACTACCTGATCAAGCCGTTCTCGCCGCGCGAGCTTGTCGCCCGCGTACGCGCCCTGTTCCGTCGTGCCCACCAGGCCGACGAACCCGCCGTCGAGGTACTCGACTTCGGCGATCTGGTCATCGATATCTCGGGCCACAAGATCTTGGTCGAAGGCAAAGAAGTCGATCTGACGGCTTCCGAGTTCAAGCTGCTCACCACGCTTGCTCGTCATCCCGGCCGTGTCTACAACCGTATGGAGCTGGTCGAGAAGGTGCTTGGGTACGACTTTGAGGGCTATGAGCGCACCATCGATAGCCACGTGAAGAACCTTCGCGCCAAGCTGGGCGATGATCCCAAGAAGCCCAAGTGGCTCTACACCGTCCACGGTGTCGGCTATCGCTTCGAGGCTCCGGCCAAGACCGATAAGTCGGACGAGAAATAGGGAAATCACATATGACACCTGCGCGCTTTGAAATCGGACAAAAGCACAAGCAGGAGAGCGAGGCGGGTTCCAAGGCTAGTTGGAACACGCCTCGTTCCGATTCACGGCCAACGATGAGCTATCCCTCGCGCATGGCACTTGCTTTTGCTCTGACATCGCTCATGACGGTATTGGTGCTGGTGGGCGTGGTCTCTGTTGTGTGGGGCACGGTCTTTTCGGATTACACGCGCTCCAATATCGTCGAAATCGCAAATTCCGCTGCCGAAAAGCTTGCGACGTCGTATGAGGAAAACGGCAATTGGACTGCGGGCGAGCTGCGTACGGTCGCGACATCGAGTTTGGTGTCCGACGACCTGAGTATGCAGGTCGTCAACAAGAAAGGCGTTGTCGTTTATGACGACTCATGGCCTTCGGCAAGCGCGACCGCCGATGTGCGCGAGAGCGAATCAGCGTCGAGCAGCTCGAGCGGTAAAAAAGCATCGCATAGCCCGGTCTCGTCTGCTCCAACCGACTCCGATAGCGTTGCCAACGTCGAAATCATAACGTCTTCGGGCGAGCATGTCGGACAGGTAAAGCTATGGGCCATCGGCTCCGATGCCTTGCTCACCAAGGCGGATTCTGCATTTAGGGAGAAGACCTTTAACGCCATGGCCCTCGCCGCGGTTGTTGCAATCTGCATTTCGGTCGTTATCGGATCGCTCGTGTCGCGCATGCTCACCAAGCCGATTCATCGTATTACGAGCACGGCCAAGCAAATTCGCGACGGCGATCTGTCCGCTCGTACTGGTTTGCGCGGTGATGACGAGATTGATCAGCTGGGTGAGACCTTCGATGAGATGGCCACTTCGCTCGAGAAGGATATGAAACACGAGAAGCGCCTGACCTCAGACGTTGCACACGAGCTTCGCACGCCGCTTATGGCCATGCTCGCAACGGTCGAGGCCATGCAGGATGGCGTGTATCCCACCGACGATGAGCATTTGGAGACCGTTGCTTCCGAGACGCGTCGCCTGGCTCGTCTGGTGCAGCAGATGCTCGACCTGTCGCGCATGGAAAACAGCACGGCCCCGCTCAACCTTGAGCCGGTCGACATGGTTCCTTTCGTGCGTTCCATCGTCAATGCCCAGGAGCGCCTGTTTGTCGACCGCGATCTGCGCTTGCGCTTTGCTGACGAGACCCAAGGTCACGACGATGTCGTCGAAGCTGATCCCGACATGATCACACAATGCGTCATCAATCTCATGAGCAATGCCATGCGCTACACCCCCGAGGGCGGTTGGGTCGTGGTGTCGGTGCTCAGTGACCGCAAACACGTCAGCATCGCCGTTTCTGATACCGGCATCGGTATTGCCAAGGATGACTTGTCGCGCATCTTCGGCCGTTTTTGGCGCGCCGATGCCAGCCGTGCCCGTGAGGCGGGCGGTCTGGGCGTGGGCCTCGCCGTGACCAAGCAGATCGTCGAACGTCACCATGGCTACATATCCGTGGAGTCGGAGCTTGGAAAGGGTACGACTTTTACGATTCATCTGCCCCGCGAGCACACGGCGGACGCGGCATCTACTACAATGGAGCACTAGCTTTTCGCTATTCGGTGAAGGAGGGGCTTCGTCCCTGCCGCTCCGAGTTTGCGAAAACATGTGGGAAAGAGCCCGCATTTCTGTCGTATTTAGGTAAGGAGTGACTCACGTGACAACGATGGAGCGTCGTCCGGATTCCCGTGGCAAGGTTCGTGATATCTACGATGCCGGCGAAAACCTGTTGATGGTCGCCACCGATCGCATTTCTGCATTCGACTTTATTCTTCCCGACGAGATTCCTTTTAAGGGAGAGGTGCTCAACCGCATCTCGGCGTTCTGGTTCGACAAGTTTGCCGATATCGTCCCCAACCACCTCGTCTCCATCGACCCGGCGGATTTCCCCGAGGAGTTTGCCGAGTATCGTGACTATCTCGCAGGCCGCGCCATGCTGGTCAAGAAGGCCCAGACGATTCCCATCGAGTGCATCGTCCGCGGGTATCTGACCGGTTCGGGCAAGAAGACCTACGACGAGAACGGCACCGTCTGCGGCATCCAGCTGCCTGAGGGCCTAACCGAGGCCTCCAAGCTCCCCGAGCCGCTGTTCACCCCGTCCACGAAGGCCGAGATCGGTGACCACGACGAGAACATCTCGTTCGAGCGTTGCTGCGAGATCGTGGGCGAGGACATTGCCACGCAGATTCGCGACCTTTCCCTCAAGATCTACAAGGCTGCCGCCGAGTATGCAGCGACCCGTGGCATCATCATTGCCGACACCAAGTTCGAGTTTGGTGTCATCGATGGCAAGGTCACGCTGATCGACGAGTGCCTCACGCCTGACTCCAGCCGTTTCTGGCCTGCCGCCAGCTACGAGGAGGGCAAGATTCAGCCCAGCTACGACAAGCAATTCGTCCGCAATTGGCTCAAAGCCAACTGGGATATGACGGGGGAGACCCCGCACCTGCCCGCCGAGGTCATCGATGGCACGTCCGAGCGCTATCGCGAGGCCTTCCAGATCATTACGGGCTCCCAGTTCACAAGCATGAAGGAGAACGCATAAGTGAGTACCCGTAGCGCCACGAACAAGCGCACGCAATCCCACGAGGTTACCGGGGTTGCGCGCAAGTCCGCCGCATCCGCTAAGCCCGCCCGTCAGGCAGCGAGCTCTGTTCACGTCGTGCCGGCATCATCCAAGGCACGCCGCAAAGAGCTCGAGAAGGGCGAAAACCTGGAAGGCCTTTCCAAGGAGGAAAAACGCGCCCGCAAGGCCAAGCAGCGCGCCCGCGAGGATCGCATCTACACGGTGTCGAATATCCTTCTCAAGCAGGATGAGGACTACACCAAGCGCCGCCGCATCTGGTGGGCCGTGCTCACTATCGGCATGGTGCTCGTCGTGGCCATTTGGGCTTCGCTGTACTTCGCTCCCGCTGGCATGGTGTCCAGCCCTGTCCAGATGGTCGGCATCGTTTTGTCTTACATCGTCATTCTGGGTGACTTCATCTACGACTTCGTTCGTATTCGTCCCCTGCGCAACATGTACCGCACGCAGGCCGAGGGCATGTCCGAGAACAAGCTCAACGCCCTTATCGAGCGCTCGGCTGCCGAGGAGGACAAGAAGGACTCCAAGAAGAAGTAGCGTTTGCATGCATACTTATCGCTAAGATATAAGGCGCGTCGTTTTTGCGGCGCGCCTTTTTACTGTTCTATAGATAGATGGAGTGGCACATGATTCGAGCTGCCCTGACGGTCGAAGAGGCTCTGGAGGGCATGAAGGCCCTAGAGCCCAAGATTAAAAACTATGCGCGCCTGGTTGTCCGCAAGGGCGTAAACGTCAAGCCCGGCCAGGAGGTTGTCGTTCAGTCTCCGGTCGAGTGCGCGCCGTTTGCGCGCGTGGTGGTTGCGGAGGCTTATGCCGCCGGTGCCGGTCACGTGACGGTTATTTGGGCCGATGATGCCGTGACGAGGCTCACGTACGAGCATGTCGAGAAAAGCTATTTTGAGCAGACGCCCGAGTGGAAGCGCCTGCAGCTTGATTCACTGGCCCAGGATGGTGCCTGCTTTATCTTTATCGAGGGTGCGGACCCTGCCGCTCTTAAGGGCATCGATCCCGCTAAGCCTGCTGCAGCTTCTAAGGCAAGGAACACGCAGTGCAAGGTCTTCCGCCGCGGACTGGACTACAACATCAACCCGTGGTGCATCGCCGGCGCGCCGGTCGTTGCCTGGGCGCGCGAGGTGTTCCCGGGAGACGCCGATGAGGTTGCAATCTATAAGCTGTGGAATGCGATTCTGCACACCGCTCGCGCCGATGGCCAGGACCCGGAGAGCGACTGGGAACTCCATGACGCCGCATTCGAAAAGAACCTGCGTTTCCTGAACGACAATCGTTTCGACTACCTGCATTACACCTCGGCAAATGGAACCGATCTGACGATTGGCATGACGAAAGGTCACGAGTGGGCCGGCGGCAAGGGCAAGACGCCCGATGGGCACCCCTTCTTCCCCAACATTCCCACCGAGGAAGTCTTCACCTCGCCTGATCGTATGCGTGCCGACGGTATCGTGTATTCGGCTATGCCGCTCATTCACCACGGTAACAAGGTTGACGATTTTTGGATTAAGTTCGAGGCCGGCCGCGTAGTGGACTACGATGCCCGCGTGGGTAAGGCGACGCTTGCGAGCATTATTGACACCGATGAAGGTGCCGCTCGTCTGGGTGAGGTCGCGCTTATCTCCAAGAACACGCCGATCCGTGAAAGTGGCGTTCTATTCTATGACACGCTCTATGATGAGAACGCCAGCTGCCATCTTGCGCTGGGTGTCGGTTTCCCCGAATGCATCGAGGGTGGGTATGACATGTCCAAGGAGGAGCTCCTGGAGCATGGCGTTAACGTCTCGAGCACGCACGTCGATTTTATGATCGGCACGGACGACATCGATATTACGGGCATTACGCCTGATGGACGTGAAGTCGTGATTTTCCAGAACGGTCAATGGAGTTGGGAATAGTCCCAGACCGTGGTACAATGCCACCCGCGGGCCGTTAGCTCAGCTGGCAGAGCAGGGGACTTTTAATCCCAAGGTCCAGGGTTCGAACCCCTGACGGCCCACCATAGTTTACGCAGGTCAGAGACGGTGTTGTCTCTGACCTTTTTCTTTGTGTACCCCGCGAGTACCTAAAACGGTACCCCTCAAATCACGTGGATTCCATAATTCTGGCCTGTCCGTAGAGGGGCATAGCGTCCCGATGGTCGGACGGATGGATCGTTGTTGATGCGTCCGTCCATCCGTCCGAAGGGGCAGGGGACGGCCCGAGTGAGTGCGAGCGTTCTGCGCGCTTTCGACAGCCGTAGGGGCTCCATGCCTAGCCCCAGGCTGTCGGAAGGGCGTTGAACGCGAGCCTCGAGCGCGGATTGAAGGGTCAACCGAATGGCTCTGTGG
>CATYZK010000018.1 GCA_958415665.1 uncultured Collinsella sp. | reverse complement strand
ATCATGTCCAAGATGGGCATCTCCACGGTGCAGAGCTACCATTCGGCGCAGATCTTCGAGGCCGTGGGCTTTACGCCGGAGTTCGTCAACGCGTACTTCGCCGGCACGGTGAGCCGTGTGGGCGGTATGGGTGTCGAGGACGTTGAGCGCGAGCAAAACGAGCGCTACGACGCCGCGCTCGCTATCCTTAAGAGCCCGGCTCCCGATCAGCTGCCCACGCTGGGTCTGACCAAGTGGCGCCCGCTCGGCGGCGAGGATCACCTGATCGACCCTCAGACCGTCTACCTGCTCCAGACCGCCTGCCGTGAGGACAGCTACGGCACCTTTAAGGAGTACAGCGCCCGTCTGCACCGTACCGGCCGTGCCGTGCGCCTGCGCGACTTGCTCGACTTTGATGCCAGCGGCCGCACGCCGGTTTCGCTCGACGAGGTCGAGCCCGCGCTCAACATCGTCCGCCGCTTTAACACCGGCGCCATGTCGTACGGCTCCATCAGCAAAGAGGCGCACGAGTGCATGGCAATCGCTATGAACCGTCTGCATGGCCGTTCCAACTCAGGCGAGGGCGGCGAGGACCCGCGTCGCGAGACCCCGCTGGCCAACGGCGACTCCAAGAACTCCGCGATCAAGCAGGTGGCAAGTGCGCGCTTTGGCGTGACGAGCCGCTATCTGTGCAGCGCCTTCGAGATTCAGATTAAGATGGCCCAGGGCGCCAAGCCCGGCGAGGGCGGCCACCTGCCCGGCAAGAAGGTCTACCCTTGGATTGCCGAGGTCCGTCAGTCCACGCCCGGCATCGGCCTGATCTCGCCTCCGCCGCACCACGACATCTACTCTATCGAGGACCTGGCCGAGCTCATCTTCGACCTTAAGAACGCCAACCCCGGCGCGCGCGTGTCGGTCAAGCTGGTCAGTGAGGCCGGCGTCGGCACCATCGCCACCGGTGTTGCCAAGGGTGCTGCCGACAAGATTTTGATCAGCGGCCACAATGGCGGCTCGGGTGCCGCTGCGCGCGATTCGATCTGGCACGCCGGTCTGCCGCTGGAGCTTGGCCTTGCCGAGGCTCAGCAGACGCTGCTGCAAAACGGCCTGCGCTCGCGCGTGGTGCTCGAGGCCGACGGCAAGCTCATGGACGGCACCGATGTTGCCGTCGCCTGCCTGCTGGGCGCCGAGGAGTTTGGCTTTGCGACCATGCCGCTCATCTCGATGGGTTGCCTCATGCAACGCGACTGCCAGCAGGATACCTGCCCGGCCGGCATCGCGACGCAAAACTGCCGTCTGCGTCACGGCTTCCGCGGTAAGCCCGAGCACGTCGAGCACTTTATGCTCTTTGTTGCCGAGCAGCTGCGCGAGGTCATGGCGAGCCTGGGCTTCCGCACCGTCGACGAGATGGTCGGCCATCCCGAGTGCTTGCGCCAGATTGAGGTCCCGGGCAACCGTAAGGCCAACCTGCTCGATCTGTCGCCCGTGCTGGCAAGCGCGACCTGTGAGTTCGGTGCCCATATCCCGGGTGCCGACGGTCGTCACTTCCTGCCGCAGATGGCCGCGGACAGCGAGCTCGACAAGACGCTCGACTCCACGCTGTTCGTGCCCTACACGGCCGACGCCCGCGCACATCTGCGTCCGATTCGCTTCCGCGCCGATATCGCCAACGTCAACCGCTGCGTGGGCACCATCCTGGGTAACGCGGTGACCAAGGCACATCCCGAGGGCCTGCCCGCCGGCTCCATCACCATCGATTGCGATGGATCGGCCGGTCAGAGCTTTGGCGCCTTCCTGCCGCGCGGCATTACGCTCAACGTGTGCGGCGACGCCAACGACTACTTTGGCAAGGGCCTTTCGGGCGGCGAGGTGTCGGTGCGCCCCAACCCGCATGCGACCTATAAGTTCGACGAAAACATCATCGTGGGCAACGTTGCGTTCTTTGGCGCCACGAGCGGCCGTGGCTTCATCAACGGCCTGGCCGGCCAGCGCTTTGGCGTACGCAACTCCGGTGCCACCGTGGTGGTCGAGGGTTGCGGCAACCACGGTTGCGAGTACATGACGGGTGGCCTGGCGCTCATCCTGGGCGAGGTCGGGCAGAACTTCGCTGCCGGCATGACGGGTGGCGTGGCCTACGTCTTTGACCAGTACGGCACGCTCGATGCCCGCGTGAACCACGAGAGCGTTGAGCTCAAGGCCCCGACTGCCGGCGAGCTGGCGCAGATTCGCGAGCTCATCCAGGAGCACGTGGACGCGACGCAGAGCCCGCGCGGCATCAAGCTGCTCTACAGCTTTGAGACGATGAGCAAGCACTTTGTGAAGGTCATTCCGACTGAGTACGAGCGTGTGCTGGCGATTGTCGCCGCCGCCGAGGCCGTCGGCAAGACGCGTGCGCAGGCCGAGGAGCTGGCGTTTGACATTGTGACCGGTCGCGCGAGTGCCGCGGATGTCGCTCGCTTCGATGTGGCGGGTGGTGTCGCTGGTGCTGTGCCCGCCGCCGCCAGCTCTGTTGCTTCGACCAAGAAGGAGGCGTAAGTGCCATGGGTAAGCCCGGTGCTTTTCTTGATATCGATCGCGTGACCCACGAGCTTCGCCCCGTGGAGGAGCGCAGTCATGATTTTGATCCCCTGTATGTGGAGCTCGATGACGACGCACGTCGCGCCCAGGCGAGCCGCTGCATGATGTGCGGCGTGGCGTTTTGCCAGATGGGCGCGAGCTTTGGCAAGGCGCGCCCGAGCGGCTGCCCGCTGCACAACTTGATTCCCGAGTGGAACGAGCTAGTGTACCGCGGTCGCTGGGATGAGGCTGCCGAGCGCCTGTCGCTCACCTCGCCCATGCCTGAGTTTACGAGCCGCGTGTGCCCGGCGCTGTGCGAGGCCGCGTGCAACCTGGGCTCGGTCGACGGCCAACCCACGACGATTCACGATAACGAGCGTGCGATCAGCGACCATGAATGGGCAAACGGCGGCCCGCGCCGCTTTGAGCCGGCAGGGGAGGATGCGCCCACGGTCGCCGTGGTTGGTTCTGGACCGGCTGGTCTGGTGGCTGCATGGGAGCTTGCGCGTCGCGGCGCCCGCGTGACGGTGTTTGAGCGCGACGACCGCCCGGGCGGTCTGCTCATGTACGGCATTCCCAACATGAAGCTCGAGAAGTCTGTGGTCGAGCGTCGCGTGGCGCTCATGCGCGAGCTGGGTATAGTGTTCGAGCTGGGCGCCGACGTGAGCGATCCCAAGGTTACCGCCAGGCTCGACGACTTTGACGCCGTCGTGGTGGCTGCCGGCGCCCGTGCTCCGCGTGGGCTTTCGGCTGCGAACATTGATGCCCCGGGCGTGGTGTATGCCGTGGACTATCTGACGGCTTCGACCGTCTCGGTGCTCGATAGCGGCGAGCCCGCCATCGACGCACGCGGCCTGGACGTCGTGGTCATTGGCGGTGGCGATACCGGCAACGACTGCGTGGGTACCGCGGTGCGTCAGGGCGCGCGCAGCGTGCGCCAGTTTGAGTTCTTGCCGGCTGCGCCCGATAAGCGCGCGGCAGGCAACCCCTGGCCGCAGTGGCCCAACGTTAAGAAGACCGATTACGGCCAGCAGGAGGCTATCGCTGCGATGGGTGGCGAGATGCGTGCCTGGGCCGTGGATACACTCGAGGTGCTGCTGGACAAGAAGGGCGCGGCCGCGGGCCTGCGCGTGGTCGATCTGGACTGGTCGGCGGGAAAGCCCGAGCGCATCGCGGGCTCCGAGCACGAGGTGCCGGCGCAGCTGGTGCTCATCGCCTGCGGCTTTACGGGTCCGGAGCACGGCGTGTTCGATGCGGTGAGCGTGCCTGTTGCCACCGCTGGTCGTCCGCTGCCGGTGATGGCTGCTGAGGGCTCGCATCTCGCGGCTCGCACGGAGGGTGTCGCCGCGGATGCCGCGCCGGTGTATGTGGCGGGTGATGCCCGCAACGGCAGCTCGCTCGTGGTGAGCGCCATGGCCGATGCCCTGGCCTGCGCTGCCGAAGTCGCCGACGCGTTGGCGCTGTAAGGTAATCACGGAGTTATTCAACAATCGAATCGGCAAGGGCTGTCCCTAACTGCCGGCACAAAAGGAACGTCCCCAAGTGCCGCAGTTAGGGACGTTCCTTTTCTGTCGGCATTCGGGGACACTCCTTGCGGATTTGCGAGCAGTTTGCTCGTTTGTCGACGTACGGATGTTCATTTGTCGATTTCTTGGGCTGTGGTCACCTGTTGTTTCTGTGGTGGTTGCGGGCATCTGGCTCAAAAGGGTTGGTTGGCTGTCTATGTCTACCTGCGATTTTGTTGCGGTGCGCATTTTCGGTCTAGCTTTTCGTCAAGTGTTTGGTCAGCATTTGGTTTGCAGCCGGAGGCCTATTTTGCCCGCGCTGGTCGTGGCTGCCCACCCTCCTCGTAAGCTCAAATTGAGGTCCATCAGTTTGAGGAGGATGCCATGACTGACCAAGTTCTTGACCGAGCAGAGCTGGCTGAAGCCGTCGGCAACGATATTGCCGACATGGCCCATTTTTGGATGCTGCGGAAGTTTCAATTCCTGGAGCCGGCGCGCGAGCAGTTCGAGATTATCGTCGACCCGTGGCTCAGCTATTGCACCGAGCCTTCGCAAAACGAAATCATGGCCTACAACATGGCATTTACCGATTGGCTGCTTTTCGAGCGCCCCTATCGCCATGGCAAAACGCTGCTCGAGCTATATGTTGACGAGCCGCCGGCATCGCTTTCGCCTGCCTCGCTCAAGCGGCTCGAGCAGGTACGCGACACGCAGTATTTCTCGCGCTTTGGCATTTTGGACAAGAATCCTGCGTCCGGCATGGTTGCGCTGAAGGACACGCGCACCGACCGTCGCTTTGATGTCTACGACCCGCATATCGTGCAAAAGGAGCATTGGAACGATGGCGCGATTGCGGTGCGCCTCGCCTGCGTCGACGATGTCTGGCTTACGGCGGGACAGCTCTACCTGTATGATATCGCGCGCCTGAACGACACAGCGGTCGATGGGCCGGGTGCGGTGCATCCGGAGGACCTACAGGACGGCTTTGACACCTCGTGCATCAGCTTCTTCTTGCGTCTGGTTCGCGACATCATGGGCGCCCAGGGGCGATACGTAAAGTCGCTCAACATCTACGAACAGGAATGGGAGTAGGGGATGGGTGGTTGTCGCCTGCCTTGCCTTTTGCCTTTTTGTCTCGATCTGTAACGTTTGGGGGCAAAAAACCGGTCTACCTGTTACAGAACGAGACGAATGCTTGGGCGCCGCTGGTTTGTCTAAATCTGTAACGTTTAGGGGCCTGGAGAACGTCTAACTGTTACAGATCGAGACGTTTGGCACCTGGCTGGGGGGATGTCTCAATCTGTAACATCTACAGTCCAAAAATCGGTCTTCCTGTTACAGATCAAGACATTTATCAGCGGAGGCAACGGTGACGATGGTCCATTTGTCCGATGTGGTGGTGATGGAAGTGCCTAATACCGTTCTCAAACACAAACATACGACTCGTAACACGTTGGCGCGGAATAGGATGCTTGCCAGGCTCACGGAGGCGGCTGAACAAGGCGTGCTGCTTGTGACACACGACAATGCCGAGCTCATGTGGCTGCGGCGTCATGTTGGAACCGACGATATCGCGGAACCCGAGCCGTATTTGTTCTGCTTTCAACATGATTGGGGTGTACTGACGCCGGCGGAGCGAACGCTGCGTACCATCAAAGGGCTTGCAGAGTTTCATCCCGATTGGGCGTTTTGGGGTTATGACGCGGCGCTTTTGTGGGGTCTGGAGGTGCCGAATGATCTGCTTGGGTCGCGTTTTCTTGTTAAGACGGGTTGTTCGGTGACGTTGAGCGGCGGGTGCAGGTTGTTGCGTCCGCAGATGGCGGGCGCACTCGAGCATGTTGATGGCGTGCGGGTGACGTCGTTTTGGCGCACGGTGGAGGATTGCCTACTGCGTGCGCCGTTCTCCTACGGGTTGGCGATTGCCGATTCTGCACTGCGGGCGAAAGGCGTATCACGTGGGGATTTGTGCGAGCGCCTCCGCGCCGATTGCGAGGGCAGGCGAGGGTATCGCAGGGCACAGGTGATTGCGTCGTATGCGGACGGGCTGTCTGAAAACGGCGGCGAGTCTCGGTTCCGAGCATTCTTTATTGCGTACGGCTTTCCGGTTCCGGAGCTGCAGGTGGAGTTTCGCGACCCGCTCGATCCGAGCCAGGTGTTTCGTGTCGACTATTTTTGGCGGCTCGAGGACGGGACGTGTGTCATCGGCGAGCTCGACGGAAAGGGGAAGTACACCTTGCAGAGCGGCGAGGGTCGGGAGTCGGTTGACCCATTCGTGGCAGAGCGTCAGCGGGAATCTCATCTGACAATGCTCGGGCATAAGGTGCTTCGGTTTACGTTTAACGAACTCAAAGGCCCGGGGAAGCTAGTCGAGAAAATGAGGCTGGCGGGTATTCCGCAGCGGGCCGATTTGGCTGAGCAATGGAAGAGGCAGTGGTATGGGCGCTGAGGCGGACTGTCTCGATCTGTAACAACAAGGGATCGTTTGGCCTCGTAACTGTTACAGATCAAGACAAAAGGTTGGCTACCGCTAAAAGATCTCAATCTGTAACATCTAGAGGCCGAAAACCTGTCTACTTGTTACAGATTTAGACGTTTGACGATGGGGCTGGAGAATATCTCGATCTGTAACATCTAACGGTCAAAATTCGACCCAACTGTTACAGATTGAGACAAAGGTTGGATACGGTGCCGAAAGATCTCAATCTGTAACATCTGGAAGGCTAAAGACGGTCTATCTGTTACAGATCAGGACGTTTGGCACCTGGCTGGGGCATCGCCGTGCTGGCCTCTCTATCCCCACATCCTCCCTTTTCTCCGTTAACCGATATGCTCGACTTTAGGTCGCTGCATTGGGTGATAATGGACAAATGTTCAAGTTAATCGTGAGGGAGGAGCTCGATATGGCATCTGCCGATCGTTCCACGTTGTTTATCAATGCGACCATTCTGGATGGTTCGGAGCATATGGAGCTGCAACCCGATATGGCCGTGACTGTTGAGCGCGGCGTCATCACCTGGATGGGGCCGAGTGCTGTGGCGCAGGCGCCTGCAGGTGCCGAGGTCATCAACCTGGCAGGCGCGTATCTCATGCCCGGTCTCATCAATATGCACGTGCACCTGTGCGGCTCGGGCAAGCCTGTCTCGGCCGGCGATGCGGGAGCGCTGATGAAGAAACTCGATAATCCCGTGGGGCGCGCCATCGTGTGCCGCATCCTCAAGGGCAGTGCCCAGCAGCAGCTGGCAAGCGGCGTGACCACGGTGCGCGGCGCGGGCGACCCGCTGTTTGCCGACATTGCCGTGCGCGACGCTATCGACGCCGGTAAGTATCAGGGTCCGCGCCTGGTAGCGCCGGGAACGGGCGTTACGGTGCCGGGTGGCCATGGTGCGGGCTTGTTCGCCCAGGTGGCCAACAGCCCCGTCGAGGCAGCCGAGCAGGTGCGAGACCTGTATGCGCGCGGCGCCGACGTCATTAAGCTGTTCGTAACGGGCGGTGTGTTCGATGCGACCGAGGTGGGCGAGCCGGGCGTGCTGCGTATGCCGGTGGAGGTTGCCGCGGCGGCGTGCAAGGCGGCGCACGAGGTGGGCCTGCCGGTTATGGCTCATGTCGAGAGCACCGAGGGCGTGAAGGCCGCGCTTGAGGCCGGGGTCGACACGATCGAGCACGGTGCCCCGATGACGCCCGAGATCCTGGAGCTGTACCGTGGCGCCGCGGGCACGCAGCTCGAGGGACGTGCGCCCAGCGTTACCTGCACTATCAGCCCGGCGCTGCCGTTTGTGTTGCTCGATCCGGAGAAGACCCATTCGACTGACACGCAAAAGAAGAACGGCGACATCGTGTGCTCGGGCATTATCGAGAGTGCTCGTGCGGCGCTGGAAGCTGGCGTTAAGGTGGGCCTTGGCACAGATTCGAGCTGCCCGTTCGTGACGCAGTACGACATGTGGCGTGAGGTAGCCTATTTTGCCAAGTACGTGGGCGTGAGCAACGCCTTTGCGCTGCATACGGCCACGCAGGTCAATGCCGAGCTCCTGGGGCTGGGCGGCGAGACCGGTACGATCGAGTGCGGCAAGGCCGCCGATATCCTGGTGACGCGCAAAAATCCGCTCGATGACCTGTGCGCTCTGCGTGAGCCGATACATGTGATGTGTCGCGGTGATCTGGTACGCAAGCTCAAGGTGAAGCGTATTCCTGAGGTGGACGCCGAGCTCGACGCGATTATGGCCATGCCTGCCGAAGCGCTGGCTGAGGAGCTGGCCCGCGACGGTGTGGCGTAGATGTGACAAAGGTGCAGCTCCGTTGCCGCATACAAAAAGCCGAGGTCTCAACACGAGGCCTCGGCTTTTTTATCGAACAAATACTTAAGATTTGGGACAAACAAACCTGATTAATTTGTCCCGCGTGCGGGCGCTAGGAGCGGGTTTCCATCTTGGCGTGGCACTTGGGGCAGGTGACGCGGATCTTGCCTTTGCCCTTGGGAACGGAGAGCATCTGGCCGCAGTTGGGGCACTTGAGATAGGCCGTGGTTTTGCGGCCCTTCCACATCTTCTTGGCTGTGCGCTTGGCACGTTCAAAGTCTTCCTTGCTAGTACCGGCTGCACGCGAGGCGTTGGCCGCTGTAGCTCCGCCGCCCAAGCTAGCTACAAACTTGCCCAAGCCGGGTACGTTTGCAGTCGCGGCGACAAAGGCCTCGTTCTCCTTGTGACGTGCGTCGATATTTTTGGACAGGCCGCGCAGCACGCCAATCACGATCACGACGATGGCAATCCAGCTGAGCCACTGGATGTGGGCTATCGATCCGATCATCGCGATGACAATGCCGGCAAAACCCATCACGATGGTGAGTTCATCGGCACCATTGCGGCCCTTCATAAAGTCATTCATGCAAATTGCCTTTCGTTCGATATGCTGCACGCCTTTATACCCGATTTAGAGCAAGGGGGACAGGTCAATCTGCACCAAGGTGGTGCAAACATACCTGTCCCCGATGCACCAAGAAGGTGCAAAGCAGTCCGTCCCCAATGCCCCAATTACTTGGAGAGCTTGTCGACGACGCGTTCGATCTCGGCGAGCTTGGCGGCTTTGAGGTCTTCGTCGCCCGATTCGATTGCCGAGGTCACGCAGCCCTCGATATGCGCCTTGAGCACGTCGGCATTAATGCGCGCGAGGAGCGCCTGTGTTGCCATGAGCTGCGTGGAGATGTCGACGCAGTAACGGTCCTCCTCGACCATGCGCAGGATGCCGTCGATCTGTCCGCGTGCCGTCTTGAGCATACGGGTCACCGATTTATGGTCTGCCATCATGCTGGGTCCTCGTTTCTGGTCGGGGTGCGCGTGGGTCGTTACGCGGCGGTTACGGACAGGGCGTGGAACTTTTCGCCGGCGCCCTCGACGGCGGCGGCGAGCTGCTCGGCGGTTACGGTGTCGGCGCACTCAACCTGGACGGTCTGGGTCTCGTGATCGGCATCGGCGTCGGTCACGCCGGCCACGTTGAGCAACGCCGTCTCGACGGTGGCGTCGCAGTGGCCGCACATAAGGCCGGAAGTCTTAATTGTGTAACGCATGGGTATTCCTCTCTGTTGTATCGGCTTTCCCAGGCACCCGACCTTGACCTTCAAGCCGTCGCTCGCGTACCAAAGTACGCGTCGCTCCTCTTTCAGGTCAATCTCGGGCACCTGGAAAACCCGTTCTAAATGGACTTAATGGTGAGCCTATTTTGCCACTTTTGGCTTAAAGGATTTTAAGCGCAGAGCGTTGGAAACAACGCACACGCTCGACAGGCTCATGGCCGCGGCGCCGAACATCGGCGAGAGCTGCCAACCGGTGAGGGGGAAGAACACGCCTGCCGCCAGCGGAATGCCGATGCCGTTGTAGAACAGCGCCCAGAACAGGTCCTGCTTGATGTTGCGGATCGTGGCGCGCGACAGCTCGATGGCGCGGGCCACGTCCATGAGGTCGCTGCGCATGAGCACCACGTCCGCGCCCTCCTTGGCGATGTCGGCGCCGGTGCCGATGGCAAGGCCCACGTCGGCGCGCGCCAGGGCGGGTGAGTCGTTGATGCCGTCGCCCACCATGGCGACCTTGCTACCCGCATCCTGCAACTCGCGCACGTGGCGCTCCTTGTCGGCGGGCAAAACGTCGGCGATAACCTGTTCGCTGTTCAGTCCCACGCGGCGGGCGATGGCCACGGCCGTCATGCGATTGTCGCCGGTGAGCATGCGCACGTCGACGCCGAGCGAGCGCAGCGCGGCAATGGTCTCGGCACTCGTCTCCTTAACCTCATCTGCCACGGCAATGGTGCCGGCAAGTTCGCTGTTCTTGGCAAAGAACAGAGGCGTCTTGCCCTCGGCGGCGAACTGTTCGGCAAGGCCAGCGGGCACCACCACGCCCAGCTCGCTCATCAGGCGAACGTTGCCGGCGGCGATGGCGTTCTGCCCCTCGCGCGCCGTTACGCCGCGACCGGGCACGGCGGCAAAGTCCTCGACCGTGCGCGCGACGATCCCGCGTGTCTCGCACTCGGCCATAATCGCCTCTGCCAGCGGGTGCTCGCTCTGGCGCTCCAGCGCGGCGGCCAGCTTCAGCAACGCCTTTTCGCTCATGGCAGGCGTGCCGTCGGCGCGCGTGGCCACCACAATGTCGGTCACAGCCGGCTTGCCGCGGGTGACGGTGCCCGTTTTGTCGAGCACCACGGTACCCACGCTGCGCAGATTCTCCAGCGCCTCGGCGCTCTTAAACAGAATGCCCATCTCGGCGCCTTTGCCGGTACCGACCATAATGGCGACGGGCGTGGCCAGGCCCAGCGCGCACGGGCAGCTAATCACCAGCACGGCGACGGCGGAGGTGAGCGCTTCGTTGATGCTTCCGGTCAGAACCATCCATGCCGCAAAAGTCACGGCCGAGATGACAAACACCACGGGCACGAACACACCGGCGACCTTGTCGGCCATGCGGGCGATGGGCGCCTTGGTGGCGTTGGCGTCTTCGACGAGCTGGATAATCTTGGCGAGCGACGTGTCGGCGCCCACGCGCGTGGCACGGAAGGTAAACGAGCCCGTGCGGTTGACGGTGGCGGCGTTGACAGTGTCGCCGGCGGTCTTCTCCACGGGGATGGATTCGCCGGTGAGGGCGCTCTCATCCACAGCGGAGGCACCCTCGAGCACCACGCCGTCGACGGGGATGGACTCGCCGGGGCGTACGCGCAGCACCTGGCCGGGCAGGATGGCGTCGACGTCTACGGTGGTCTCGGTACCGTCATCGGCCACGACGGTCGCGGTCTTGGGCGCCAGGTCAATGAGCGCCTCGATGGCGCCGCCGGTCTTGGACTTGCTGCGTGTCTCCAGGTATTTGCCCACGGTGACCAGCGACAGAATCGTGCCCGCACTCTCAAAATACAGGTTGTCCATGCTCGTCATCATGGCCTCGTGCACCTGACCTGTGGCCAGCTGGTCGGCCATGATAAACATGGCATAGAGCGACCAGGTGATCGACGCGGTGGCGCCGACGGCGATGAGAGCGTCCATGGTCGGCGCGCCGTGCGCGAGCGATTTAAACCCGTTGATAAAGTACGCGTCGTTGACGTAGACGATGGGGATGAGCAGGACGAGCTCGGTGAGCGCGAGCGTCATGCTGTGGGTATGGTCGGTGAAAATGCCGGGTAGCGGCCAGCCAAGCATGTGCCCCATGCCTATGTAGAACAGTGGGATGAGGAATACGATCGAGACGATGAGGCGGGTGCGCATGGCGGAGGCGGCGGCCTCCAGCTTTTTGGTAGGCGACTCCATATGGGCGGCGCCGGACCTGGCTTGTGCACTGCCGTTTGAGCCGGCGGCACCGGTGCCCACATCGATGGGCGAGGCCGAGTAGCCCGCGCGGTCGACGGCGGTGCAGATATCGTCGGGGGAGACCTGCGCGGGGTCGTAGTCCACCAGCATAGAGCCGGCGAGCAGATTGACCGCGACGCTTTGGACGCCGTCGAGCTTGCTCACGGCGCGGTCCACGTGCGCCTGACAGGCGGCGCATGTCATGCCACCCACATCGAACTTATCTTGAGCCATGGCTTCTCCTTTCTGTGGTTCGCTGTTGGAATTGTTAACCTGCCGATACTATACACCCATACCCCCTGGGGGTGTCTAGTGGAGATGAAAATGTATGACATTCTGTTATTGGTCGAGGTGACAGCCAGTTCGGCGGACCGTAGCCAGTCTAATGTCTCAATCTGTAACATCTGGGGACCGTTTTGCCTGCTAGATGTTACAGATCGAGACAGACTGCCCGCGGTCAACTCAAATGTCTTGATCTGTAACATCTAGAGAGGTTTTTAACCCCTTACTGTTACAGATTGAGATGTTGTCTCGCGGGGTTGGGGTTTGTCTCGTTCTGTAACATCTAGACCTGTATCTGCCGAGCTAATGTTACAGATCGAGACAATTGCCGGGGAGGGGTCCCGTCACGGCAAGACGCCCGCCGCCTAGATGCAGAACCCGGGGATCACACAGGTTAGCTTGTTTGGCTTTTTCGCAGGCGTTGCGTACATAAAGACGTCGCCGTCGTGGCCCACACGGTTTATGTAGAGCGTGCCTTCGGTCTCCGATGAGTCGGGGCTCACCGTGCGCTCCCACCAGCAGGTGTCCTTGCCCTTCCACTGGCGGACCATCGTCTCGTTCGTGGAATACGGGCTCACCTTGAGCTCGCGGAAGAGCTGATACTCCTTGCCCTCGCCGTTGTAGATGTCTGCCAGGTAGTGATAGCCCTCGGCAAACGAATCGGGCGGTTGCGTACCGCACAGCTCGACCATGGCGGGCAGCCAAAGGGTTGCGGGCAACTCGCTCAGGCACGATGCGCTTCTGGCGGCGCCAACGTTATTCGAGATCTTTTTGATAGATTTGATGAGTGCGCGCAACTCGTTGGGCAGCAGCTTAAGGCCGTCGCCGTTGAGCCATTCCCGCAGCTCGCAATCTGCCCAGCCGGCGCTCGGCGGTTCAGTCGCAGCATCGCGCTCGGCAATACCCGCGTCGAACATAAACGTCAGCCCGGCCTTGCCCGTCCCGTCCAGAAGCTCATCGTGACGGATGCCCACAAGCTGCGCGCCGACCTCCAGCCCGTTGGCGAGCTTCACACGCTTGGTGCACGGATAGGGGATATGCCCATCAACGTCGAGCAGGTGGTAGCGCTTGGCAATCTCGCGTGCCTCGCTACGGGTCTCGGCGGCCTTAATCTTGAGCGAAATTTCCTGCAGCTGATCCCAGGCGTAGTCGTCAAGTGAACCGCGGATGCCGTCCAGGTAGTCGGGGATGCCAAAGCCATGGGTTGCCGCCCCGATAACGCCGAGCCCCGCAACGGCTGCAACGACGCCGCCGATGACAAAGCGGCGGCGGGTCATGGCATCGTGACGGGCCTGCTCCAGGATCTCTCGTGCGCGCTCGCCGGCGACGTCGACCTTAAGGTGCGTGCCAGAATCGATATCAATTGCGGCCTCGTCTCCTGCGCCCTCGCGGTCCTCAGATTCTGCAGCGGGGAGGTATGTCGAGAGCACCTCGAGCATCTGCTGCTCGGTAGGGCGATCGCCCTGTTCGACCGAGATACCTTTCATGATGATCTGGACAAGCGCTTTGTCGCCCTCGCAGCGCGGCTCGAGCGGTGCCGGTTTGGTCTTGGTCTTTATGAGGTAGAACGAGCCGGTTGCCGCGGCACCCGTCGACTCGACATCGAACGGTTTGCGACCGCTGTAGAGCTGGTACAGAATGCTCGAAAGCGCATAGACGTCGATCGCGGGCGAGCGGCGAAGGGCCGCGATGCCTTCGATATCCTGCGTGAGCATTTCGGGCGCGGCATATGCGGGTGTGGCAAAGCGCCAAATGTCGGCACGTCGGGTGATTGTGTCGTCGCCGAGGGCCATGGTCGCGGAGCCCATGTCGATGAGGCAGGGGTCAAAGGAGCAATCGGCAATCTGCTGCTCGAGCGTTCGGCTGGTGGTGCGGAACATGATATTGGCAGGCGACAGGTCGCGATGGATGACCGGATTCACGAGGCCTTGGGTCATCAAGAGCGCGCGAAGCACGGCGTTTCCGACGGCGGCGACCATCTGGGTGGTCAGCCCGCCCGAGGCGTCGTGCGGAAGCAAGGGAAGCGCCTGCTTGAGCGAGGTGCCCTCGACCCACTCCATGAGGATGAGCGGGTCATCCTCGCACGATCCGTAGCCATAGACGCGCGGAAATCCGCGCAGGTGCGAGACGGTACACAGATGACGATACTCCTCGAACAGCGCGGCGGTGTTGGCCAGGTGAGCGGCCGATTGCTCGGCGGAGCGGTCGGGGGCTTGGCCGGAAAGGATGGCGTTGTCCTTGAGCAGCTTGACGGCAAAGACCTCGCCGCTCGTGTTGGTCGCGCGCAGCACGTGCCCGATATTGCCGTTGTCGCGGTGGGCCGTCTGGAGAATAAGCGTCATAAATCGACGCTTGGCGTCGTCCTCGGCGCTGGGGTCGACCGCCACGGCGGTATCGAACGTGTCGAGACGGATGAGTTTGTCGCCATAGGCGCTATCGGTAGTATCCATGGCGTTCCTTTGTCTGGCATGGGTTGCCGCACGTATGCGTCGGCAGTGCGGCTATTGGTAAAGCACCATGATAGCCGCACTGCCGACGTATGCCGTTGAGTATTGTCGGTTACGACGCAGAAGGTAGAAGACGAAAGACGGGCGGCGACCGTTTTTCGATCGCCGCCCGCGCGCTAGTCCACAATGACAAGGAATGTCGTGTAGAGGCCCAGATGGAGCCTGTCGCTGTTTTCGATTTCCACCGGGGGATAGATCTTGCCGGGCTCGCGTTGGTCGCGCGGCGGCTCAATCACAATATCGCCGTCGCCTGCACCCGATTCGAGCACCGTGCCGTTGGTCGATCCAAGGCCCTGAGCGTACCAGTGCTCACCCTCGAGCCAAATGCGAAGATGCTCGCGCGATGCGTCGGCGCCCACATCGGTGATGCTGGGCGAGGTTTTGGGCAAAGAACCAATCACGGTGCCGCGCGGATCGCGTGTGAGGGGATGGATTTGCATGTCGACGCAGTTGTCGGCATGTGTCCTGAGCAGACCGAGGTTGGGGGCGACGGTGCGTGGCTGCTCCAGGCTGCCCATAAAGCCACGTCCGACGGTAGTTTCGGTGGTGCCAAAGTGCCCGCCCGTCTTGCTGTCGCAAAAGCGCTCGACGGTGGCCACGCCTTGGATGGGGTCAGCGAGCGCCCCCGTTGCCACAAAGAGCATAAGGTAAAGCGTACTCTTCTCGCGCACGGCATTGCCGTCAAAGTTGTCGATGCGATTGAGGGCATTTGCATATAGGCGGCTGTCCAACTTGTAGCTGGCGAGAGCCGACATCATTTCGTTGGCGGCCGGGCCGCGATAGTGCTCGGCGATTGCCTGATAGGCGGACTCGCCGCTGCCGAGCTTGCTGCAGATTGCCGCGGAAAGATTGAGCGTGGTGATGGCAAAGTCGCTGTAGATGGCGGGCGCGCACTGGTCAGGCTCGCGATGGACGATGTAACGGGTGAGATACGAGCGGTTGGAAGAGCATTTCTCGAGCAGGGTACTGCCGAGATAAGAGTTTCCATTGATGAGCATTCGGGCGATCTCGAGATGTTTAAGACCGCCGAACGAGCGAATATCGTTATAGAGGACCGAGCAAGGCGTCTCTGCTGCCACGGATACCTCCTTTGATTGCTTCCTAGCCAATATGGCGATAGGAATTAATGGCCCCCGGTGGGCGACGTATTAAATGGCTGCGCAATATATAGCGTAACCAAAGCAACATTATAGGCCACATGTTCGAAATTGCAGGAAGACTGAGAGATTTGGTTTGGACTGGACGGAAATCCCCCTCTGTCTTGATCTATAACAATTAGGACCGATTTTACTCGGTAACTGTTACAGATTGAGACGTTTGTGAACCGTGTCGACCGTTTGTCTCGATCTGTAACACGTAGAGGAAGATTTGCCCTGTAGATGTTACAGATTGAGACAATCGGCCGGGCCCACCTCGAGCCCGCCCCGTTCGCTTCGTCATCTGTGGTTTACGTGGGGGCATGCGAAGCACGGGTATACTAACCCGCGGCGAATCTGCTCCATCGCTTAGAGCTGCTGCGTCTGGACGGCGCGTGATAGGGCTGCCAAAGCGATCGCCAGCGTGCTGAGCAACGTCCTCTCTGTGCGCACCCGTTTTTGTATGTATTAGCGCACTACCAAGCACGCCCGCGCGGCCGCATGCCGCGTCCATCGCGCGTGCAGATAAGGAACAACAACATATGCGTAATTCTGTATCCGACGTCACCGACGCCGAGATCCTGGACGAGACCCGCGAGGCCATGACCCAGGCTGCCTTCGATGCGGCCGATGAGGCCAATGCTGCCCAGGCCGTCGAGTCCGCTACCGAGAGCCTGCCCGCCTTTGACGAGCTGGGCCTTTCCGACGAGATGCTTCGTGCTATCGAGAACCTGGGCTACACGGCGCCGACGCCCGTGCAGGCCGGCTCGATCCCTGTGGTGCTCGAAGGCCGCGACCTGCTTGCCGCCGCTCAGACCGGCACCGGCAAGACGGCCGCCTTTTTGCTGCCGACCATGAACAATCTGGAGCACATCGCTCCGCCCAAGCCTGTGCGCGAGCGCAGCGGCCGCAACCGCCGTCGCGGCGCTAAAAAGCCCGAGGGCAACGGCCGCGGCCCCGTGATGCTCGTCATCACCCCCACGCGCGAGCTTGCCCAGCAGATCGACGAGGTCGCGAGCAAGATCGCCGACGTCACCGGTCATGTCGCCGTGACCGTCGTGGGCGGCGTGAGCTACAAGCCGCAGACCGCTGCCCTCAAGTACGGCTGCGACATCCTGGTCGCCACGCCGGGCCGTTTGGTCGATTTGATCGAGCAGGGCGCCTGCCACCTGGACGAGGTCAAGGTGCTGGTGCTCGACGAGGCCGACCGCATGCTCGACATGGGCTTTTTGCCCGCCGTCCGCCGCATTGTGCGCGAGACGCCGGCCGAGCGCCAGACGCTGCTGTTCTCGGCCACACTTGACGAGGAGGCTGTGGGCGAGATCACCGACCTGGTGAGCGACCCGGCTCGCGTGGAGATCGCACCGGCCACGTCGACCGCCGACACCGTCGACCAGTTTGTGTTCCCGGTGTCCATCGAGGCCAAGAACAACCTGTTGCCCGAGTTCCTCAAGAAGGAGGGTCCGGAGCGCACAATCGTCTTTATGCGTACCAAGCATCGCGCCGACAGCTGCTGCCGTCGTCTGGAGCGTAAGGGCATCAAGGCCGCCGCGATTCACGGCAACCGCAGCCAGGCCCAGCGCGAGCGCGCGCTCTCGGCTTTCCGCGACGGTAACGTCGACGTGTTGGTGGCAACCGACGTGCTTGCCCGCGGCATCGACATTAGCGACGTGCGCTACGTCGTGAACTTTGACGTGCCGGCCGAGCCGACCGACTACATCCACCGTATTGGCCGTACGGGCCGCGCCGGCGAGCTGGGCTGGGCCATTACGTTTGTGACCGAGCAGGACGTCGATGAGTTCTACGAGATTGAGAAGCTCATGGACAAGACCGCCGACATCTACGAGGCCGGCGACCTGCATGTGGGCCCAAATCCGCCCGCGGTTGATCCCGAGCGCGACCCTGCCGCCTTTAAGGTGAAGAAGAAGACCAAGCGCGGCAAGTCCAAGAGCAAGAAGAAGCTTGAGCAGGCACGTCGCGACGGCAAGCGCAACGGCGATGACTACGGCGATGTGGCCGGTCGTTCCAACCGCGGTCGCGATGAGCGTCGCGGCGACGGCGAGCGTCCGAGCCGTCCCAAACGTGGCGGCAAGACCCGCGTGCGCGAGGGCGTTCAGGCTCGCGTGGACGAGGCTGTGGAAAGCGTAGCCCGCGAGGTGGCTGCCGAGGAGCGCGGCGGTGCTGGTGCCGCTGAGCAGCCTGCGCGCGGTAACCGTGCCGAGCGTCGTGCCAAGCAGTTCCAGGGCGAGGCACATCGCCGCCGCCGCGAGGATGAGGATCGCGGTGGCCGTCGCCGTGTTGAGCGCGAGGACGAGGGCCGCGGTTCGCGCGGTGGCAAGCGCGGCTCGGGCGACCGTCGTCGTTCCGGTCGCGATGACGAGCGTAGTGGCCGTGATGAGCGTCGCGGCGGCGAGGGTCGCGGTGAGCGAGGTGCCCGCGGCGGTGAGTCCCGTGGCGGCAAGCGCTTTGACGAGCGCGGTGGTCGTGGCGGCGAGCGTCGTGAGGGTACTCGCGGCAACGGCGGCCGCAGTGGTGCTGGCCGTTCTGGCGAGTCGCGCGATCGTCGCGATCCGCGTGCCAGCCGCAATCGTCGCGACGACTGGCGCAACTACGACGACACCTGCGAGGAGCGTCGTGGCGGCTGTCGTGGCGGGCGTGGCGGCAACCAGGCCGGTTCCCGTGGCGGTCGTGCCGGCGGTCGCGATAACCGTGGCAGCTATGGTAACAATCGCGGCGGCAATCGCGGCGGCAGCTCCCGTCGTCCCGGCGACGGCGGCGGCAAGCGCAAATAGCATACGCGACGCACGCTAACGCGAGGCGAACTAAGGGCCCCGAGCAAACAACGCTCGGGGCCCTTTTTGGTGCAAGGGGGTCAGGTTTGTTTGCACCAAAACGAGGAGTGTCCCTGGGTGCCGGCAGGAAAGGAACGTCCCTAAGTGCCGCTAAAATACCGTTTATCGGAGAAAAAATACCGTTCGCCGTTCTCAATGGTTGTTCTGGCTTGGGGCTTGTCTAGAATAACTCCCGTAAAAAGAAATGCGGAAGGTTACCGAGTCCCTCGGACGTGGGCCTAACCAAAGTCTTTGAACGGGTGTATCTCTATGGATGCATTCGCTTGATTTTGGTTGGGCTATATTTATGAAGGGACATGTCACCATGGGTTTCTTTTCTCGCCTTATGGGCGGCTCGGATAAGCAGACGACTGCGGCTCCCGAGTTCGAAATCCTCGCTCCCGTTTCCGGCGAGCTTGTTCACCTAGAAAAAACCAACGATCCCGCTTTTAGCAGCCGTGCCGTGGGCGATGGCGTTGCCGTGGTTCCCCAAGAGGGAACGGTGTGCGCTCCTGTCTCCGGTACCGTCGCGGCGCTGTTCCCGACCGAGCATGCACTGGGCATCATGTCCGACGACAGCTCTGCTCAGGTGATGCTGCATATCGGAATCGACACTGTTAAACTCGAGGGCAAGGGCTTCCATGCGCTTGTTGCCCAGGGTGACCATGTCGACGCGGGCCAGCCCCTCGTCGAGGTCGATTTCGACGCGGTCCGCGCCGCCGGCTTCGATCCCACGGTCTTCGTTATCGTGTGCGAGCGCTCGGAGAAGTCGACTCTTCGTGAGCATGCTTCCGGCCCTGTTGCTGTTAAAGAGCCTGTCGTCTGGCTTTCCGAGTAAATTCTTGTGGTGGGTACCGTGGTTATCAAGCGAGTTTTCAACAATAACGTCGCAATGGTCGCTTCGGACGATGGCTCCGAGCTCATTGTCATCGGTCGAGGCCTCTGCTTTGGCCGTCATGCCGGCGACGCTATCGATGAAGCATCGGTCGAAAAGACCTATGCGCTGCAGGAGGGCACTTCTCAGGATTCGCGTACGATTGACCGCTTGGCACATCTTTTGGAGTCCATCCCCACCGTCAACCTCGTGATTTCCGAGGACATTGTTCAGATGCTCCGTCGAGAGCTCAATGTTGATGTCAACGACAAGATTCTCATTGCTCTTGCAGACCATATCAGCCTTGCTTTGGAGCGCGAGCGCAAGGGCGTCCCCTGCGAGAATCCGTTGCTGCTCGAGATCCAGCAGTTCTATCGCAAGGAGTACGCGCTTGCGGGCCGTGCGCTGCAGATTATCAAGGAGTATATGGGCATCCAGATGAGCGAGGAGGAGCAGGGTTTCATTACCTTGCATATCGTCAACGCCACCATGCCGCAACGCTCCGACCGTTTGATTATTTCGGTCCAGCTTGTTCGCGACGTGCTTGCGATTGTTTCCGAGCGCTATGCCACGACCCTCGACGACACCTCGCTGCCCTATGAGCGTTTCGTCCGCCACCTGCAGTTTTTCGCACAGCGGGCGCTTGACCCCGCGGCCGGGCAGATCAATGACGATGCGCTGTTCCGAATCGATGAAACGGCGTATCCGTGCGCATTCTCGTGCGCGGACGCCATAGCCGCTCACTTGTCGTTAACCTATAACGTTGTCGTTTCCAATGCCGAGAAGAGTTATCTCGCATATCACATTGTTAACCTGCTTGGAGAACCTGGTCTCTAGGCATAACGTGCCCATACATCGATTGATATAAGGCAAGGCTCACGGTCTTGTCCAGGGCACATCTGTCTTAATTTGCGGAAAAGGAAGGGGAGTACCGCTATGACCGCAAAAAAGAAGTTCAATTTCAAAGCGCCGTTGGAGGTGTTCGCGAAGTCAATCGTCCAGCCGATGATGTATCTCTCGGTTGCCGGCATTCTGCTCATCGTGGGCATCATTCTGACCAACAAGACCATCTGCGCCATGATTCCCGTGCTGGGCTCCGGTCCGTTCCAGCTTGTGGGCGCCGTTGTCTATCAGTCGCTGATGTTTATCATCAACAACCTCTCGATTCTGTTCTGCGTGGGCATCGCCGGCGCCATGGCAAAGAAGAACAAGGGCCATGCTTCGCTGATCGCCCTGATGTCGTTCTTCCTGTTCCTTCAGGCCAATAACATCGTGCTCAACGCCACCGGCTCTCTTGCCGAAGCGAGCGGCATGCTCGGCCTTACCGGAACCGGCCAGAGCACCGTTATGGGCATCCAGGTGCTCGATACCGGCGTGTTTGGCGGCATCATCCTTGGTTGCATCACCGGTGCCGTGTTCAACAAGTACTCGAACAAACAGTTCCCCATTGCCCTTTCGATGTTCTCGGGCGTTCGCTTCCCGTTCCTGATCATGATCATCATTTCCTGGATCATGGGCGCGGGCTTCTGCATCGTTTGGCCTCCGGTCCAGGGTGCCATCTCCTCCGTTGCCGGCATCATTAAGGAGTCGGGCAACATCGGTCTGTTTATCTACGGCATGCTCAACAAGCTGCTCGTTCCCACCGGTCTGCACCACCTCATCTACACCCCGTTCCAGTTCTCCGATGTGGGTGGCACCCTCACGCTGGGCGATCAGGTTATCGCCGGCGCCTATCCCATCCGTGTCGCCGAGATGGCAATGACGGGCCAGCCCTTCTCCGATAGCACCTACTTCAACAGCTACACCTTCAACAACCTGTGGCCCTACATCGGTATCGGTCTCGCCTTTATCTTCACCGCTTACAAGGGGAACAAGGATAAGACCAAGGCCGTTATCATCCCGCTGATCATCACCGCCGTGCTCTCCTGTGTCACCGAGCCCATGGACTTCCTCTTCGTCTTTGCCGCTCCCGTGCTCTTTGTCGTTCACTCGGTTCTTTCCGGTATCTTCCTGGTCCTGCTCAAGGTCCTCTCCGTGCCCGCTTCGACTGCAGGCGGCATCATCAACATCGTGGTTTCCAACCTGGTTCTTGGTGTCGATAAGACCAACTGGCCGATGATGCTCGTGCTCGGAGTCGTCAACGCCGCTCTGTACTTCTTCCTCTTCACCTTCCTTATCAAGAAGCTCAACCTCCACACCCCTGGTCGCGAGGAGGAGTCCGAGCTCGCCGAGTCCGTTGCCGAGGGCGAGGCCGCCGCGTCTGTCGCGGTGAAGCAGGGCGCTGTCGCCGCAGCTCCCGCAGAGGGCGTCGATGCAGGTATTGCCGACCTGGTCGCAGGTCTTGGCGGCAAGGACAACATCGAGGAGCTCGAGAACTGCTTTACGCGTCTCCGCGTGAACGTTAAGAACCCGGACCTCATCGATGAGAGCCTCATCAACCACGTGCCCAACAGCGGCATCAACCGCAACGGCAACAATATCCAGATCATCTTTGGCATGAAGGTCGCCGAGATGCGCGACAAGGTCGAAAACGCAATTGAGAAGGAGCAGTAAACAATGATCATTACTCTGTGTGGTGGCGGATCCACCTTTACCCCCGGCATCGTCAAGTCCATTGCCCTGCGCAAGGACGAGCTCGACGTTGACGAGATTCGTCTGTACGACATCAACGAGGAGCGTCAGCGCAAGATCGGCGTGCTCGTGGACTGGATTCTGCACGAGGACCTTGGCCTGGACATCAAGCTTACGGTGACCACCGATAAGGAGACGGCTTTTACCGACGCGAGCTTCGTGTTTGCTCAGATGCGCGTGGGCGGCTATGCCATGCGCGAGCAGGACGAGAAGATTCCGCTGCGTCACGGCTGCGTGGGTCAGGAGACCTGCGGTTGCGGCGGCCTTGCCTATGGCATGCGCACCATCTTCCCCATGGTCGAGCTGATCGATGACGTTGAGAAGTACGCCAAGAAGGATTACTGGATTCTCAACTACTCCAATCCTGCCGCCATCGTCTCCGAGGGCTGCCGCGTGCTGCGTCCCAACGCTCGCATCATCAACATCTGCGACATGCCGATCGCGATCATCGACGTGGTTTGCGCCGCGCTCGATATCGACAAGAAGGATGTCGAGTACGATTACTTTGGCCTCAACCACTTTGGTTGGTTCACCTCGATCCGCCACAAGGGCGAGGAGGTGCTCCCGCAGCTGCGCGAGTACATCAAGGAACACCAGATCCTGCTGCCCGACTCCTACCTCAAGGGCATGGGCTCGCTCATGGCAAAGAAGCCCGAGGAGACCGCCGACGAGCACCCCGAGCAGAACCGTCACACCAAGGGCAGCTGGTACTACGTCTGGAAGGGCGAGTACGAGATCATGGAGTGCTTCCCGGAGTACCTGCCCAACACGTATCTGAACTACTACCTGCAGCAGAAGGAGTTCGTCGAGCATTCCAACCCCGAGCGCACCCGTGCTAACGAGGTTGAGGAGACGCGCGAGAAGAACCTCTTCGACGGCATCGACCATTACGAGAAGACCGGCGAGATCGACGAGAGCACGTTCTATGCGGGCAGCCACGGCGACTGGATTGCCGATCTGGCCATCGCTCTGAAGAACGATACCAAGCAGCGCTTCCTGGTCATTTGCGAGAACAAGGGCGCTATCCCCAACATGCCCTACGACGCTATGGTCGAGCTGCCTGCCTACATTGGCAAGAACGGCCCCGAGGTCATCAGCCGCGACAACATTCCGCTGTTCCAGCAGGGCCTCATGATGCAGCAGCTGAACTCCGAGAAGCTCGTGGTCGAGGCTACGATCGAGGGTTCGTACGAGAAGGCGCTCAAGGCCTTTACACTGAACAAGACCGTGCCGTCGATGAAGGTCGCTAAGGAAGTTCTCGACGACATGATCGAGGCCAACAAGGGTTACTGGCCCGAGCTTAAGTAAAAGCAACAGGGTCGCTGACCGCATGCCTGGAGCAATGCCCCGTCCACGTGATTGCGTGGGCGGGGCATTGTCATTTGGTAACGCGTTTTATCAAATAGGGCATTTATCTGCGGTAATGTTCTTTTTCACCGCTGAGGGTGACATTTTATACCGCCTGCCGAACCGTGTGGAGACCTAACAACTTTTTAGGTCAGTGTTGTGCGTGTAGCAACTTCGCCCGGCCTCGCCTCCGGGCTGCCATGTGAGAGGGGATCTTATGGCTCGACTGCATGTAATGGAACGCAGCCACGCTCAGGCCGTCATGGACGACCTGCACGATGCGCTCGGACGTCGTCTGGCGGTGAGTTCGCTCGCCCCGTGCCCCGTTGAGTTTACGGCGGCGCTCGTCAACCTGTGCTCGACGCAGAGCTGCGGCAAGTGTACGCCCTGCCGCGTGGGCCTGAGCGCGCTGAGCGACCTGCTCGCCGATGTGCTCGAGGGCCGCGCCGACGAGTCCACGCTCAATCTGATCGAGCGCACCGCCCGCACCATCTACCTTTCGAGTGACTGCGCTATCGGCTACGAGGCCGGCGCCATGGCGCTCACGGCCATTCGTGGCTTCCGTGATGACTTTGAGCATCACATCCGCGAGCACTCCTGCGGCTTTGACCGCGAGGCTCGCGTCCCGTGCGTCTCGGGCTGCCCGGCGCATGTCGACATTCCCGGGTACATTTCGCTCGTCGAGGCCGGCCGCTATGCCGATGCCGTCAAGGTCATCCGCAAGAACAATCCGCTGCCGCTCGTCTGCGGCCTGGTGTGCGAGCATCCCTGCGAGATGCACTGCCGCCGTGGCATGGTCGACGACCCCATGAACATCCTCGCTCTCAAGCGTTTTGCCGTCGAGCACAGTGACCTCAACGATTACAAGCCCAGCGTGGCCGACAACACCGGCAAGCGCGTCGCCGTGATCGGCGGCGGCCCGGCCGGCCTTTCCTGCGCCTACTACCTCGCTGTGATGGGCCACAAGGTGACCATCTTTGAGCAGCGCCACCATCTGGGCGGTATGCTGCGCTACGGCATCCCCAGCTACCGTCTGCCGCGCGAGCGCCTGCAGGCCGAGATCGACTGGATCTTGAGCGCCGGTATCGATGTGGAGCTCGACCACTCCGTCAACGGCGAGGAGCTTGCCCGCCTGCGCGACGAGTTCGATGCCGTCTACCTGGCCATCGGCGCCCACAGCGACAAGAAGCTCGGCCTTCCGGGCGAAGAGGCGCCCGGCGTGGAGTCGGCCGTCAAGATGCTGCGCGCCATCGGTGACGACGAGCTGCCCGATCTGAGCGGCCAGCGCGTGTGCGTTATCGGCGGCGGCAACGTGGCCATGGACGTGGCACGCTCTGCCGTGCGCTGCGGTGCCGAAAAGGTGAGCATCGTCTACCGCCGTCGCATCTGCGATATGACGGCCCAGGACGCCGAGATTGCCGGTGCCCAGGCCGAGGGCTGCGAGGTACTGGAGCTGACGGCTCCGCTCGCCATCGAGACGGGCGAGGACGGTCGCGTGAGCGGCCTGCGCGTGCAGCCGCAGATCATCGGCGAGCCCCGTCGCGGGCGTCCGGCCCCGCGTGCCGCCGCCACGCCCGAGCGTGTCATTCCTTGCGAGCGCGTGTTTGTGGCCATTGGCCAGGACATCGATTCCAAGCCGTTTGAGGAGATGGGCATCGCCTGCAAGTGGGGCTGCGTGGTCACCGACTCGGACAGTGCCGTGCCCAACTTCGATGGCCTCTTTAGCGGCGGCGACTGCCAGACCGGCCCCGCCACCGTCATCCGCGCCATCAACGCCGGTCGCGTGGCTTCGGCAAATATCGACCGCTACCTGGGCTTCGACCACAAGATCAAGCTCGATGTGGAGCTGCCGACCGTTCAGTTTAAGGGTAAGCACGAGTGCGGTCGCTGCGAGCTGGGCGAGCGTGAGGCCGGCGAGCGCATCCACGATTGGAATCTGGTCGAGCAGGGCCTTACCGAGGAGGAGGCACGCCAGGAGGCGAGCCGCTGCCTGCGTTGCGACCACTTTGGCTTTGGCGCGTTCCGCGGAGGGAGGAACCTGGAATGGTAGAGCTCAACAACCCCACTGTCAGCGACAACACCGAAAGCGGAGCACTCAATATGGTCAAGCTCACGATCGATAATTGCGAAGTCGTGGTGCCCGAGCACACCACGATCCTGGACGCGGCCAAGTCCGCCGGCATCCAGATTCCCACCCTGTGCTACCTGCGCGATCTAAACGAGATCGGCGGCTGCCGCGTGTGCGTGGTCGAGGTCGAGGGCTGCGACCAGCTGGTTGCCGCCTGCAACAACTACGTGCTTGACGGCATGGTGGTCCACACCAACAGCCCCAAGGCCCGCGAGGCGCGCCGCACCAACGTGCAGCTGCTGCTGTCCCAGCATGATTCGCGCTGCACGAGCTGCGTGCGCAGCGGCAACTGCAACCTGCAGACCATCGCCAACGACCTGGGCATCTTCTATCTGCCGTACGAGCAGCACCTGGCGCGCGAGGGCTGGGACTTCGATTTCCCCATCATTCGCGACAACGACAAGTGCATCAAGTGCATGCGCTGCATCAAGGTGTGCGAGAGTGTGCAGGGGCTCGGCATTTGGGATCTGACCAACCGCGCCACGCATACCGCCGTGGGCACCCGCGGGCGCGCGCCGATCGGCAAGACCGATTGCGTCGCGTGCGGCCAGTGCATCACGCATTGTCCCACCGGTGCGCTGCGCGAGCGCGACGATACCGAGACCGTGTTCGATGCCATCGCCGATCCCGACAAGATCGTGCTGGTGCAGATCGCGCCGGCCGTGCGTAGTGCCTGGGGCGAGGAGCTCGGCATTCCGCGCGAGGAAGCCACCGTCGAGCGCCTGGCCTGCGCGCTGCGCCGCGTGGGCTTTGAGTATGTGTTCGACACCGATTTTTCGGCCGACCTCACCATCATGGAGGAGGGCTCCGAGCTGCTCGAGCGCCTGGGCGAGGCTGCCAAGGGCGAGGGTGACAGTCGTGGCTGGCCCATGTTTACGAGCTGCTGCCCGGGCTGGGTGCGCTTTGTGAAGGCGCGTTACCCCGAGTTTGTCGACAGCCTGTCCACGTCCAAGTCGCCGCAGCAGATGTTCGGTGCCATCGCCAAGACCTATTACGCCAAGGCACTGGGCGTGGAGCCCGAGCGCCTGTTTGTGGTGTCCGTGATGCCGTGCACGGCCAAGAAGGCCGAGCGCGCGCTGCCGAGCATGGTGGGCGAGGACGGTGCGCCCGACGTTGATGTTGCGCTGACGGTGCGCGAGATGGTACGCATGATCCGCGCGAACCACGTGAGCGTGGACACGCTTACCGAGGAGCCGCTCGACACGCCGCTGGGCTTCGGCACGGGCGCGGGCGTGATCTTTGGCGCCACGGGCGGCGTGATGGAGGCCGCCGTGCGCTCGGCATATTACCTGGTGACGGGTAAGAACCCGGATGCCGATTTCTTTACCGACGTGCGTGGCCTGGACGGCTGGAAGGAAACCGTCGCCGATATCGATGGCACCAAGGTGCGCGTCGCCGTGGCACACGGGCTGGGCAACGCCGCCCGCCTGCTCGACGCGATTCGCGACGGCCGTGTGAGCTATGACTTCGTTGAGGTCATGGCGTGCCCGGGCGGCTGCGTCGGTGGCGGCGGTCAGCCCATCCACGACGGCTGCGAGCTGGCGGCCGAGCGCGGTCAGGTGCTGTGGGGCTTGGATGCGAAGGCGGACATTCGCTTCTCGCACGAGAACCCCGATGTCCAGGCGTGCTACCGCGAGTTCTTGGGCGAGCCGCTTTCGCCGCTGGCCGAGGAACTGCTGCATACCGACCACCACGCATGGACGATGCCCAACGAAGGGACGTGCTAGCGATGCGCGCATTTGATGTTGAGATGTCGCGCCGGGGGTTTGCCTCGGCGCTCGCCGCGGGCGCGCTGTCGCTTGCACTCGCGGGCTGTGGCGGCGGGGCTGCCGGTGCCGGGTCCGCCGCGGGCTCGGCTGCCGGGTCTGCCGCGGGCAGTGCTGCCGCCGAGCCGGTCGAGGTGCACGTCGCCTCGCTCAAGGGGCCGACCTCGATCGGTTTGGTGCAGTTTATGGACCAGGCTGCAAGCGGCGAGACGGACAATGAGTTCGACTTTGCGATTAACACCGCCGCCGACGAGATCGTGCCCAAGGTCATTCAGGGCGATGTCGATATCGCGCTGGTGCCGGCCAACGTGGCAAGCGTGCTGTACAACAAGACCGAGGGCGCGGTGCAGGTCATCGACATCAACACGCTGGGCGTGTTGAATGTGGTGACGGGCGATGCGGGCGTGACCTCGTTTGGCGATCTGGCGGGCCGCACCGTCTACATGACGGGCAAGGGCACCACGCCTGAGTATGTGATGAACTACCTGCTGGAGCGCGCGGGTCTGACCGGCCAGGTGACGCTCGAGTTTAAGAGCGAGCCCACCGAGGTGCTGTCGGCGCTGCTGGCCGATCCGTCTGCCGTGGGCGTGCTGCCCGAGCCGTTTAAGACGGCGGCCATCGCCAAGAGCGAGGGCAAGCTGTCGGCGCCGGTGAGTCTGACCGATGTGTGGGACGAGCTGGCGGGCGAAACGGGCTCGCGCCTGCTGACGGGCGTGACCGTGGTGCGCCGCGCGTTTGCCGAGGAGCATCCCGAGGCCGTGGCAGAGTTCTTGAGCTGCCACGAGGCGAGCGTTAAGGCCGTCAACGCGGCGCCGGCGGACTGGGCGCAGGCCGTGGTCGATGCCGGCATCGTGGACAACGCCAAGATTGCCGAGAAGGCGATTCCCGGGTGCATGCTCGTGTGCCAGACGGGCAAGGATATGAAGGCGGCGCTTAGTGGGTACTTGCAGGTGCTGGCCGATGCGGACGCGAGCGCCGTGGGTGGTAAACTTCCGGCTGATGATTTCTACTACATGGAGTAGCCCGTGCGTGCGTTTGCTCGACAAATGACAGAGCGTATGAAGGCGGTGGCGGCAGGTGGTGCCGTCGCCGCCTTTTGGCTTGCCGTGTGGGTGCTGGTGGCGGGTCTCGTGGCGCAGCCGTTGATTTTGCCGGGGCCGGGCGCTGTTGTGGTGGCGTTGCTACGGCTGGTGTGCGATGCCGGCACGTGGGCGATTTTGGCGGGCTCGGGCGCGCGGATTCTGGGCGGGCTGGCGCTTGCCGCGGTATGCGGCGGCGTACTTGCCGGGGTCTCATCACGATCGCGGGCGTTTGCGCGCCTGGTGGCGCCGGCGCTTTCGTTTGTGAAGGCGACGCCGGTCGCCTGCGTGGTGGTCCTGCTGCTCATTTGGCTGGGATCGGCGCGCG
Source organism: uncultured Collinsella sp. (assembly GCA_958415665.1). Classification (GTDB taxonomy): domain Bacteria; phylum Actinomycetota; class Coriobacteriia; order Coriobacteriales; family Coriobacteriaceae; genus Collinsella. The sequence continues at coordinate 7,871 of CATYZK010000018.1, read as the reverse complement.
TGGGCATCGCCGCAGTGTTTTTGATGGCGCTGCCGGGCGTGTATTTTTCGCTGGCTGAGGGCCTGTCGCAGGTGAATAAGCCGCTGGAGCAGATGTTCCGCATGCATGGCGTGCGGGGCTGGCGCCTGTTTTGCGCCAACACCTGGCGCGAGGTGTTGCCGTTTGTGCTTTCGTGTGCGCGGGCCGTGATTGGCATGGGCTGGAAGGCCGGCGTGGCAGCCGAGCTTATCGGCATGGCGGTGGGCACTGTGGGCGAGCGCATTTATCAGGCAAAACTTTTGATTGAGACGGCTGACCTGCTGGCGTGGACCGTGCTGGTCGTTGCCGCTTCGTGGGCGTGTGAGCGCGCGCTGGTGTGGTTGCTGCAGGTTTCGGGGCCCGTGGCGTGGCGGGCGGCCGTGCGGACGCATGGGCATGGTGCCTGTGGACGTGCGGGCGACTCTGCTGGCGGCGGGGCCGCGGCGGAGCTTGCGCTTGCCGTGGACGATTGCGCGCCCTGGGCGCCGGCGCTGGACGGTCTGGTGCTCAACGTGCCTGCGGGCGGGCGTATTTGCGTGATGGGCGCTTCGGGTGCTGGCAAGACGACGCTGCTCGCGCTGGCGGCGGGGGAGTGCACACCGTGCTCGATGGTGTTTCAGGATGCGCGCTTGGTCGAGTCCGCCTCGGCGCTGGATAACGTGCTGGTGTGCGCCGACGCGCGTGTGGATGCTTCGAGCGCTGCGGCCTTGCTGCGCCGGTTGGTGCCGGGGATCGATGTTCATGCTTGTGTGGCCGAGCTTTCGGGTGGACAGCGCCGCCGTGTTGAGATCGCCCGAGTCCTGCTGTGCCCCGGCGGCGCGGTGATTCTGGACGAGCCCTTTACCGGTCTAGATACCGCTGCGCGCGACGCATGCGCCGAGGTCGTGCTCGACTTGCTCGACGGCCGCATGCTGCTGCTTGCCACGCACGATGTCGCCGACGCTCAGTCCCTCGATATCTCGGATATCATCACGCTCTAAGTACTAACTCAGCAACAAAATAATCCGTTTTTCTCCGTCCCCATGGGGCGGGTGTGGTATTCTATCTGCGTGGTAATACTTAGGAATACCAAGTAATACCAACGCCGTAGAAACAAACTCCAGATGCGGGCCAATCGGGTTGCCTTCACAGCCCGTCGCCCAGCCGCGTGGCCCGCATCTATCCGCACCACCGTCGTTTCAAAAAGGAAGCGCCATGGCAGAACACATGACCCCGGTTGTCGCGAAGGTCTTGCCCGAGGAAAAGGCGGCCTTCGCGGCGGCAACCCAGCTCGTGGGCACCACGCCGTCCAACGCCATCCGCATGTTTATCGCCGCGTTCAATCGCTGCGGCACCTTCCCGTTCGACATTTCGCCCAACGGGGCTTTTGGCACTGCGCCCGATTCTCATCAACAATGACTGTCCTCAAGTGCCGGGTTTTGAGGAGGTTGGCATGCTCAATGCGATAGCGTGGGCGCTTGCCTGTTTTGGCGTTGTCGCGGCAGATATTGCCCTGAGCGTGGTTCTGTTTTCTGTTCTCGATGCCGTGTCGGTGCTGACGGGCTATCCGATCGACAACCTCGATATTCAATGGTTTCAGGCCGCCGCTCAGACGGCGTCGTTTTTGATGGCGCTGCTGTGGTGGCGCTATCTGTGGCCCCGCTCCTTCATGGCGCGCCGGCAAGGTGAGCGCCCGCTCGGCGGGGGAGCAAATGCTGCATGGAAGCGCATCGCATGCGTTGTTGTGATCGGCCTATCCATGCAGGTGGTCATTAGCTACCTATGCGATGGCGTGCTGTCGCTGCTGCCCGAGGTTGCGGCAGACTATAGCGAGCTCGTCGAGGAAACAGGCATGGGCGATACCAACCTTCTTGCCGTCCTGACTACGGTGCTCGGTGCCCCATTTTGTGAAGAGCTGCTGGTGCGCGGTATCATTTTTGAGTTTTCGCTCCGAGCGTTTAACCCGCAGTGCCGCCCACTTTGGAAGCGCCTGCGTCGCACGCGGGCGCAAGGCGGCGCCATGGTGCCCTGGGCGGCCCCGAGTACCTGGGGTATCGCCGCGGCGGTCGTGTTGCAGGCGGCGATCTTCGGTTTTATGCACATGAACTGGGTGCAGGGCTGCTATGCAGGTGCCGCCGGCCTCATCTTTGGCTGGGTGCTCGTGACCACCGGAAAGCTCCGCTACACGATCCTGCTGCACTTTGCCTTTAACGCCGGGTCGTACCTGATGGGTCTGTTGTGGTTTGTGAACACACCGCTCGACGTGATAATCACGGTCACCATAGCCGGCATAATCCTCGTGGAGACGATACGCTCACTGCGCCACGCATGCGAGACGGGCATAGCGACAGCACCGCTGCCCTAGTTGCGGCGTCCGCCTCCGTTGGCACCCTGACGCCCCTGAGCTGCACGGTTGCGCCCGGCAGTGTTTTGCGCGCGCGACATGCCGCCGTGCCCCTTGCTGCCCTTGGGCCCCTTGCTGCCAGCACCACCGTGGGCCTTGCCACCCTTCTTGCCGGTGCCATGCCCACCGCCGGCAGACGTCTCGCCCGGGCGCGGGGGCACGGGACGAATCAGGCAATGCTTGGTGTAGCCAATCAGATCGCGGCGGCCGGCTTTTTCCAGCGCCTCGCGCACGAGCTTGTAGTTCTCGGGTTTGCGGTACTGGATGAGCGCACGCTGCATGGCCTTCTCGTGCGGGTCGCGTGCCACGTAGATCGGCTGCATGGTGCGTGGGTCCACGCCGGTGTAGTACATGCAGGTCGACATGGTGGACGGGGTGGGGTAGAAGTCCTGCACCTGTTCGGGCATGTAGCCCATGTCGCGCACGGCCTCGGCAAGGTCCACGGCTTCCTTCATCGTCGAGCCGGGATGGCTCGAGATCAGATACGGCACCACGTACTGCTTGAGTCCGTATTCACGGTTCAGGCGTTCAAATTTACGGCAGAACGCGTCGTAGACGGCGCGGCTCGGCTTGCCCATCACGGACAGCACCGCGTCGCTCACGTGCTCGGGCGCTACGCGTAGCTGGCCCGAGACATGGTGTTCCAGCAGCTCGCGTAAAAACTCGTCCGAGGCATCGGCCATGGTGTAGTCGAAGCGGATGCCGCTGCGGACGAAGACCTTCTTGACGCCCGGCAGCTGGCGCAGGTCGCGCAGCAGCTGCGTGTAGCCGCTCTCGTCGACCACCATGTTCTTGCACACGTTCGGCCATAGGCAGCGCTTGTTCTTGCACACGCCGTGCTTGAGCTGCTTGTCGCAGGCCGGGCGGCTAAAGTTGGCCGTCGGTCCGCCCACGTCGTTGATGTAGCCCTTAAACTCGGGATCGCGCGTGAGCAGCTCGGCCTCGCGCATGATCGAGTCGTGGCTGCGCATCTGCAACACGCGGCCCTGGTGGAAGGTGAGGGCGCAAAACGAGCACTCGCCAAAACAGCCGCGGTTGGAGCTAATGGAAAATTTGATCTCGGCAAAGGCCGGTACGCCGCCTGCCGCGTCGTAGTCGGGATGCCAATCGCGTGCGTAGGGGAGTTCGGCAACCTCGTCCATCTCGTCTGTGGTGAGTGTTGCCGACGGCGGGTTCTGCACCACATAGACGCTGTTGGGGTAGGGCTCTACCAGACGATGCCCGGTGATGGGGTCCATATTCTGCTGTTGCACGTTAAAGCTGCGCGCGTAGTTGAGCTTGTCAGCGGCAAGGTCGTCCCAGCTGGGCAGCAGGTCGTAGTCGTAGACCTCGTCGAGCGAACCCGTGCGGTAGACGGTACCGTTGACGTAGGTGATCTGATCGACAGGCAGTCCGGCATCGAGTGCGTCGGCGATCTCGACGATCGCGTGCTCGCCCATGCCGTAGATGAGGATGTCGGCGCCCGAGTCGAGCAGTACCGAGCGCTTGAGCTTGTCCTGCCAGTAGTCGTAGTGGGCCAGGCGGCGCAGACTCGCCTCGATGCCGCCGATGATGATGGGGGCGTCCTTGAACGTCTGGCGGATGAGGTTGCCATAGACCGTGACGGCTCGATTGGGTCGGCGGCCTTCTTCTCCGCCGGGGGTATAGGCGTCGGTGTGACGACGGTGCTTGGTCACCGAATAATGGTTGACCATGGAGTCCATGTTGCCGGCGCTGACGAGAAAGCCCAGGCGCGGCTCGCCGAGCACGGTGATGCTGGCGGGGTCGGTCCAGTCGGGCTGGCAGATGATGCCCACCTTGTAGCCGTGCGCGTCGAGGACGCGGCTGATGATGGCCATACCAAAACTCGGATGGTCCACGTAGGCATCGCCGCAGATGTAGACAAAGTCGCACTGGTCCCAGCCACGTGCATCCATGTCGGCGCGGCTGACGGGGAGGAACTTGTCGCGGCCCGGTCGCCAGGGGCGGGCGGGCGTCGCTTGGGAATGCTTGGTGCGGGCGACCGTGGCCTGCGCCTTGCCGCCGCGCTTTTGCTGCTGGCCCTGTTTGCCTTGCTGTCCGCGTTGGCTGTTCTGAGCGTGCTGAGGCTTTTTTGCCACGATCCCTCCCGGTGTTTGTATGCTGCACGTAATTGTAACCAGTCTTTTTGGGACGGAGCTAAAAAGACTGGTGGAGTACATGGGCTGGCGGATCGGCGTGTCGATACGGGTATCGTTTGTTTCCAGACTGTGTATCCCCGTGTCGAAGGGGTCGTCTCGCGCGCATGCCATATTGTCAATGGGTTACAGTATGAACGGCGGCTATGTTTCCGCCAACGCACGAGAGGGTCGTCAACAAGGAGGATGCACGACGATGCAACGTGCCAAACAGATATCGGAGTCCATCGAACTGGGCATTATCCTGGCGCTCGCCGGTGGCTTTATGGATGTGTATTCGTACATTGGGCGCGACCATGTTTTCGCAAACGCTCAGACGGGTAACATCCTGCTCGTGGGTGTAAGCATCTCGGAGGGCAACTGGGCGCTCGCGGGACGCTATTTCTTCCCCGTGGTGTCGTTTGCCGTGGGCATTATGCTTGCCGACCTGGTTCACGAGCGGTTTGGCAGTGTGATTCACTGGCGTCAGGTGACGGTGTTCTTTGAAGCCGTCATCTTGTTGGGCGTGAGTTTTATTCCCGGTGGCGATTTCAACCTGCTCGCCAACTGCCTCACTTCGTTTGCCTGCGGTATGCAAGTCGAGAGCTTCCGCAAGATCCACGGTCACGGCATCGCCACGACCATGTGCATCGGCAACTTGCGCAACGCGCTGCAAAACGTGGATGATTACATCATCACCCACAAGCGTGGCTTTTTGGAAAACGGCCTGCTGTACTTTGGCGTGATCTTTACCTTTGTGTTTGGCGCCGTGTTGGGCAACTGGTGTATTGAGCGCATGGGCCTGCACGCCATTGCGGTGGCGAGCGTGCTGCTGTTCGTGGCGTTTGCCATCATGTTTATCGACCGTGAGCGCGACTTGCACAGGAAATGGGCCCGCATCATAGCTGACTGGCAGACCACGAGTCTTAAGCGCTAAGGTGCATGTTCGTAACAACATTCAGGAGCCAGAAAAACTATCTAGCTCCTGAATGTTGTTACGAACTGCTTTTTGCGATTTATTCGAGATGCTCTTCAATCCGAGCCCTCAGAAGGGCAATGGCTGTGGGTATTCCAATTGCGGCGGCTAATTCGGCTTTATCCAAAACCTGTATGCTAAAGCACGATTGTTTATCACATTGAAGGACGATAACTGAAGATAGCTTCACTTCCCGTTGACTGAATATATCGTAATCTCCAGATAGGAAGTTACCTTTTATTGTGTAATTCGGTATGTTCGTTACGCACTTCATCTCAAGTCTGTTTAGGCCATAATCGAACACCGCAACTTCCTTGTGTTCGATGATGAGCGCAACCCTGGGCATGTTACTAAAACCACCGTCGACGACAGTAAAGAGTTTTTCATTTGCATCGTCATAAACGGTATATTTAAGACTCAATAGCTGTCCTAGTGGACCCGTGAACCCATGTCTTTTGATATCGAGGTTGTCTCCAGCTGGGTTGATGAGAGCTAGAGCATGCGGATAAGGGTTACCTTCAATTGAGATTCGATATTCGTTTGTAGCCGTCTTGCTCGATTTAGGACCAGTAGCCAACACGTGTCATCGCCTCGATCGAATTGGAACCGATTTCTGCTTCGTGCGGAGAATTACTCTGTACGTTGCAGTGCAAGCAGCTGCAATAACAACATGGGCAATTTCTAACAAAATGAATGACGCTATTTGCTGCATGCATGTTATTTACTATAAAGTATCCTTTTATAAACGTATTGTCAAACATATATTGCTAAAACAGAAACAATTTTAGACTGAGTTGGTCGTATTCTTTGGGCGATTGCTCCTATAATCTAGCCCTCGCTGCTGTTGGAAGGGAAGGACTAGGGCTCCGTTATTATGTTGAAACGCTTTAACACTTTTGATGTTCTCGCGTGTTTTTTGTTTCAAAAGCGTTAGGATGGGACTCATAGCGCGGGGCGTAATGGGTGCCCCGCACACGATGGGAGGCTATCAATGGCTAATCGTTTCGTTCTCAATACCATCTCTTATCATGGTTCCGGCGCCATCAAGGAGATCCCCGGCGAGCTCCAGCGTCGCGGCTACAAGAAGATCTTCGTCTGCTCCGACCCCGATCTGGTCAAGTTTGGCGTTACCGCTAAGGTGACCGACGAGCTCGACGCTGCCGGCATCGCTTGGAGCCTCTACTCCGAGATCAAGCCCAACCCCACCATCCAGAACGTCAAGGACGGCGTCGAGGCCTTCAAGGCCGCCGAGGCTGACGCTATCGTGACCATCGGTGGCGGCTCCTCCATGGACACTGCCAAGGCCATCGGCATCATCATCAACAACCCCGAGTTCGCCGATGTCCGCAGCCTCGAGGGCGTTGCTCCGACTAAGAACCACGCCGTGTTCACCATCGCCGTGCCGACGACCGCCGGTACCGCCGCCGAGGTGACCATCAACTACGTCATCACCGACCCCGAGAAGGTCCGCAAGTTCGTGTGCGTCGACACCAACGACGCCCCCGAGGTCGCCGTCGTCGACCCCGACATGATGGCTTCCATGCCCGCCGGCCTTACCGCTTCCACTGGCATGGACGCTCTGACCCACGCCATCGAGGGCTACACCACCAAGGGCGCCTGGGAGCTCTCCGACATGTTCCACTTTGAGGCCATTAAGCTGATCAGCGAGAACCTGCGCGACTCTGTCGCCGAGGCCAAGTCCGGTCAGCCCGGCTCCGGCCGCGAGGGCATGGCTCTTGGCCAGTATGTCGCCGGCATGGGCTTCTCCAATGTTGGCCTGGGCATCGACCACGCCATGGCTCACACCTTGTCCGCTCACTACGACACCCCGCACGGCGTCGCTTGCGCCATGCTGCTGCCGATCGCCATGGAGTTCAACAAGCCGGTTTGCGCCGAGCGCCTGGCCAAGGTTGCCGTTGCCATGGGTGTTGACACCACGGGCATGAGCACCGACGAGGCTGCCGACGCCGCCATCGCCGCCGTCAAGCAGCTCTCTGCCGATGTGAACATCCCGCACGTCTGCGAGGCCATGAAGGCCGACGAGATTGAGGTTCTGGCCAAGGACGCCATGGCCGACGCCTGCTTCCCGGGTAACCCGCGCGAGGCGACGCTCGACGACGTTATCGAGCTCTTCAAGAAGATCTGCCCGGCTGCCTAACTTGGTTCGGCGGGCCCCTGCCCGTTGGCCCCACAATCGTCCTCGGACATGTCGGAAGCCCCCGCTGCGCACTTCGTGCGGCGGGGGCTTCCTCCGTCCTGCGGAAAGATTGTGGGGCTAACGGGCAGGGGGGCGCCGGCTCGTTGTCGTGGCGGGCGCAGTTCTGGGGAGCTCGATGGGTCATCTCGCTAGGTAAAAAGA
>CATYZK010000017.1 GCA_958415665.1 uncultured Collinsella sp. | reverse complement strand
GTCCTAGTGTTCGCTTCTAATAAAGAAGGCCAAGATTCGGGACGCAGTTCAAAAGGTGCCTGTCCCCTTCGTGGTGGTGGGGCGGCATTTTAATGAACGTCCCTACAGAATTTCATCCGGGCTGGCGGGTTTGGTTGTTTTGGGAATGCCGAGTTTGGATGAGGCAAAATCGTCAATATTGCCTTTGATTCCGTCTTCGGTGTAGACAGTGACCATATAGGTGCTGTGTCCGAATTCACTCTTGTCGCGTATCGCCCGGGCTTGCCAGTAGGCGGCCCTGTCTCGTCCTTCTATTCTTCCGATACGGCGGAGCTCTGTTCGTTTTAGCTTCTGGTCGTTATCGATGACCCGGCCGACCTCCTCGGTCAGTCCACACTGCTCAATCAGCTTGTCGAGGACTTGGTTCATGTGGTGATCGCTGGCGTTTGGCGCGTAGTCATAGGCGAGGGCTACGGAGGCAAGGGGCTGGTCGTAGAGCAGACAGTTAGCCGCCGGAGGTTCAAGGCTGAAATAAGGAGAGCATCCATCGATCTGGCCGAGCAGCGGTAACTTTGACTGCCAAATTCCGGCTGGAATTCTTTCTTCGTAGAACACGCCGCGGCAGATGAAGGAGAACGAGGTGGCGCGCGAACCGGCGTCGATCATCCCGCACAGATCGAAGGGCGAGGCGATACCAAGGGAAAAGGGCGCGACGACGATAAAGAAGAGTATCAAGATGGAAACAGCGAGAATGATGATGGCGTTACGGCCAGCGGAACGAGGCTGAGGCTGCTTCATATTGCGCTCCTTGAGACGAAGGGCTGTCAAGGACGAGACGATAAAGATGAATATCCTCGGATAGCAATTCAATTCTAACCCCATAACGATCAAGAACAACAATATCGAATTCGTTAGGGCTGACTCTCTTTCTTGAATACTGTCTGTAGGCGGTATCATTAGCTCAACAGACATGGGTCATGTTGCGAGGTGTTTTGCCGTGAGACGTTCTGTCCGTATTGGATTGATTGCTTTGGCGCTGGTTGCCACTGTGATTGGCATGGGCGTTGTTGGCATGTCGTTTCTGCCAACTGCGGTGACGGAGCCCGTGGTCAAGCCCATAACTCAATCTGTTGAGTTCCTGACCGGCGATACCAAGCCCGATACGATTACCGTTGATTTCGATGAGCAGCCGGCAGCGCTGGGCATTAGCAATTATCCGCAAATTCAGCTTGGAGCCATGCGCTACACCATGGACGCGAGCCTAATCAGCAAAGCAACCGAGCTACTCAAGGGCAAAACCTTTAAGCGTTGGTACGGATATGCGTCCTATCGGGCAAAAGCGAACGACATGGTCGGTGGATACAGCTCTTCCATCGAGTTGGATACCACGAGCGGCACCAAACTGTGTGATGTCTCGTACGATCCGGGTTACGAGGGCAATGAGGGTCCGGGCATCTACGTCATGGACGGCGATGCGGCCTATGTCATGGAGGGCGACCAGACCGAGCTCAACGATTTTATGGCCCAGTGTATCCAAGATGCCTATGAACAGACCTGCTTGCCCGACCCGCAGACTGCGCGCGATAGTGGGTCTGCCCGTACATGGCTGTTCGAGGATGAGATGCCCTGGACCGCCGAATCGGGAAGAACAGGCTCGGCAAGAGAGTAGAGATTGCGACCACCACAAAGGTGCCTGTCCCCTTTGTGGTGGTTTTTCATGTCGTGGGAGCACTCAGAAAATCTTATATATAGAGACTTAGATTTGTGTATAAGAACGCGCAAAGCTGGCAACAATACTTCTCGAACAACGTGAAGCCGCCCCGTAGGGCGGCCGCCCCAAGAGAGGTGATTCCATGAGAATCGATAAGCTAGCAATGACGTCGCGCGAGGCGCTGCAGACCGCCATGAGCGCGGCTGCCGACGCGCAGGCCGGCGCGGTGGAGCCGATCCACCTGCTGTCCGCCCTGCTCGGTGCAGGCGAGCGCAACATCTCCGTGATCATCGAGCGCATCGGCGCCGACCCGGCCCAGCTCGCACGCTCTACGCAGGACGCCATCGACCGCGCACCCAAGGTTTCGGGCGAGGGTCAGCAGATGGGTCTTTCTAACGAGCTCGTCCGCGTCATCGAGAAGGCCGAGAAGAAGGCCACCAAGATGGGCGACAGCTTTGTGGTGACCGAGCATCTGCTCATGGCGCTTGCCGAGGACAAGGGCGAGGCGGGCCGCGTGCTGCGCGACGCTGGCGTTACCAAGGAGCGCATCGAGCAGGTCTACGAGGAGCTGCGCGGTGATGACCGCGTGACGTCTGCCGAGGACAAGACCCAGTTTGAGGCCCTGGAGCAGTACGGCCGCAACATCTGCGACCTCGCCCGCGCCGGCAAGCTCGACCCGGTCATCGGCCGTACCGACGAGATCCGTCGCACCATCCAGGTCCTGTCCCGCCGCACCAAGAACAACCCCGTGCTCATCGGCGAGCCGGGCGTCGGCAAGACAGCCATCGTCGAGGGCATCGCTCAGCGTATCGTGGCCGGCGACGTGCCGAGCACCCTGCGCGACCGCGACCTCATCGAGCTCGACATGAGCGCACTGGTCGCCGGCGCCAAGTATCGCGGTGAGTTCGAGGACCGCTTGAAAGCCGTGCTCAAGGAAGTCCAGAAATCCGAAGGCAAGGTCATCCTGTTCATCGACGAGCTCCACACCATTGTGGGCGCGGGTGCCACCGAGGGCTCCATGGACGCCGGCAACATCCTCAAGCCGGCGCTCGCCCGTGGCGACCTGCACGCGATCGGCGCAACCACACTCGACGAGTACCGCAAGTACATCGAGAAGGACGCAGCGCTCGCACGTCGTTTCCAGACCGTTCTGGTGAGCGAGCCCACCGTCGAGGACACCATCTCGATTCTGCGTGGCCTCAAGGAAAAGTACGAGATCTTCCACGGCGTGCATATCACCGATAGCGCGCTCGTGGCCGCCGCCGACCTCTCCGATCGCTACATCGCCGACCGTTTCCTGCCCGACAAGGCTATCGACCTGGTCGATGAAGCCGCAAGCCGCCTGCGCATGGAGCTCGACAGCATGCCGGTCGAAATCGACGCCACCACGCGTCATCTCACCCAGCTGCAGATCGAGGAGCAGGCGCTCATGAAGGAGACCGACGACGCCTCCAAGGAGCGTCTGGAGGCCCTTCGCCAGGAGATTGCCGAGGTCCAGGAAAAGCTCAACGTGCAAAAGGCCGGCTGGCTCAACCAAAAGAACGCCATCGACCACGTGCAGGAGCTCAAGGGCCAGCTCGACGAGGCCAAGAGCGAAGAGGAGCGCGCAACGCGCAATGGCGATCTGGGCCGTGCGTCCGAGCTGCGCTACGCTGTGATCCCGGGCCTGCAGCAGCAGATTCAGGAGTCCGAGGCCGCGCTCGAGGCGCAGAAGGAGCAGAATGGCGAAGGCTTGAACGAGCAGGTGACCTCCGATGAGATCGCCGAGGTCGTGAGCGCCTGGACCGGCGTGCCCGTGTCCAAGATGATGCAGGGCGAGCTCGACAAGCTCAAGGGCCTGGAGGGCGAGCTGCATAAGCGCGTCATCGGCCAGGACGAGGCCGTGTCCGCTGTGGCCGCGGCCGTGCGCCGCAGCCGTGCGGGCCTCTCCGACCCGGACAAGCCCATCGGTAGCTTCTTCTTCCTGGGCCCCACCGGCGTAGGCAAGACCGAGCTCGCCAAGGCGCTGGCCGAGTGCCTGTTCGATGACGAGCGCGCACTCGTGCGTATCGACATGTCCGAGTACATGGAGAAGTTCAGCGTCCAGCGTCTGATCGGTGCGCCCCCGGGATACGTGGGTTACGACGAGGGCGGTCAGCTTACCGAGGCCGTGCGCCGTCGTCCGTACTCCGTGATCTTGCTCGACGAGATGGAGAAGGCTCACCCAGATGTCTTTAACGTGCTGCTGCAGGTGCTCGACGACGGCCGTTTGACCGATGGCCAGGGTCGCCAGGTGTCCTTCAAGAACACGATCATCATCATGACGTCTAACGTGGGCTCCAAGGCTATCGCCGAGCTTTCCGGCAAGGACGAGGAGGAGATGCGCCATCAGGTCGACGCGGCCATGGCTCAGACCTTCCGCCCCGAGTTCCTCAATCGTATCGACGATATCGTGGTGTTCCATCCGCTCGGCATGGCGCAGATCGAGAAGATCGTCGACATCCAGCTCGCCGACGTCCGCGCACGCCTGGCCAAGGAGCGCATGACGCTTGCCATCACCCCGGCGGCCAAACAGATGCTCGCCGTGGGTGGCCTGGACCCCGTGTTCGGTGCCCGTCCGCTCAAGCGCCTGGTCCAGCGCGAGGTCGTGGATGCCATCGCCGCCGCTATCATCGACGGCAGGGTGCGCGAGGGCGATCAGGTGACGGTCGATGCCGACAGGGACGGCGGCTTTACCGTCGTGTGCGACAACACGCCGTCTGCTACCTACGAGGTCCCCGACGCCGAGTAGATTTATGGGACATGCCTTAAAATCTGCCAGCCGTCTCTAAACGCCAAGGGCGGCGGATCCAATGGGGTCCGCCGCCCTTTTTCGTGCGACAATCGATAATGTTGAACACGATTGCATGGCAAGGAGATATGCAGATGATAGACAAGAACAAGACGAATGCGCCGGTCGCCAACGCCGCGCCGGCCGCACCCAAGCCTGCACCCAAGCCTGCACCCAAGCCTGTGCCCAAGCCGCGCGACCCCTACATCCGCGCCGAGAACGAGGACGACGACGGCTACGATCCCTACAGCGATCGCCGCCCCGAGCGCGAGCCGATGTTCGAAGCCGACCCCTGGCGCTAAGCAGCTCATTTGGGACGGGGCTTTTTTAGCTACTTTTGCCCCTCCGGCCTACCTGATGATTTTTCTGGGACGGGGATTTAATAATCATTGTGTACCGAATGATTATTAAATCCCCGTCCCAGAAAAATCATCCTCTCGAGCTTGGTGGCCCCTCAGCCGTTCGGTATCCTCCAGGGGCCAGAAACAGAAAAACTTGCTTATCCATTAATCAAGATACGCATAAATCTTGCTCTCTAGCTAATCAAGAATCGGTATAATTTTGATTAGCTAGAGAGCAAGATTGGAGAATCATGGCATTCAACGACTTGATCGCCCAGAAAATAAAGGACTTTGAACAGCAGGGGGTTCCGCAGGTCTTTGAGCGAGACCTTGATCTAGGAAACCCACAGGAGCCAAAGCGCGACAACATCGTAAATGTGATTGTGGGGGCCCGCCGTTGTGGAAAGACGTATCGCTTGTATCAGGAGATGCGGCGGCTTCAGAGCCGGGGCGTCGAGCTTGACCGGATGCTTTACTTCAATTTTGAGGATGAGCGCTTGCGCCCGTATGAGCCATCGCTGCTGGCGGACGTGCTCGACACGTTCTATGCGCTGTATCCTGCTGCTCGAACCGAGGGCGCTTACATTTTCTTTGACGAGATCCAAGAAATTCCCGAATGGGGTGCGTTTCTGCGGCGTGTAGTCGATACGGAGAAAGCGACCGTCTATGTGACGGGATCTTCTTCTAAGATGCTGTCCTCAGAACTTAAGAGCGAGTTCAGGGGTCGTTCTCTTGTGCGAGAGCTTTTTCCGTTGAGTTTTTCGGAATACGTTCGATATAAGACGGGGAGTGTTCCCGAGCCAGATGCGACCTTTTCCCCGAGCGATGCAGCGCTGCTTCGACATCATCTGATCGGGTATCTTGAACGAGGGGGATTCATCGCGACACTTGAGCAGACGCCTGCAGACGCGATTCAGCTGCTACAGGAATATGCTTCGCGAACGGTCGCCATGGACGTCGTTGAACGGTACGACGTCAAGAACCCTCGCCTGGCATCGCTGTTCTTGACGCGGTGTATGGCATCTTCGGGACGAGAGCTGTCAGTGAACAAAGTGTACAACGAGTTCAAGAGCAGACAGATACCCGTCAGCCGTAATTCGCTCAGCGATTTGCTTGAGTATTATGAGGACGCCTACCTGTTATTTTCTGTGCCGGAGTTCACGCGTTCACTGGCAAATAACATGCGGTCTGCGTCTAAGGTCTACGCTGTCGACCCTGCGATGTTTGGAGCATTCTCTCCCGCATCGGCATTGGACCAGGGCCAGAGGCTCGAGACCGCAGTGTTCAATGCGCTAAGAAGAAGGACTCCCGCGGTGAGGACCGGCTCGGTCTGCCGCCTGCTAATCAAAGAGAAGAGCAAAAGCCATGAGGTGGACTTTGTGGCTGGGGACGCGCTTCTCATGCGGGCTTATAGCCTGATTCAGGTGAGTGCGGATATGGCAAGTGAGAAAACGCGCGAGCGCGAAATTGCCGCGCTTGATGCCTCGATGGCCCAGTTCGATCTTGGCGAGTCGGCAATCGTTACCATGGATGAACAGACCGATATTCCATGCGAGCATGGTGTGGTACACGTTGTGCCCGCATGGAAGTGGCTCCTTGCCTAATCATCTATGGACCTGTGGGGTCAGGACCTCCTGGCTCCTTCATCACGGTTGGGGAGCACCTTGCTGCGCCCGGCTAGTCCTGGGCTTTGATACTCGGCAGCAGGATCTGCGCGAGGTAGTCGGTCTCGAGCTTGGTCGCAGCGTCGGCCTTGCCGTCTTTACCGACCAGTACGTTCTTGATTTGGCTATAGGTGTAGCGGTTGCCAGTCGTGAGCTCGACAAGCTCAATGGCCGTGTCCATGGGGTAGGTCGACACGGGATTCTGCGTCCGTCCGTTGATGGTCTGGGGCACCACGTACGGATAGACGGGGCCGCTGGCGTAGACGGTATAACCGTTGCCTAGATTGGCCGCACCCAAAACCGTATCGCCCTCATCGGGCGTAAAGCTCTCGCCCTCGCGCACCGCGACGAGCGTCACAATCGGCGTATCGCTGTCGCCGGCAAGATAGATGCATAGCGTGCTGCCATTTTGCCAAGTCTCGACCTTGCCGTACCACTCGACGGGGATATCGAGCTGGTAGAGGTCGGTTGCCTTGTGACGGGCGTCGGCATCACGGGCCGCCTGTGCCTTTTGCGCGCTCACGGCATTGACGGCGGCGTCGCGCCGCGCGGTTGCCGCCTGCTGGAGCATCTTGGCGGTGGCGGAGGAGCTCGCGCCTCCCTCCTCGGCATATTTGGCGGCGGCATCGATCTGGTCGTCGGTTACCGTGTCGGCCGAAGGCACCTTGAGCTTAAAGGTGACCTGGGCACTTAAATCCTGTCCATCGCTCTTAACGGTGACCTGCGCCTTGGTGGTCGGCACGGTATAGACGGTGCCGTCGGACGCGATGGGGGAGGCAGCGATGGAGAGCGTGTAGTCACCGGGCAGCAGTTTGATGCCGCGGCCGTGCTCGTCAACATAGAGCGTTTCGCTTACGGAGGAGCCATCAGCGTCCTGACCGCTCACCTGTACGGGAATCTTGGAGCCGGTGGAACAGTCGAGGCCTGCGGCATGCACGCCAATCTGCACTGACATCATCGTGTGGGCATTGGCGGCGACAGCGGCAGCCTGCTCTTGCTGATATCCGTTCCAGGCAGCATAGCCTGCACCGCCGGCGACGAGCGCGACGGCCACGACACCGGCGACCATCAGATTGCGGCGCTTGGGCGACATCTTGCGATGGCGAACCTCGGCCTCGCGTGCCGAGGGAACGGACGGCAGGGGAATATCGCCCATGGCGATGGTCTCGTCCACGGCTGGTGCGGAACCCAGGCCAGGAAGCTCGCGGGTCAGCGAATCCTCGGCCGGCAAGCTGTCGAGCAAGACGGTTTCCTCGCCCGTGTCGGATTCGGGCTGATTGCCGGCCTCGCTTTCGGTACCTTCGTGACCTGTCTCATCTTCGGCAGGCTCAACGTCGTCTGCATCCTGATCATCGGACTGCGCCTCAGCTTCCGGCTCATCCTGCACATCAACGCCCGAATCGTCAAACGCAATCTCATCGAGTGAAATCCGGTCTAAGCTCTCCAAGGCCTCAGCGCAAGCTTCTGCATCTTGGGCCGCATCCTCTTGGCCCATCGTCTCATCATTCATACATCCCCCAAGCTCAATATCGGGACAACAATGTACCCAAAATTGGGGTCACATAGGGCTGTCAGGCGGTTGGAAATCTGATTTTATCTGTGCGAGAGGTTTTGAATGTGTGTGCGAATGAAATATGTGCGTGAATGCGCGCAACAACAAAAAGCCCCGGAAAGCGGGCGAATCGCTTTCCGGGGCTGCGCATGACGCGCGATTGCGGTATCGGCTAAGTTTGCCTACATCCAAATGTGGACGGAATAAACACGTTACTCGGCGTGCGCGTAATCAACCTTGGCGCGGCGAGCGGTGGCCTTCTCCCAGTCGCTGGTGCCCTCAAAGACATCCTGCTTGTAGGGATTGCGGCCGAGCTTCTTGGCGCGGTAGGCGACATAGATGATCGCGGCGATGTTGGCGACCAGCGCGGCGATGGAGACCGCGGTGGCGGCGGCGGGGTCGAGCGTGGAGTGGGTCACAAAGATAGACTCCTCCTGGAAGTACGGGAACACCTGGGCAAACATGCACCAAATGGCCAGCGTAAAGGCGCGGTTCTGGATCCAGCCGCCCTTGTTCCAGATAAAGGCGGCGACGGTGGGCGCCAGCAGCAGCGCAAAGCCGCAGAACCAGGAGTGGGTGGGCAGGCAGTTGTAGGTGTAGCAGAAGTTCCAGATGTCGTAGGCGATGATGTAGACCCAGGTCATGTCGGGCCACAGCATGTCGGTCTGATCCTCGGAGGCGTAGACGCTCCACCAACCGGTCATGCAGAAGATGTTGATGATACCGGCGATGCCGTTGAACACGTTGTTCCAGCCGGCCAGCTGCGTAGCACCTTCGGAGGTGACCCAAGTGGACTCGCCCAGGACAAAGAAGTGATAGGCGCTCTCGAAGTCGGACACGACGGCGATCAAGATGTTGATGGCGACGATCACAAACGGCCACGCGCGGAACCAATGCGCCTTGCCGATCTTGCCCCACTGGTACTTAATGGCAATGAAGCCCCAGCAACCGGCCAGCGCCGCGTATACCTTGGCGTAGTGGAACCAGCTGTTCTGGTACACATGGGTGGGGTTGGTGAGCGCCCACTCGGCGCCCTGCGAAACGCCCACGGCGATGGCGACGCAGTAGATGGTCATGGCCAGCGGAGCCACGCCAAAGATGATGGCCGCGCCGAGCTTGGTGCGGCGGCCGACCTCGTTGAGCACGATCAGGCCAATAAAGACCATGGCCCAGCCGGCCCAGTGGATAAGGGTATCGCTACCCCAAACATCGAACAGCATGCTGCTCTCCTTTCACACGCCCGCGGCCCCTCTTCTGATCGCGGGCAGTTTGGCCAAATGTCGTCAGTTCTGGGGCTTGCGCTCCGGATACTTGGCGGTATAGCCCTCGATGTGGAGTGTCGAGGCGATGATTTCCTTGACCGTCTCGTCGGGCACATCGGGGTGCGTGCGGATATACATCAACAACCCCATGATGAGGGTGTAGAACGTCTCGTAGACATGGTCGATGCGTAGCTCATGATGGGCGACAAAATCCACCACGGTGGTGTCGCAGATAAACTGCGCCACACGCTGGACCACGTTGTGCAAAAAGCCGCCGTAGAGCGCGCCACTGCTTGAGGTGAGCGTACTCGGCAGCTCGTGGCCGCTGGCGACCAGGCGCTTGAAGAGCGGGGCGACGGTGTCGAGCGCGCCCTCGATGTCGCCAACCGTGCGGCTGGCATTCCACTGCTCGAGCTCGGAGATAAAGCCGTCGATCGCCTCGTCCATAACAGCGGTGACGGCGGCGTCCATATCGGCGAAGTAGTGGTAGAACAGTGAGCGCGTGCAGCCGGCTCGCTTGGTCACGGCCGAGACGGATAGATGCGACACGCCCAACTCGGAGCTTACGGTGCGCACGGCATCGAGGATCTCGCGACGGCGTTCGTCGCCCGTCAGACGCTTTGCCGCGCTATCGGATGCGGGGACGGCATCGACCACGGAGGTGTCTGCCGTGTTGTTGCTCATGTTTTGCCGCCTTTCATCCTCTTTTGCCTAACCGTTCGCCTAACAGTCTTGAATATTGTTGACGGTTCGTCAATACTATTTTTGACACAATGTCAACAATGGCGGGTGAACGGCATGGGGGCATGCCCGGCCTGCAAAAAAGAGGGGCGCTGCGGTCTCGTCGGGCTGCGGCAAGAGAAGGGACAACCATGATTCTCAACGGACCGGGAATTAGCTATACCGAGCCCGACATCGGTGCGGAGTTCGTGCCGCCGCTGCCGGAGCATCCGCGCGAGGCAATCGTCAAGCTGTGCGAGCACTGCACCAACCGTCTGCTGCATCGCGACGAGCTGCTGGGCTACGAGTACTGGTCGTTTGCCGAGGCCGCAACCGACGAGCAGGCCGAAGTGCTCTGCAAGATGAAGATGCGTCGTCCCTATACGCTGCCCGAGATGGTCAAGCTCACCGGCATGCCCGAGGCCGATATCGAGAAGATGCTCAACGACATGAGCTACACGGGTCTGCTCGAGTACAACTGGGAAAACCCCGAGCGCGCCAAGCAGTGGGTGCTGCCCATGCTGGTGCCGGGTTCCGCCGAGTTCCTCAACATGCGCGTGAGCCAGCTCGAGGAGCATCCGGTCTATGCCAAGTTCTTTGAGCAGGCGTCCAAGGGGCCGCTGTCCAAGGCTACGCCGATGGTGCCGCCCGGAGGCGCCGGTATCGGCATGCACGTCATTCCGGTCGAGAAGGCTATCGATGCCGCGAGCACGTCGGTGCCTATTGAGCATATCGAGCATTGGCTCGACAAATACGAGGGTAAGTATGCCGCCAGCACCTGCAGTTGCCGCGCGAGCCGTCGCGTGATGGGTGAGGGCTGCGCCGACGACCCGGCCGATTGGTGCATCGCCGTGGGCGATATGGCCGACTACGTGGTCGAGACAGATCGTGGCCATTACGTGACCCGCGACGAGGTTTACGACATCCTGCGCCAGGCCGAGGACAACGGCTTCGTGCACCAGATCACCAACATCGACGGCGAGAACAAGATCTTCGCTATCTGCAACTGCAACGTCAACGTGTGTTATGCCCTGCGCACCTCTCAGCTGTTCAACACGCCCAACTTGTCGCGCTCGGCCTATGTCGCCAAGGTCGAGAAGGACAAGTGCGTTGCCTGCGGTCGTTGCGTTGAGGTGTGCCCGGCCGGCGCCGCCAGGCTGGGCCAGAAGCTCTGCAGCAAAAAGGCCGGCGGACAGGTGCCCGAGTATCCGCGCCAGGAGTTGCCCGATGCCACCAAGTGGGACCACACCAAGTGGTCGCCCAACTACCGCAACGACAACCGCATCGAGACGCATGAGTCCGGCACCGCGCCCTGCAAGACGGCTTGCCCCGCGCATGTCGCCGTTCAGGGCTATTTGAAGCTCGCGGCTCAGGGTCGCTATGACGAGGCGCTGGCGCTCATCAAGCGTGAGAACCCGCTGCCCGCCATCTGCGGCCGCGTGTGCAACCGCCGCTGCGAGGATGCCTGCACTCGCGGCCGTGTGGACGCCGCCGTGGCTATCGACGAGGTCAAGAAGTTTATCGCCCAGCGCGATCTGGATGCCGCGACCCGCTATGTCCCACCTGTGGTGACCCCGACGCGTGCCGGCGGCTTCGACCAGAAGATCGCCATCATCGGTGCCGGTCCGGCCGGCCTGTCCTGCGCTTTCTACCTGGCCGAGAAGGGCTACAAGCCCGTCGTGTTCGAGAAGAACGAGCGCCCGGGCGGCATGCTCACCTACGGTATTCCCAGCTTTAAGCTGCAGAAGGATGTTATCGAGGCCGAGGTCGAGGTTATTCGCCTGATGGGCGCCGAGTTCCGCTACGGCGTGGAGGTCGGCCGCGATGCGACGCTCGACGAGCTGCGCGCGCAGGGCTTTAAGGCCTTCTACGTTGCCATTGGCTGCCAGGGCGGCCGCCTTGCCGGCATTCCGGGCGAGGATGCCGAGGACGTGACCGTGGCCGTCGACTTCCTTCGCGAGGTTAACAGCGGCAAGATCGATACCCTGCCCGGCCGCACCATCGTGGTGGGCGGCGGCAACGTGGCCATCGACGTGGCCCGCAACGCCTGCCGCCTGGGCTCCGAGCACGTTGAGATGTTCTGCCTGGAGAGCGAGGCGCAGATGCCCGCCAGCGAGGAAGAGCGTCGCGAGGCCATCGAGGACGGTGCGCACATCAGCTGCGGTTGGGGCCCCAAGGAGGTCCATCTGGACGAGGCCGGTCATGTGCGCGGCATCACCTTCAAGCGCTGCACGCGTGTCTTTGACGACGAGGGCCGTTTTGCGCCCGAGTACGACGAGAACGACCTGCGCCGCGTCGATGCCGACCGCGTGGTCATGTCCATCGGCCAGTCCATTGTGTGGGGCGACCTGCTGGCTGGCTCCAAGGTGGAGCTTGGCCGCGGTCAGGGTGCCCTTGCCGATCCTCAGACCTACCAGACCGCCGAGCCAGACATCTTTGTGGGCGGCGACGTCTACACCGGTCCGAGTTTTGCCATCGATGCCATCGCCGCCGGTCACGAGGCCGCCGTGTCCATCCACCGCTTTGTGCAGCCGGGGTCCACGCTCACGATCGGCCGCAACCAGCGCCGCTACACCGCGCTCGACCGCGACGATGTCGTGATCGAGAGCTACGACAACGCGAGCCGCGAGGTTGCCCACGTGGACCGCGAGCGCGAGAAGGCCGCGCCGTTTAGCGAGTACGTCGAGACCTTTACCGAAGAGCAGGTGCGCGCCGAGACCGCCCGTTGCCTGGGCTGCGGTGCCTCGATCGTCGACCCCAACAAGTGCATCGGCTGCGGCCTGTGCACCACCAAGTGCGCGTTCGACGCCATCCATCTGGATCGCGACCGCCCCGAGTGCTCCACGATGGTCAAATACGAGCAAAAGCTCCCCAGCCTGGGCAAGTACGCATTGAAGCGTGCCATCAAGATTAAATTTGGGAAGAAGTAAGAAACGCAACAAGCAGGAGAACGGCGCAGAGAGCGGTTGGACAGCGAGCGAGTCCCAGGCGTGGCGAGGTGCCTTGAAAGAGGAGGGCATAGGGCTTTTGCCCATGCCCGACGATTGAAAGGCAGATCGCCCGTCTGGGGCTCGCGCAGCGTCAAGCCGATCGCCGTTCGCTAGAACGGCGGGAGAAAAAATGCACGAGCTCGGAATCGTGTATCACATCATTCGCGATGTTGAGAACGTGGCGCGCGCCAATGGCGTGCGTCGCGTTTCGAGCGTGACGTTGCTGTTGGGCGAGGTCTCGGGCGTCGTTCCCGACTTGCTGCTCGACGCTTGGCGCTGGGCAGCGGATAAAAAGCCTATCACCGAGGGCTCGGAGCTTATCGTGGAGCCCGTTGAGGCCGTGACACATTGCGAGGCGTGCGGCCGCAACTACGCGACGGTCGAGCACGGCAAGACCTGCCCTTATTGCGGCAGCGGCGAGACATACCTGCTGCAGGGCCAGGAGGTCATGATCAAGCAGATCGAGACCCCCGACGAGGACCCGGCAGACGCTGCCCCCGACGGCCTCTCCGACACCCCCGATGCCGTCGACGCCGCCAACCCTCTCCACATCGTCTAGCCCCTAGTCGTTGGGGACGTTCTTGTTTGACTAGTCATGCAAGAACGTCCCCAACGACTAGCCGTTTAAGAACGTCCCCAATGACTACTTGCGCTAGAACATAAGCCACGAAAATAGTCAAGTCATATCTGTTTAAACAAAATAGCGGCAGTACAAGCGCATTCGCACTTGCTTAAAATCGGTATCAATGAACAGCGTGCTCGTATCTGTAAAAAACATGACTTGATGAGCGACGCTTTAGTGGGAAATGAGTCGAAAAATAGCAACGTAATCAACTTGTAACAAACTTAGACGTTTAAACAAATAATTCAACCTTTTGCGGATTCAGCCATAATTCCACAATCCAAACAGGTATACTTCGTTCATGTCGTGTAGGAAATACGTAGACAAAAAGGAGGTTATGTGATGGTAAGTATTGTTCTTGCTAGCCATGGTGACTTGGCGGCTGGAATCAAGCAGACGGGCTCGATGGTCTTTGGCGATCAGCCGTCTGTAGCCGTGGTCTCGCTCGAGCCGAGCATGGGCCCCGACGACTTCCGTGCCAAGGTCGAGGAAGCAGTCGCTTCCTTCGAGGACCAGGAGCAGGTGCTCTTCCTCGTTGATCTGTGGGGCGGTACGCCGTTCAACCAGATCAGCGGGCTCATCGAGGGCCACGATTCCTGGGCTATCGTCACCGGTGTCAACCTGCCTATGCTCATCGAGGCATATTCGCAGCGCTTTGACGCAAAGAACACTGCACATGCGATCGCAAAACATCTCGTGACTGAGGCTAAGGCTGGCGTGCGCGTCAAGCCCGAGTCTCTGGAGCCCGAGGAGAAGAAGCCGGCTGCGGCCGCCGCTGCTCCTGCAGGCGCCATCCCTCCGGGAACGGTCATCGGCGACGGGCACATCAAGATCGCCCACGTCCGTATCGACACCCGTCTGCTTCATGGTCAGGTGGCCACCACGTGGACCAAGCAGATCAACCCCAACCGCATCATCGTGGTTTCCGACGGCGTTGCTCACGACGAGCTCCGCAAGACCATGATCGAGCAGGCTGCCCCTCCGGGAGTCCATGCCAACGTCGTGCCCATCAAGAAGATGGCCGAGGTCGTCAAGGACACGCGCTTTGGTGACACCAAGGCCATGCTGATCTTCGAGAACCCGCAGGATCTGCTCAAGGCCATCGAGGCCGGCGTCGACATCAAGGAAGTCAACATCGGTTCCATGGCTCACTCCAAGGGCAAGGTCGTCGTCACCAACGCCGTCGCTATGGGCGATGACGACGTTAAGACTCTCGAGGCCCTCAAGGCCAAGGGCGTCAAGTTCGAGGTCCGCAAGGTTCCTTCGGATTCCTCCGAGGATCTCGACGCCATGTTGAAGAAAGCTAAGGCCGAACTGGCCGCTCAAGCATAGTAAAGGAGGGTCCGATACATGTCTGCAATTACTATTCTGCTTGTTGCGATTGTCGCGTTGCTTGCCGGTATGGAAGGCATTCTGGATGAGTTTCAGTTCCATCAGCCGCTCGTGGCATGCACGCTTATCGGTCTCGTAACCGGTCACCTTCAGGAGGGCATCCTCCTGGGCGGTTCGCTCCAGATGATGGCCCTTGGCTGGGCTAACGTCGGCGCCGCCGTCGCGCCTGACGCCGCCTTGGCCTCGGTCGCTTCTTCGATCATCATGGTGCTCGCCCTCAACGGTGGCGCCACTGATTCGGCCAAGGCCGTTACCGCCGCTATCGCCGTTGCCGTCCCGCTGTCGGTCGCTGGTCTGTTCCTGACCATGATCTGCCGTACCCTGGCAACCGCTATCGCTCACGCCATGGACGGTTGCGCCGAGAAGGGCGACTTCGCCGGCATCGAGCGCTGGCAGTATGCTGCCATCCTCATGCAGGGCCTTCGTATCGCCATCCCGGCAGTACTTCTGTGCATCATCCCGGCCGAGGCTGTTACCAACGCGCTGAACGCTATGCCCGACTGGCTGTCCGGCGGCATGGCTGTCGGCGGCGGCATGGTCGCTTCCGTCGGTTACGCCATGGTCATCAACATGATGGCCACCAAGGAGACCTGGCCGTTCTTCGTCCTCGGCTTTGTCCTTGCTGCCATCCCTCAGCTCACGCTGATCGCCCTTGGCCTCATCGGCATCTCCCTTGCCCTCATCTACCTTGGCCTTAAGGATCTGGCCAAGCAGGGTGGCGGCATGGGCGGTGGCTCCGGCGACCCGCTCGGCGACATTCTGAACGATTACGAGTAGGAGGGGAGTGATACATATGGCAGAGAACAAGATTCAGCTCACCAAGGCTGACCGCAAGAAGGTTTGCTTCCGTCATCAGTTCCTTCAGGGCTCGTGGAACTACGAGCGTATGCAGAACGGCGGCTGGTGCTTCGCAATGATCCCTGCGATCAAGAAGCTCTACACCAGCAAGGATGACCAGATTGCCGCTCTTAAGCGCCACCTGGAGTTCTATAACACCCACCCTTATGTTTCCGCCCCCGTCATTGGCGTTACCCTCGCTCTCGAGGAGGAGCGCGCCAACGGTGCTCCGATTGACGACGTCGCCATTCAGGGCGTCAAGGTCGGTATGATGGGCCCGCTCGCCGGCGTCGGCGACCCCGCCTTCTGGTTCACCCTTCGCCCGATTCTGGGCGCTCTGGGCGCTTCCTTGGCCCTGTCCGGCAGCATTGCCGGTCCGCTGCTGTTCTTCTTCGCGTGGAACATCATCCGTTACGCCTTCCTGTGGTACACGCAGGAGTTTGGCTACAAGGTCGGCTCCTCCATCGCCAAGGACCTCTCCGGCGGTCTGATGGGCAAGGTCACCGAGGGCGCTTCCATCCTGGGTATGTTCATCATCGGCGCCCTGGTCGAGCGCTGGGTGTCCATCTCCTTCACCCCGGTCGTCTCCAAGGTCACGCAGTCTGCTGGCGCCTTTATCGACTGGGCTAATCTGCCCTCCGGTTCTGAGGGTGTCAAGGAAGCACTGACGATGTATAACTCCATCGGTGCTAACGCCCTTGATCAGGTGAAGGTCACCACGCTTCAGGCTAACCTCGATCAGCTCATCCCCGGCCTTGCCGCCGTGTGCCTGACCCTGCTGGTCTGCAAGCTCCTCAAGAAGAAGGTCAGCCCGATCGTCATCATCCTGGCTCTCTTCGCCATCGGCATCATCGGTCGCGTCTGCGGCTTCATGTAAGCACGTTTCGGCTTAAGACCGAGAATTGCTAGGCAAGGGCTTTTGAGCCATTGAAACGGACCGCACCCGGTGTGTACACTGGATGCGGTCCGATTGTTTTATTTGGAGGGCGAGGCGCGCATGGCGCAATCTCAGAACAGCACGGTCGATCTGGCAACGCCGGCAACCTGCCTGATGGGGCTTACCAGTCACGGTAACGTAATGGTGGGCAATAAGGCGTTTGAGTACTATAACGAGCGCAATCCCGAGGATTTTATTCAGATCCCGTGGGATGAGGTCGACTATATTGCCGCTGAGGTTTTGCGCGGCACCAAGAAGATTACGCGTTTTGCCATCTTCACCAAGGACAATGGTCACTTTACGTTTTCGACGCGCGATGACAAAGAGACGCTTCGTGCGGTCCGCAAGTACGTTGACGAGGATAAGCTCGTGCGTTCGCCTGACTTTATCGATGTGACGGCTAAGGGCGCCAAGAGCATCCCCTCCGTTATCAAAAACCTCTTCCACAAAGGCAACTAGTCGTTGGGTAGTTATTAGGGACGTTCTTAAACGACTTGTCATTAAAGAACGTCGCAGATGACTATCTCGAAGAGCGGCTGTGCGCTGCATGTTAGTGGCGTAAATCTGCTACACTAATACGACATGCCTCCGTAGCTCAGGGGATAGAGCACCGCTCTCCTAAAGCGGGTGTCGACGGTTCGAATCCGCCCGGGGGCACCAGAGATTTGTCGAGCCCGGTACCGCCACGGTGCCGGGCTCTTCTGGTCTAAGGGCCGGATTCGAACCGCCGACACCCGCGTCACCAATTTCCCCGCGGGGGGAGTTTTCGAATCCGCCCGGGGGCACCAGAGAATTGCCGAGCCCGGTACCACCACGGTGCCGGGCTCTTCTGGTCTAAAGGCCGGATTCGGGCCGTCGACACCCGCGTCACTCATTTCCCCGCGGGGGGAGTTTTCGAATCCGCCCGGGGGCACCAGAGGAATATCGAGCCCGGTACCGCTACGGTGCCGGGCTCTTCTGGTTTAAAGGTATTCCGTGGTTTTCGCTACTTCAGATGAAGAAAGCGCCCGTTTGCAGGGGGAGCAAACGGGCGCAATTGAGCGAATGTATTTGCGTCATCAGCCGCTGTGGGCAACGTCTTGATGACTAGTTGGTCGTACCGGAATCGTCGCCTGAATCAGTACCAGAGCCAGAAATCGAAACCGTCAGCGTAATCGTGTTGTCGGTGGACTGCTTGCCGGTGGGGGAGACGCCCGTAACGGTGGCGTTTTCGTTGCCGCTCACGGGGTTGCCGTTCTGGTCGCAGAACGCGATGTTGTAGAACCCGGCGTTGTTGAGCGCGGTGACGGCGGCGGAGATGCTCTTGCCGTACAGGTTGCCCGGAACGCTGGCCTTGCCGGACTTCTTGGCGATGACGACGGTAATCGTGGCGCCGGGCTTCTGCTTGCCGCTGGGGTTCCAGCTGATCACGGTGCCCTCGGTAACTGAGTCGTTCTCCTGGTAGCTCACGTCGACGCCAAAGCCTGCCATATCGAGGGCGTTGCGCGCCTGGGCCTCGGTCATGTCGGTCAGGTCGGGGACGGACGTGGTATCCGGGCCGCTCGAGACCTTATACGAGATGGTCGTGCCCTTCTCGACCTCCTTGCCGGCAGTAGTGCTCTGGTCAAAGACCTGGCCCTCTTCGGCCTCATTGGCTTCTTCCGAAGCGTTGCCCTTCAGGCCAACGCTTGCCAGCGCGGCTTCTGCCTGGTCCTTGGTCAGGCCGACAAGCTGGGGAACCTCAACCTTCTCGGAGGGCTTGGGGCCCTTGGAGATTACCAGGTTCACCTTGGTGCCCTTGGCCTTCTTGGTGTTGCCGTTGGGCGTCTGCTCGGCGACCTTGCCCTCGTCGACGTCGTCGTTGTAGCTCTGATCGACGGTGCCAACCTCGAGGCCGGCCTCCTTGATCAGCTCCACGGCAGTCTGCTGGTCCTTGCCCAGTACGTCGGGCACCGTGACCTGCTCGCCGCCAAAGAGCCCCGTGGCAAAGGCCACCACGATGCCGATGACGGCAACGGCGGCAACCACGGCGGCGATGACCTTGTTCTTGTTGGACTTGGGCTTCTCGACCTCGTAGGAACCCGTGGAGCCCGAAACGGCGCTACGAGCGTTGTTCTGGCCGCTCACACCCGAGACGGGGCGAACCATGGCGCGCGTCTGGTCGGAAAGCTCGCGGGTCTTGGTGGCGCCGAGCTCGCCGGGGGCACCAATGATGCGCGTGGGCTCGGAAATATTGACGGCGCGCCCGGACAGGTAGCTGTTGAGCACTTGACGCAGCTCGTCGGCCGTCTGGAAGCGATTCGCCGGGTCCTTTTCCATGCACTTGAGGATGATGCGCTCAAGATCGGCGTCGACGCCGGAGTTAATCTGGCTCGGCGGGATGGGCAGCTCGTTGACCTGCTTGAGTGCGACCGAGATGGCGTCGTCGCCGTCGAAGGGCACGCGGCCGGTGGCACACTCGTACATGACGACACCCAGCGAGTAGATATCCGAGGTGGGGCCGAGGTCCTGGCCGCGGGTCTGCTCGGGGCTTACATAATGGGCGGTGCCCAGAACGTTGTTGTCCTGCGTGAGGTGGCTATTCTTAGCGCGCGCGATGCCAAAATCCATCACCTTGATGTTGCCGTCGGGCAGCACCATGATGTTCTGCGGCTTGATGTCGCGGTGGATGATCTCGTGCTTGTGCGCGACCGAAAGCGCGGAGCTGATCTGTGAGCCGATCTGCGCGACCTTTTTGGGGTCGAGGGCGCCATGGCTCTTGATGCCGCTCTTGAGGTCGGTACCGCGCAGGTACTCCATGACGATGTAATAGGTGTCGCCGTCCTTGCCCCAATCGTAGACGCCTACGATATAGGGGGAGGAGAGGCCGGCTGCTGCCTGGGCCTCCTGCTTAAAACGCGCGGCGAAGGTGGCGTCGCCAGCGTACTGCGGCAGCATGATCTTGACGGCTACCGTGCGGTCGAGGACCTGATCCTGCGCACGGAAGACGGTCGCCATGCCGCCTGTCCCCACCTTATCCTTGAGGAGGTATCTTCCCCCGAGGACCCTCTGTTCCATTCCTGCTCCTAACATAACTATTCGCTCAACGATGTGTGTAGTACCTACTGTGTGGCCGCTGGGCCATGTGGCGCATTGCCGCTAGCCCTTAGGCCGCGGTGCGCCCCGGGTGTCCGATTCGATCACGGGCATCACGCTCCCTGGGCGGCGAGTGCCGCGGTCAGGACGATGCCGGCGATCTTGGCCGCCTTGACGTCGTGTTGGTCGTAATCCTCCAAGGCCACCGAGATAGCGACCGTGGGTGAATCGTAAGGTGCAAAGCCAACGAACATCGAGTTGACGTTGGTGCCGCCGATCTCGGCCGAGCCGGTCTTGCCGGCGACCTTGACGCCGGGGACCTGGGCATCGGTGCCGGTGCCGGACTGGACGACGGCAAGCATGGCCTGCTTGACCTGGTCGGCCGTGGCGGAGCTGACGGCCTGACCCAGCGAGCGGGACTGCGTGGTCTTGACCACGGTTCCGTCCGGGGCGAGTACCTGGGCTACAAAGTATGGGTCCATGACCACGCCACTGTTAGCGATGGCGGCGGCAATCACGGCGTTTTGCATGACGGTGGTCTGCGGCCCGGGCGTGTGGTCCATGCCGACAGGCTGGCCGGCGCCGGCCCAGGCGGTCTCCCACTCAGTCATGAGCGACGGGTCGGCCATGATGGAGGCCGTGGAGGTCAGGTCCTGGCCGAGCTTTTGGCCGTAGCCAAAGGCGTTGGCAAACTGCACGAGCGTGTTTGCGCCAACTTCGTTTGCCACCTGGCCAAAGACGACGTTGGAGGACACGGCAAAGGCCTGCTGCAGGCTGATGGTGCCGTAGCTCTCGTTGGCATAGTTGGTGACCGGTGCGTTGCCGATGTCCATGGAGCCGGGCGCCTGGTAGGTGCTGGTAAGGCTGGCAGTACCGGTCTCGAGTGCCGCGGAAAGCGTAACGACCTTAAACGTGGAGCCCGGCGTGTACAGCGCGTCCATGGCGCGATTGTACATAGAGCCGTTCTCGCCGCCGCCCGCCTGCAGCAGGGCGTCGATGTTGGTGTTGTCGTAGGTGGGCGAGCTGGCACATGCGAGCACCGCGCCGGTACGCGGATCGATGACCACTACAGCGCCCTTAAAGCCCTTGAGCGCCTGTTCGGCCGCCGTCTGGATACGCGAGTCAATGGTGAGCTTGGCGGTGTTGCCCGGCTGGGTCTGGCCCGCGAGCGACGCGATGGCGTTGTTCCAGCTGGAGTAATCCTTAGAGCCAGTGAGCGTGTCGTTCATGACGCTCTCGATGGCAGTGGTGCCATACTGCTGGCTCACGTAGCCAACCACGTGCGCTGCCAGGTTACCGTTGGGGTAGGAGCGTACGTAGGTGCCGTCCTCCTGCTGCAGCGACTCGGCCAGCGTCACGCCATCGGACGTGATGATGGAGCCGCGCTGGATGTACTTGGAGCGGGCGATGGTGTGGTTGTTGGTCGGCATGTCCTGATAGTCCTTGGCCTTGATGACCTGGACATAGGTGAGGTTGCCGATAAGGATGGCGAACAGCGCCGTAAAGGCGAGCACCGCACGGGTTAGACGGTTGGCGAGCGCAACGCGGCCGAGCACGCCGGATTCAGGCGTGTCGAGCAGGCGACGACGCATGCGCGAGCCGACGGAATGGCTGCCGCTGCCGTAGGAAGACGAGGCGGCAAAGCGCGTGCCCGTCGGGGCGGCGGCAGATGCGACCTGATCATCGGTGATGGCGGCCATGGTGCCGGTGCCGGTAAGCTCGGCCTCGCGTCCGGTCGCTTCGTCACCGGCGCGCAGCAGGAGCGCGACGATGATAAAGCTCGCCAGCAGCGAGGAGCCGCCCTGGCTCATAAAGGGCAGGGTGACGCCGGTCAGCGGGATCAGGCGGGTTACGCCGCCAACGATCAAAAAGGCCTGGAAGCTGATGGCGGCCGTAAGGCCTGTGGCGCTAAAGGCGGCGAGGTCGGATTTAGCGCGGGCAGCCGTGGTGAGGCCACGCACGGCAAAGAGCATAAACAGGATGAGCACGGCGCCGCCGCCCAAAAGGCCCATCTCCTCGCCGATGGCCGAGAAGATAAAGTCGGACTCGACGACAGGGATGTTGTTGGCCATGCCGTTGCCGATGCCAACGCCGACCAGACCGCCATCGGCAAGCGAGAAGAGCGACTGGACGATCTGGTAGCCCTGGCCCTGGGCGTCCTTAAACGGATCGACCCAAACCTGGAAACGCACCTGAACGTGAGACAGGAACTTGTAGGCGCCCACGGCTCCAACGGCTAAGAGCGCAAGGCCGATAACGACATACGAGAATCGTCCCGTGGCAACGTAGAGCATCAGCAAGAAGATGGTGTAGAACAGCACGGCCGAACCCAGGTCGCGTTCGAAGACGACGACGAGCAGGCACACGCCCCACACGGCAAACAGCGGCAGCAGCAGTCGCAGGCGAGGGATCTTAAAGCCCAGGATCTTGCGGTTGGAGATGGAGAGCAGCTCGCGGTTCTCGGCCAGGTACCCGGCCAGGAACAGCACGATAAAGACCTTGGCGAACTCGCCGGGCTGGATGGTAAAGCCCGCGATGCGAATCCACAGCTTGGAGCCCGAGATCGTGGTGCCGATAAAGATAGGCAGCATTAACAGAATGATGCCGATGATGCCAAAGGTGTACTTGTAGCGCATGACTACGTCGAGGTTCTTAACCAACGCGAGCGTTCCCACCATCAGGGCCACCGAGACAAACAGGATGATGAGCTGTGAGATGGCGAGAGCGGGGGCGAGACGCGTCACGAACGTGATGCCGATGCCCGAAAGCACAAAGACAATGGGCAGGATAGCGGGGTCGGCACCGGGCGCCAAGATGCGCACGGCAATGTGGGCCGCGGCAAAGGCGGCAAAGAGGCCGATCGGTACGGCGAGCGTCTCAAAGGAGATGGCAGCGCCCGCGGTGAGGACGTACATCGCATACAGCAGGATGACGGGGAACGCCGAGGCGATGAGCAAGAGCAGCTCGGTGTTGCGGCGACTCATAAGCGGCACTCCCTTTCTAATTCTTATCGGAGGCTTCGGCCTCGGCGGACTGTTCGGCGGTTTTCTCAGAATCTGATTCGGAGGTCGATCCCTGATTGGTGTTGTCGCGAATCGTTTGCGCGTCGATCACCTGGCGGGTCTGCTCCTCGTCGATCTGGTGGCGGTACTTGGATATCGTGTCCTGCGCATCGTCGACACTTGTTTGCGGAATGCCCGCCTTGAGGCGGTTTTGCGTGTCTTCGGGCAGGTCGGACAGCTTAATGCTGGTTTCGCTTTCGAGCCAGTGGAGCTTGAGTCCGAGCGGCTTGCCGGGCAGGCCGCGCCAGACGGCGACATTGCCCTGGTAGGTACCCAGGTAGTACGAGCCGGTGACACCCGTGTAGGCCCAGATGCCAGCTGCTAGCACAAAGACGAGGGCCAGGATGGCGGCGATAGTAATGTTGCGGCGACGCACGCGTTGCGCTTCGCGCATAACGCCATCGTCAACCAGGTCAACGACTACTACGGTCACGTTGTCGTGGCCGCCGGCGGCAAGCGCCGCGTCCACTAGGTTGTCGACGCAGATTTGCGCGGTTGAGGACTGCGTGGCGATGTTCTCGATATCGCTATCGGGAATCATGCTCGAAAGGCCGTCGGAGCACAGGATCAGGCGGTCGCCTTCCTCGATATGCAGAGTGAAGTGGTCGGCATACATGGCGGGGTCCGAGCCCAGCGCACGGGTGATGACCGAACGGTTGGGGTGGACGCGAGCCTCGTCTGCCGTAATCTCGCCGGCGTCCACGAGCTCCTCCACGTAGGAGTGGTCGCGGGTCACGCGGATGAGCGTGCCCTCGTGGAGCAGGTAGGCGCGAGAGTCACCCACGTGGGCGATGGCGAGCGTGTCGTTTTCGATATAGGCGCAAGTGGCTGTGCAGCCCATGCCGGGCTTGCCCAGGCCGTTCAGGGCCGCCTCGATTACGGCGGCGTTGGCTGCCTCGACGGCTGCGGCCAGGCGTGCTGCGTCGGCGGACTGCGGGGCCGTCTTGGCAATAGTCTCGACGGCGATGGAAGAGGCTACCTCGCCGGCGGCGTGACCGCCCATGCCGTCGCATACGCAAAAGAGCGGCGACTGCACCAGGTAGGAATCCTCATTGTGCGGGCGTACGCAGCCAACGTCGGAGCGGGCGCCCCACATGAGTTGCGTGGTGGTGCCGGCATCATAGGTCGAGTCGGTCTCGATGCGCTCCTCGGTTAGGGGCTCAAAGCTCATGGTCGAGCCGGGGTCTTTGAGCTTGGCCTCAACGGCGGCAACGTCGATCTCGGCTGTGTCACCGGGAGAGACGGTGTCGATCTCGGCGTTTGATTCGGAATCGCCGGTGTCCGGGGAGCCGGGCTCCTCGGACACGCGGGCGGTCGACTCGTCGTCTTGCGGGCTGACGTCTATAGGCTCGGGCGTCGCAAAGTGCGACGGCGCGGGCATGCTTTGCGACTGGGCGGCGGGCTCGGCCACGGCATCGGACTCGCTTGCGGGCGCAGGCTGCGGGGTCTTGGGTGCGGGGCCGTCCTCGGGGGATGGCCCCGCTTCGGGCGCCGGCGTAGACACGGGCGCAACTTCGGATGCCGGAGCTATGGGAAACGCCGGCGCGGCGGGCTCGGGTGCCGCAAACACCGCAGCGCTCTCGTTGATTGCCGCGGCGACGGGCTCTGCAAAGTGAGCTGGCGCCGAGGTTGCTTCGGGCGCTGTGGGCTGTTCCGCAGCATGTGCGCCGATGGGCGCCGCTACGGCATCCTCTTCGTCCTCGTTATCGGCGAGATCCGAAATATCATGCGTTACATGCGAAAGAGGCAGGGAGAACACGGTGTCCTCGGGTTCCACGGGTGCGGAGCCCGCCGGAGCGGCGTGGGCCGGCGCAGCTGTGGCGGCAGCCGGTGCCTCGGTCATAGTCGCGGACTTGTTCTCCTCGTCGATCATCGACGGTTCACCTTCATGACCACATCGCCGATCTGGACTTCGTCGCCCTCGCGCAGCGTTGCGGGCTCCACAAGCTGGCGGCCGTTGACGAGCGTGCCGTTAAGCGAGTTGAGGTCCTCGATGATGAGCGCCGGGCCCTGCAGCGAAAAGCGCGCATGCGAGGCCGAGACGAATGGTTCGTTGATGCAGATGTCCGAAGATGGCGAGCGACCGACGATGACGGGGCCGAGCATATCTACGTGGATGCCGCGGATACCGCGCGGACCCTTGTCCACATCGATCGTCCAGATGGCCGAGTCGCGGCGCTGTCCGCGCACAAGTCCCACGCCGGTCTTCATGACGGCGAACAGGAAGATATAGAGCAGGGCGACCAGGACGATGCGGCCTGCAAAAAGGACGATATCGATGTTCATAAGCGACTATCCCCTAAATTCAAAGGTGCTCAGGCCAAACGTCAGCAGATCGCCGTTGCGCAGCGGGCAGCGCGTAATGCGGCGGTTGTTGACGAGTGTGCCGTTGGTGGAATTGAGGTCCTCGATCGACCAATCCGAGCCCGTAAAGGTGAGCTGGGCGTGGCGGCGCGACACGTTGGGGTCGCGCAGGGCAATGTCGGAAACTGAGCGCTCGCGACCGATGGTCACCTGTGCGGAGGTGATGCTATGGCTCTCGCCGCTCACGACGTCGACGAGCTGGGCGAGCGGGCGCTGCGGGGCGCGAGTGCTCGCCATGTTGGAGGCGATGCCGGCTGCGGCGCCTAGGCCCACGGCGGCACCGGTCGCGGCGGCTCCGCCCATGCCGGCAAGCGTGTCGCGCGAGACGGTCTGCGGCACCGGGATGGGTGCGGCGGCGGGGTCGGGGACGCTAGGCGCGAAGGGGTCTGCCGTGGCAAGCGGGTCGGGAGCGGCGGCGCGAGGCGTCGGCTGCTGCTGGGGCATGGCGGCGGGGCGCTGCTGCTGCGGGGCAGCAAACTGCTGCTGGCCGGCGCGCGGGGCGCTGGCGGCACGGCTTGCCGCGGAGTTGTTCTGGCACAGGCCGTTTTGATAGGCGCGCTCTTCTTCGTATAGGCGGCCGAGCGGGGGGGCATCGACGTTCTCGGCAAAGACCGAGAACTTGCCGGCGCGCAGCTGCGGATCGATCATAAAGCGCACGAGGGGCTCGCCGACAAAGACATAGCGGCGCTTTTCGGCCTGCGCCTTCACAAACTCGCGGACCTCGCGCGAAAGCTCGGGGTAGAACGGGGCGAGCATGGGATCGTCGTCGGCGGCGATCAGGTTGGTATAGAGTGCCGGCGCCGTGTTGACGCCGTTAATCACCAGAGTCTGATCCTCCATGTCGCGAGCGGCCTGCTTGGCAAGCTTCTTAAAGGAGAACGGGGCACGGGTGGCACCGAAGATGCCGGCCACGTGGTCCTCGAAGATGTTCAGGAAGTTCACGAAAGATCACTCTCCGTATAGGTTCTTTGGTATCCGAGCAAATATAGGCATATCCCAACGATTATAGAGGATAGGGTTCCCGCAACTGCCGCCTTGGCGGCGACCGCGGCTGCAAGGCTGGCAATTTCCATATGGTGTGCAAGACAGGATGCCGCTGCGCAGCCGATGCCGGTGACGGCGATGGCGGCGATTGCGGCAAGGTTTGAGCCCTGGTCGGCACGCTTGGCATGGGCATTGAGCAGCGCAGATGACGCTGCGGCAGTTGTCGCGACCAGCACAAAGGCAGCCCAAAGGAGCGGGTCTTCCAGCGCTGCGGCAACGTTGCCGAGCCCCAGCACGCCTCCGGCTGAAAGCGCGACCGTGGCCAGACGGGCAAAAAGCACGCCCATGCCCGTTGCCGCGGCGGCGCTTGCCGGGCCGAGCCAAAATGACGCGACGCCGGCGGCGACCCCAGCTGCCAGGAAGGTATTGCCAGTCAGACAGCCAAGCGCGAGTGCACAGGTGAGCGCGGCGCTCGCGGCAGCCTCGGTGCGACCCCAGGCGATCCACCAACCGGACATGGCAGCGGCAAAGATCACCGCGACGGGCAACATCGACAGGATGCCCTGCGCCTGCATGGTGGCGTTTGCCATGAGCACCAAAAAGCCCACGGCCGAGATGGCCGAGCCGATCTGGGGGGCCAGGCCAGCCGCCGCTCCGATCGCGATAGCCGCAATGACCAGGCCGGGAAGCGCCGCGACCCCGGCCGTTTGCATCAGCAAAAAGCTAAAGGTGCCGCACGTTAGCGCCGAGATAGCGTGCATGGTGTAGTCGCGCGCATGGCTCCAGCGCGTGCCCGCCCAGCCGAGCGCGGGGTCGACCTCGATGGCGTCGTCCTCGTAGTACGACGGCTCGATATCGTCGAGCTCCTGCTCGTCGTCCGAAAGCTCGCTAACCATTTGCTCCAGACTGCGACGGCCCTCGCGCACGCTGCCCAGACCGGCAAGGAGTTGGTCGCAAAATGCCTCGATGCTGTTGGGGCGGTCCTGCGGCATGGGGGAGAGCGCGCTCATGAGCGCGGCCTCGGCTCCCGGGGGAAAGTGTGGTATCAGCTCGCTGGGATAGGTGGCGCCGCCGATGATGCGGTCGAGCGAGTCAGCGGGCGTGGCCGCTATAAAGGGGGCGCTGCCGCACAAGCCCTCATAGATAACGCAGGCAAGGGCAAAGACATCGGCGCGTTCGTCGACCGTGCCGGTCTCGATATCGAGCTGCTCGGGCGGCATGTAGCCGATGGTGCCGCCGCGCGAGCCGCCAAAGCCACCGGCGGACGACAGTCGCGCCATGCCAAAGTCGGTGAGCTTTACATTGCCCGAGTGGTCGATGAGCACGTTGGCGGGCTTAATGTCCAGGTGGAGTACGCCATTGCTATGGGCGAAGGTGAGCGCCTGGCCCAGGGCATCGGCAATGGCCGCGGCCTCGTCAAAGGTGAGCGAGTGGCCGTCCACGCGATGCAAAAACTCGGCCAGCGACATACCGTCGACATACTCCATGACCAGGTAGGCATAGGCGGTGTCATGCGTAAAGTCGATGACCTGCACGATATTGGGATGTTGAAGCATGGCGGCAGTGTGCGCCTCGCGCAGGACATCCATGATGTCGCTGGCGGGCATGCCGGCGCCGTTGATAAGGGGGATGCGCTTAATGGCGACGCGGCGGCGTAGGTGCGTGTCGCGGCAGATCTCGATGGAGCCAAAACCGCCGGTCGCAAGTGTCTCGAGCGGCTGGTACCGCTTGAGCAGCTCGCGAGAGCTGGTACCCTCCAAAGGAACGTCCGGCGAGAACCGGGCGGTATGTTGCGAGAAAAGCGGCATGGCCAACCCTCGTGCGTTTAAAGTTCGTTTGCGAGTGGCGGGCGCGGAGCCGAGCCGTTCGCGGTGGCATAGATGCTGCTAGTGTAGCACGCTCGGGTGCATGGGGAGGATAGCGGGATGCGAGGCTGCCTGTCTGGTTTGGCCTTAGCGCTTCTTCTTGTTCTTCTTCTGCTTGCGCTGCTTGCCTTTGGTCTCCTGGGGTTTGTCGCCCTGCTTGGCCTCGGCGGCGGCCTTCTCGGCCTTCATCTTCTTGCGTTTGGTCTCAATGCGGAGTTTTTTGTTGATGCGCGCCTTGAGGAAGGAGCCAAACTGCTCGGCATCGCCACGGACGAAGGTGTCCTTGGGGATCGTCACGCCCTGGTCGGCGAACATGGCCACAAAGATGCGCTCGCCGTCGAGCACGTGGTCGAGCTTCTCAAACGGGAAGAACTGCGACTTGCCGCTCTTGCCCCATACCATCAGACCGTTCTCGTTGGCGGCGACGCGGCGGTAGCGGCCGCCCATGGACTTGTCGGCCTCGACGGCGTCGATAAAGTCGCGGGCGAGCGTGTGGTGCAGGTTCTTGCTCCACCAGGCCAAAAAGGCGCCGAATACGATCAGCACGACGCCAAACTTGATCCAGTTGCCGCCGGCCACCAACATGCCGATGCCGATAAGCGCGGCAATTGCCGCGGCGACATACAGCGAGCCACGGCGCCTGGGCGAGGCGACCAGGCGGGCGAAGTCGGTGACGAGGTCGTTTTCGTACTGATACTCGTTGAGGTACAGGATGCCGTCGTCGGCTGCGGCCTGCGCCTCGAGCGCGACCTCGACCTGGTCGGCTGCTTCGGAGGGAACGAGGTTGCTCTCTGCGTCTGCCATGCTCTTTGGACTCCTATCGCGGCGGGCTCGCCGTACGGGTTATTATGGAATGCAGTATGCCGTGCGACCGCATGGCCGCCGCGGCAACAAGACTCAGTATACCCGGGGGAGCACCCATGGAATCGTTGTACCGAAAGTATCGCCCGCTCACCTTCGACTCCGTGGTGGGCCAGCAGCATATCGTCTCGACGCTCGAGCACGCCATCACCGAGGGGCGCCTGTCCCACGCCTACCTGTTCTGCGGACCGCGCGGCACGGGCAAGACCACCATGGCGCGCATTCTGGCCAAGGCGCTGCTGTGCCGCAATGCCGAGGCGGCGCGCGCCGAAGGTGCAAGCGGCTGCATGCCCGACGGTACTTGCGAGGAGTGCGAGCTCATTGCCGAGGGCAACCACCCCGATGTCTACGAGCTCGATGCCGCAAGCCGTACCGGCGTGGACAACGTGCGCGAGGAGATCATCAATTCCGTCAACTTTGCCCCGGTGCGCGGCAAGTACAAGATCTATATCATCGACGAGGTTCACATGCTCACGACGGCAGCGTTCAACGCGCTGCTCAAGACTCTTGAGGAGCCGCCGGCACACGTGATCTTTGTGCTGTGCACCACCGACCCGCAAAAGATTCTGGAGACCATCCTCTCGCGCTGTCAGCGCTTCGATTTCCACCGCATCGGCAACGAGGATATTGAGCATCGCCTGGCATACGTGTGCGAGCAGGAGGGCTTCGATTACGACGACGAGGCGCTGGCTATCGTGGCGCGCCATGCCAAGGGCGGCATGCGCGACGCATTGTCCACGCTGGAGCAGCTGAGCGTCTTTGGTAACGGTTCTGTGCATGCGGACGACGCCCGCTCGCTTTTAGGCGAGGTTTCGGACCAGATTCTGGGCGAGTTTTCCCGCGCCATTGCCGATCGCGATGTTGCCGAGCTCTATGGACTGATTCGTGCGCAGGTCGAGGAAGGAAACGACCTGCTGGAGCTGACGCGCGACCTGGTGGCACATGTGCGTGACGTGTACGTTGCCTGCGTTGCCGGTGCTCGCGCCGAGCTGTTTGAGGGCGGCCCCGAGCAGGCCGAGGCGCTTGCTGCCGAGGCCGCTGCCTTTGGCGAGCATCCCGCCGACCGCCTGGCCCGTGTGCTGACAGTGCTCGACGATGCCGCACTGGAGATGAGGGGCGCGAGCGACGTGCGCCTGGTGCTCGAGATCGCCTGCACGCGCCTGGCACGTCCCGAGGCTGATATAACGATTGAGGCATTGGCCGAGCGCGTGGCACGCCTGGAGGCCATGGTTACCAATGCCGCGGTGCCGGCGAGCGTGGCTGCTGCTCAGGCCGCCACGTCTGCAGCATCCGTACCCGCTGCCGCCCAGCAGCCGACGCTTATCTCGGGTGCCCGTGCTGCCGCTCCGGCGGCATCCACTGCCCCCGCTGCTACGTCCGCGCATCAGGGCGGAATGCCTTGGGACCGTGGTGCTGCCGCTCCGGCGGCCCAGCCGGCGTCTCGTGCTGCGTCCGCACCGGCGTCCAAGCCTGCGGCGTCCGCGCCCCAGCCCGCCGCTGCCCCGGCTCCCGCACCTGCCGCCGTGCCGGCACCTAAGCCCCAGCCCAACACTGCCGCCCAGGTTGCCGCCGCCGGTGCTGCCGAGACCTCCGCGGTCGAGGACGCCGGAGAGCTGCAGCGCAAATGGGCTGAGGTTGTCGAGCGTGTCAAGGCGCGTCAGGCTTCCTACGCAGGGCTTTTGCTCAACGCCCGCGCCACAGCAGACGACGGCTCCAAGCTCACGGTCTCGTTCCCCGCGGGCTCGACCTTTGCCATCAAGATGCTCGGACGCGCCGACACGCAGTCGGTGGTCCTGCCGACAGTCAGTGCGGTCTTCGGTCGTCGCACCATCGACTACGTCCTGGATGGAGGTGGCACGCCGGCTCCTCAACATGAGGAGCATTCTCCATCTGCACGGGCTGCGGCATCTGCGGACCCGCAACCCGTGTCCTCGGCGGCCCCTGCATCCTCGAACGTCAGCGCGACGCAGCCAAAAGCGGCACCGGTAGCGGCACCGACCCCGTCGGCGCCTGAACCCGCTGCGCCCAAACAGGCTGCTCCGGTCCCCGCGCCCAAGCCCGCCGCCGCGCCTGCGCCCAAGTCATCCGACCTGGGCAAAGCCCCCTGGCTGCGCTCCGACAACCCCGCTGGCGCTCCTGCCACGGGCAAGCTCCCGACTGAGCCTGCGCCCCGCGCGCCCGAGCGCGCGTCCGCTCCCAAGGCTCAGCCGTCTGCGCAGTCTGCACCGTGGGAATCCGAGCAGGTGCCCTACGATGACGCCATGGTCGGCGGCTTTGCCGGCGATGCGAGCGGGGACGATCTGCCTCCGTTCGACGTGCCGGGTGCGACGCCCGCGCCCAAGCCCGCTGCAACTGCCCCCAAAGAGGAGGACGCTCCTGCAGCTCCCTGGGAGTCCAACCCCGGCGCGGGCAGTCCCTTCGGCCATCAGGGCGCAGCCCCAAGCATCCCGCAGACCGAGGACGAGGCCAAAGCCCTCATCCGCAGCGTCTTCGGTCAGGCCACCATCTTCAAACCGGTGGAGTAGCTGCGCAGGCGGGTATACTGCTCAAGAAGAGAACCCTTTGAACGGAGCGAGCTTATGATGTGGGAATATGTCCGCCTTGAGGACGATACGCAGGTTTCGTATTCCGAAGTCCGGGAGGACAACACGGTGAAGGTTGTTGTGGAGCGCCCGCGCGATTGGGGTTTTGACACGGCGGAGTGTATCTTGCCGGCATTCAATTGGGTGTCACACGAGGGCTTTAGCGAAGCGGACCTCAAAGAACTCGATGATTTCGTGCGTAACAATGCCCCGCTCATCCTGCGTTTTGCCTACGAAGGCGGACGAGTCTATGCCTAGCCTGTTTCGACTCGGTCCGTACATCATCTTCTTCTGGACGGGGGAGAACGGCGAACCTGTCCATGTTCACGTTGCGGTCAAGCGCCCCACTGCCGAGGCAACCAAGATATGGCTTACCCGCTCCGGCGGATGCAAGCTGGTCCATAACAAGGGCGATATTCCTGCTCGGGATTTACGCGATATCATGCAGTTTGTTTCATCTAACCATGCGCTGATTTGCAAACGTTGGAAAGAAACAACTGGCGGGCTATCGTTCTACTGTTGAGAGTCGCTCGCCGGGCTTAGGATCCCCAGCTCTTCAGGGGTTTTGTCCGGGCGCATCTGTATTTCGGACATGTGTAGTGTGGTGCCGCGTATATCGCATTCGAGCAGGCAGATGCGTGACGGTCGGCCTAGGGTGCTGAGGTCGACACGATACGTCGCGCGGCTGTCCGTGTACTCGACTTGCTCGGCGTCGAGGGTTGCTCCGATTGTCAAGAAAGCGCCTGGTTCGGCACCGACAATCTTGGAGTCCTTTATCTTGACCTTGAACTCTTGGTAGAGGGACGGGCTGTTGTAGTAAATGGTTCGGGTTCCATCGGTGCACTCATCGGTCGCTTCCCATTTGACGGTGGGCTGGTCCGAGCTGGTTATCAGCAGTTCTGCTCCAAAGGCTATAGCGTGGGTGACGATAACCAGCAATGCCCAGGCGGCAAAGAGATAGATAACCAAATATAGAGCGGGGTGTTTTGAGCGGATGTTTTGGAGCGCGTCGGGGGCATTCACGGGGTACCTCCAAATTGCTATTTATGGCAACCAAATTATATCCTGCCGCCATGTGCGCCGCCTCGAGCAGCGGTTCGGCATTTAGCTGCTTAGCGGCACACATGAAATGCTGGATTCGGCTCTACTAGATTGAGCATGCGATATTATGCAACCTTGAATTATTCGACCTTGCATAATTCGACCTCGCATAATCTTGGGGCGTGGTTTGCACTTCAGGACATGTATATCGACTGAGGTAGCATGACCACCCCGCTCGCTTGCCCCGCGCCGTGGTACGATTTTTGAGTTTGAAAGTCCCGCCGTGCCCCGGCTGCCCTCGCAGCTCGTCGCGCGGCCGCACGTAAAGGAGCCATCATGGCCGGTATGAACATGCAGCAGATGATGAAGCAGGCCCGCAAGATGCAGGAGCAGCTTGCCGCCGCGCAGGAGAACCTCAAGTCCCAGACCGTCGACGCCTCTGCCGGCGGCGGCATGGTCAAGGTGACCGTCAACGGCGAGATGGAGCTCGTCAACCTCACCATCGACCCCGATGCGCTCGATCCCGAGGACGTCGATATGCTGCAGGACATGATCATGGCCGCCGTCAACGAGGCCGTCCGTGGCGTCAACGAGCTCGCCAACAAGCAGATGGGCGCCATCACCGGCGGCCTCAACATCCCGGGCATGCCGTTCTAAGACGCGCATATATATGAGTGCGAATCACAGCCTGCAAAAATTGCTCGATGAGCTGGGCCGCCTGCCGGGCATTGGTCCCAAGTCGGCCCAGCGCATTGCCTATTACCTGCTCGAGGCCGATGCCGAGGAGGCCCGTCGTCTGGCCGAGGCCATTCTGGAGGTCAAACAGGAGGTCCACTTTTGCAGCCGCTGCTTTAACTACGCCACGGCCGACGAGTG
The DNA here is from genome assembly GCA_958415665.1 of uncultured Collinsella sp. GTDB lineage: Bacteria > Actinomycetota > Coriobacteriia > Coriobacteriales > Coriobacteriaceae > Collinsella. The sequence continues at coordinate 6,128 of CATYZK010000017.1, read as the reverse complement.
CTCCATCTGCCAGGACTCGATGCGCGACACCACCCGCATATGCGTGGTGGGCGAGCCGCGCGATGTCCAGGCGATCGAGCGCACGGGCAGCTACCACGGCCTGTACCATGTGCTGGGTGGCGTGATCAGCCCCATGGACAAGATCGGTCCCGAGCAGCTGCATATTCGCGAGTTGCTGGCACGCCTGGGTCACGAGGATATCCACGAGGTCATCATCGCCACCAACCCCAACATCGAGGGCGAGACCACGGCGAGCTATCTGGCCCGCACCATCAAACCGCTGGGCGTTGAGGTGTCGCGCCTGGCGAGCGGCCTTCCCGTGGGCGGCGACTTGGAGTATGCCGACGAGCTCACGCTTGGACGCGCCATTGAGGCCCGTCGCGCGATCTAACTGCCGGGTGCGCCATGCCATGGCCCATCGGCCTGTCGCACGGGGTGCTCATAATTGGGCTTTCGTTCGTGGGTTTGTTGTGCAACAAAGATGCTTCGCATCCGCTTATCGCATGGATGCTTCCGCTCGCGTCCTAAATTTGCCCATTCGTTGCGCAACCTTTTGGGTTCGCTGATACACTCAACCATGGATTTGAATGATGCGCCGCCCCGAGCGGCGTGTTTTTGTTGGAGGAGAGCGCATGCGGCCCGGTGGCACACAGACAAAGCGCGGCACCGCGGTGCGCATGCGACGCCGACTGGGCTTGGCGCCGCGAGCATACGCGCTGCTGTCTTGCTCGCTGGCGCTGGTCGTGGCCGGTGTTTCCGCCTACGGCATGACCGTGCCGTCCATGATACAGGCACATGCCGCACGCGAACCGCGCGTAGGGCATGAGGTCAAAAGTGACCTGGGCACCACGACTGGATATGCTTGGGCAAGTGTGGTCGCGCATATTGTGTTTGGCACTGACGACGCGGACGGCGCCGAGGTCCCGGACAACGAAGTCACGCTTGCCAATGGCAAAACCATCGTGCTCACCAACACCAAGATCATCGATCGGTTGTCCAACAATAGCGTGGCGGCAACGGTGAATAAGGTCGAGCAGCAGAAGGAGCAGGACGCCCAGCAGTCCGGAAAGCCCGGTAGCTCGGATACTTCTGGCTCCGGCTCGGATTCGTCGAGTTCGGGCGGCAGCTCTGGGTCGGGTTCCTCTGCCGGAGGGTCTGGAAACGGCGGCTCGACGGGCGGCAACACTGACAACGATGCAAACTCCGGTGGCCTTTCCGCTGCTGAGGAAGAGAGCATTCACAGTTGGCTTGTGACCAAGTACAACATGCTCGACGGCTATGTTTCTCGTGCCAATGACGTGGTCTCGACCTATAACTCTACGGGAGATCCCAGGCCGTGCGACAGCCTGGTCGGGGAGATGTTTGTCATTCGAGCCGAGTTCGGTCGTCAGACATTCTCGCCCAAGTCAAAGTGGTATCAGCAGTACGCCAATCTGTGGGGTTGCTATACCAACCTGTGCCAATGGGTTGGGCATTACGGCGATGACGATGTCGCACTCAGTAACTTCAACAACAATGTGGCGGCGCTTGCCCTATGATGACCGATCTTGCACCCACTGCAGCCCAATCGCTCGGCTGCGATCCCATGGTCGGCCTGCGTCTGGCGCGTGTCGACGGATTTGAGCCGGCCATTGCGCTCGGTCAGTACGAACTGTCTGCCTATGTGCGTCGCTTTTCGATGCTCTTTGCCGACGACACTACCATGCGCCGTGGCGGTATCGGCCGCGTGACGCGTGCCGTCAACGCCCAGGGCGAGGCCGTGGCGCTCAAGCAGCTCATTTTGCCGACGCGCGATGAGTTTGACGACGACGCTGCTCACGAGGCGCTGGTTGCCAAGTTCAAAGCGGCGTTTCGCGAGGAATACGAATGCCACCGCGCCCTTTCGGGCCTTAAGGGCTTTCCCCGTCTCTATGGATGGGGCGAGGTCGATGGTGTGCCTGCGATTGTCATGGAATGGGTCGAGGGCGAGACGCTCGCTCGTCTGCGCTCGCGACTCGCCGTAGACGATGTCGGGCGTTTGTCGCCGCTTGTGGCGGCGCGCCTGGGCCGCGATCTGTTTGATCTGCTGTGCCGTATGAACCTGGTGGGCGAGGGCTTTGTCCATCGCGATATCTCACCCGCTAACATTATGGTGCGCACGGCGCGCCTGCCGCTCGACCAACAGCTCGCCGAGGGTAGCTTTGACCTGTGTTTGATTGACTTTGGCTCGTCGTTGGCGCTCGAGCCCGCATCGGCCGTGGCGGGAGCCGGCGGCAAAGCGTCCTTTACCGAGCGCTATGCCACGTTGCGCCGCGCGACGGTTGCCTACGCTCCGCCCGAGATGCTTACCGACGATATCGCTGACCTGCGCATTTTGCGCATGTCGCCGGCAATCGACGTGTATGCGGCGGCGAGCACGGTCTACGAGCTCATTGCCGGCGTCGCGCCGTACGAAGCGGCGCCGAGTGCTTCGGGTACCTCGGGTTCGCACAAGAAGACGCGTGACATCGCCAGCCCCTATCGCCTCAAGATGGACGCTCCACCCAATTATCCCGTCGGCGCCCACGCGCCTGGATGCGGCTTGACCCAGCTCCTTCGTCGCGAGCCCGATGTGGCGCTCGCCGCGGCCGAGCAGGCCCAACAGCTGGGGCTCGAGCCGGATTCCGAGGAGCTGCGCGATGCGTTGGCGTTTGTCGACGCTCAGCTGTTCGATGTGGTGATGGCCTGTCTGTCCAGCCATCAGCAGGACCGTCCCGAACCGGCGGCGGTCGAGGCGGCGCTCTCGGCGTTTTGTGACCACTATGCGCAAAATGTCGGTCGCTCGCTTCGCGGCGAGCCGCTCACGCCGTGTCCCATGGATGCGTCCGGCCGTGCCGTGCGCCGTGCGGCGATGATTGGCGCGGCAGCCGTCTGCGGCGTGGTTTGGACAGCGGTCGTGGTGTCGGCCGCGCTGCTGGCGTCGGGTGCCCGCATGACGCTGAGTTTGGGGCCGCTCGTGTGGTCCGGACCGCTGCCGGGTATCATTGCCGCAATGGCGTTGGCGCTGCCGGGCGTTGCGGGTGTTGTCGCGGGAGCTCTCGCGCGCAATCGCCGTTCGGGATTCCTGCAGGGCGTGCTGACGCTTTCTGCCTGTGAAGTTCCGGTGCTGGTCGCGGCGGCGTGTACCGTGTTTTCCCAGCGCGCCGTGATGAGCGGTCTCGTTGCCGCCCTGATCGCAACCTATGCGCTGACGTGGTTTTTGCTGGCGACTGGTTTTGCCTTTGAGCTGCCCACTTTGGCACCGCGACGCACAAAAGGCCAGATGGCAACACCGCTTGCCGGTGGAGCCGCAGCCGCTCGCGCCTTTGGCGGGCCCGTCGACGCATCGTCCGACTCTATTTCTACGACCAAGGAGGCCTAGGTCATGGCATCTCAAGTTGAGCTCACCCCATGCGGGGCCATGTTTGACATCTTTAAACGCGCAGCCCACCTGAGCCATATCGAGCTGTGCGGCTTGGTGCTCTCGTCCCGTCCGCTTGCCGACGGCCGCAGCCCGCAGAGCCGAGCCGCCGATCGCTCCTGGGTCTCGCGCTTTATCGTTCGCGCGCCGGTCGGTACGCTTCAGCAGCGTTTCTTTGCCGATTACGGCACCTCGGCTGCGCGTATTATGTCACAGCTGGCACTGCGCCAGCGCAATCCCATGGACTCCACGGCTGTGATCAATATGGTGTGCGGCTCTGCTGGTGAGCCCATGGTGCGTGCGCTCGAGGAATGTCACCAGGATACGAATCTCTATCGCAACGCGCTCGATCGTCTGTCCCAGGCGGGAGAGCTTATGCCTGCCGAGCGCGCCGAAGCCGTGCTGGTGCTGTTTGTCGCCGTGGGTTGCTCGGCAGATGTCCGGTCTTCGGTGACCTATGCCATCGACTATGCGCACGCGACCTGTGGCGGAGGCACGTCCACGCCGCGTTCGCTTGGCATGTCGACGACCGCGGGCGAACGCGAGCCCGCGCCGGCGCATCCGTTGGGCCTGCTGCGTGTGCAAAACGGCTTTGTCGTGAGTGCCCCGCGCTGGATTCAGCCGAGTGAGGAAGGCGTCGAGATCGGCGCGCTGGCAACGGGGGAGGGCGATATCACCGACGTCGGTGATGACGTCTCGGCTCGCCATGCCCATATCTGGTGCGATGCTCAAAATACCTGGCACGTCGAGGACCTGTCGTCTACCAACGGGACCGTGGTGGTAAACGGGGTCACGAGCGTCTGCATCCAGGTCGAGCCCGGCCGCTCCGCCCAGCTCAATCCCGGCGACGAGCTCAAGCTCGGCGGCTCCACCACCTACGCCATCCTCTTCGGCGCTCTCTAGCCAACCCTCAATAAGTTGCGGTGAAATAGGGACGTTTAAGGCTCTGAGCAGCAAAAACAGTCCCTATTTCACCGCAACTGCCGTATGGTTCCCGGGGGATATTCTGGCCGGCACTGAGCGTTCGATAGTCACCCAAGGTAAACCTTTACCGCCCGCCTATATTTGCCGAAATTACACTTGAAGGCGGGGTACAATAAACCCGCATGCGGATTTCCGTTGCGGGCGCTTCCCATCGCCGGGGCGTGCCCGGGAGCATCCGGCATGCGGCCTTTGCGGCGCTCGGTCATGTGCAAGACGGGCGGTCGGGTCTGTGGGGCGCATCAGTTGCCCCTCGCCTCGGCATGTCTTCTCTCCACGCCACGTACCTGCTGCTGAGCCTGCCTGCCAGATGATTGGAAGCAACAGCGTAAATCCCATCACGCCAACATCCCGGCGATCGCCGGGGCCTGTATACCTATATGAGAGGAGAGGGGTATATGGCGCGTAAGTTTAAGTCTATGGACGGCAACGAGGCGGCCGCATATGTTTCGTATGCGTACACCGAGGTAGCGGGAATCTATCCCATTACGCCGTCCAGCCCGATGGCCGACCATGTCGACCAGTGGGCGGCCCAGGGTCGCAAGAACATCTTCGGCACCCCGGTCAAGGTCGTCGAGATGGAGTCCGAGGCAGGTGCGGCCGGTACCGTTCACGGTTCGCTGGGTGCCGGTGCTCTGACCACCACCTACACGGCTTCTCAGGGTCTGCTCCTGATGATCCCGAACATGTACAAGATCGCGGGCGAGCAGCTCCCGGGCGTCTTCCACGTCTCCGCGCGTTGCGTCGCTTCCCACGCCCTGAACATTTTTGGCGATCACTCCGACGTCATGGCCTGTCGTCAGACCGGCTTCGCCATGCTCGCCGAGGGCAACGTCCAGGAGGTCATGGACCTCTCGCCGGTGGCTCACCTTGCCGCCATCGAGGGTAAGACCCCGTTCCTTAACTTCTTCGACGGCTTCCGCACCAGCCACGAGATCCAGAAGGTCGCCATGTGGGACTACAAGGATCTGGCCGAGATGTGCGACATGGACGCCGTCCAGGCTTTCCGCGACCACGCGCTCAATCCTGAGCACCCGCACACCCGCGGCAGCCACGAGAACGGCGATATCTTCTTCCAGAACCGTGAGGCCTGCAACAAGGTCTACGACGAGCTTCCCGCCGTCGTCGAGGGCTACATGAAGAAGATCAACGAGAAGCTCGGCACCGATTACGGCCTGTTCAACTACTACGGCGCTCCCGATGCCGATCGCGTCGTCGTGTGCATGGGCTCCTTCTGCGACGTGCTCGAGGAAGTCATCGACTACCTCAACGCTCACGGCGAGAAGGTCGGCCTGGTCAAGGTTCGTCTGTTCCGTCCGTTCTCCATCAAGCACTTCGTCGACGTTCTCCCCGAGACCGTCCAGAAGATCGCCGTCATGGACCGTACCAAGGAGCCGGGTTCCATCGGCGAGCCGCTCTACCAGGACGTCGTCTCCGCTCTCTATGAGGCCGGCAAGACGGGTATCAAGGTCGTCGGCGGCCGTTACGGCCTGGGCAGCAAGGACACGCCTCCCGCGTCCGCGTTCGCTGTCTTCGAGGAGCTCAAGAAGGACGAGCCCAAGCGCGAGTTCACCATCGGCATTGTCGATGACGTGACCAACCTGAGCCTGCCCGAGGCCGAGGATGCGCCCAACACCGCAGCCCCCGGCACCATCGAGTGCAAGTTCTGGGGTCTGGGTGGCGACGGTACCGTCGGCGCCAACAAGAACTCGATCAAGATCATCGGCGA
>CATYZK010000016.1 GCA_958415665.1 uncultured Collinsella sp. | reverse complement strand
CAATTATGTCTTTTGCCATCATAACCGACTCCACGTCGGACATCTCCCCCGCCCGCGCCCAAGAGCTCGGCATCTACGTGATTCCGCTGCATGTGATTATCGAAGGCGAGGACCTGCTCGACCAGGTGCAGATCACCGCCGAGGAGTACGTCGCCCGCATGGCCGGCTCCGAGCAGCTGCCGCACACTTCGCAGCCAAGCGCCGGCGAGTTCAAGGAGCTCTTCGATCGCGTGCGCGCCGACGGCCACGACAGCGCGATCTTTATCTCGCTGTGCAGCGAGTGGTCGGCATGCTACGCCAACGCGTGCCAGGTGGCCGATACCCACGAGCTCGACGTGCGCTGCATCGATTCGCGCACCGGCTCGGGCGCAGAGGGCCTGCTAGTGGAGTACGCGCTCGCCATGCGCGAGGACGGTCGCAGCCTGGACGAGACCGAGGCGCAAATCCGCGCAACGCTGCCCGACGCCCATCTACTGCTGATTCCCCGCACTCTCGAGAACCTCGTTAAGAACGGCCGCGCGCCTAAGCTCGCCGGTCAGCTGACGCAGATGCTCAACATTCGCCTGGCCGTTTCGCCGGAGTGGCAGTCGGGCGAGATCAAAGCCATCAAGAAGGGCCGTGGCGCCAAGCGCATCGTCGCCAACACCATGGCCAACTGCCTCGCATTTTTGGCCGATCACCCAGGTTCGAGCGTGCGCGTACTCACAACCGGGGCCGCCGAGGAGCAGGAGCTCGTCAACCAGTCGCTCGCGGGCCAGAACTACGTCGATGCCGGCACCGGCCCCATCGGCTGCACCATCGCGACCCACGTGGGCGTCGACGCCATCGCCATCAGCTACTGCCCCCGCTACCAGCCCACCCGCTAGGGACACCCCCATCACTTGCGGTGAAATAGGGACTGTCTTTGGCTTATCAGCCGCAAATCAATCCCTATTCCACCGCAACTTAAAATCGAGTGGCTAGCTCAGTAGGCCCTGGAACAGTTCTTGATGCGAACCCATTCTTACCAGTCGGATCACTGGATTAGTTTTATGCGGCAGGTAGAGAACGACCACGTCTACCAGGCCGTCGGATAGATGGAAAACGATGTGACCGTTGTAGTTGCCGCCCGGGTTGGAGAGCTTGTGGGCGCCATACTCTGCCGGAAGCGAACCATGTGCCGCAAGCTCGGCGACAGCTGCCCTAAACTCGGTTTTTAGCTGCGGATGGCTCTGCATCGTTCGCTTATAGTCGGCCTTAAACTGAGCCTCGACCTTAATCTCAAACATCGCCTAGTCCTCATCGAGGAACGACATCAGCTCATCCACGCTATCGAATGACGGGCTATCGTCCGGCAGGATTCCCAACTCATGAGCCTCGGCGATCACCATAGCGCGCCTCGTCGCCTCATTGGGCACCTCCGATCGACCCACAATCTCAAACGGAATCTTTCGCTGATTTACCAGCTGCCGTACGGCAAGATTGAGATAGGAGTTGAGGCTGAGGCCGACCGAATCCAAAAACTCAGTTGCCTGCTCCTTGAGTCCCTCTTCGATGCGAACCGTCGTGGGCTTAACCGTTGCAGTAGACATACGCAACCTCCTCGACCTCGTCTTTTGCATCAGTATACCCAATAAAAATGGCAATCTGATGTTAGATAGCATCAGATTGCCATGCATATTCGTGTCACGACGGGCACGATCACTCTACATCAGCCCGCTGAGGGCGACGTCGACCGCCTCGTTGAGGTCGTCGGTGATGTGCACCAGGTCTGGATCGAGCGGGCTGATCATACCGGCGTCCATCACCGGGCCGTTGAGCCAGTCGAACAGGCCCTGCCAGTATTCGCCGCCCACCAGCACGAGCGGCATGCGCTTGACTTTGTGCGTCTGCACCAGCGTGAGCACCTCGAACATCTCGTCGAGCGTGCCAAAGCCGCCGGGGAACACGATGGCGCCCGAGCTGTATTTGACGAACATCGTCTTGCGCACAAAGAAGTAGCGGAAGTCCATGCCGAGGTTCACGTATTTGTTGAGCCCCTGCTCGTGCGGCAGTTCGATACCCAAGCCAACCGACTTGCCGTTGACGCTCGCCGCTCCCCTGTTGGCCGCCTCCATGATGCCGGGGCCGCCGCCGGTGATAACCGCCACGCCGCGCTGGGCGATCTTGCGACCGACGGTACGCGCCGCCTTGTAGACCGGGTCCGTCTTGGGCGTGCGGGCGCTGCCGAAGATGGTCACCGCAGGTCCAAGCTCGGCAAGTGCGCCAAAGCCATCGACAAACTCTGCCTGAATTCGCAGCACGCGCCAGGGGTCGGCGTGCAGCCAGTCAGTCGACTCCTCGGGCGCCAGCAGGTTGGCGTACGTATTGTCCTTAGGAATCATGGGGCCGCGCATAACCACGGGGCCGCGTCGGTACGTCTCGTCGTAGGCCGGCTCGCCCTCGATGTTCTCATTCTTAATCATGGGATACTCCTATCGAAAATAGAAACGGGCGGGGTCGACGCCATGCGTCAAACACCCGCCCGAACATCAACTATTCGGTATGGTACCCACGATGCATCAAGCGCTTGCAAGGCATCGGTCAGCGGTCGCGGCTCTTAGTAATCCACCGCCGCTGGGCTGTTCATCCAGTCACTCACGAACGCGCCGTAACGACCCTCGATAATGGCCTGGCGGGCGCGCTGCATCAGGTTGAGCAGGTAGTAGATGTTGTGCATCGACAGCAGAATGCCGCCGAGCATCTCCTTCTGCGTGACCATGTGACGGATGAGCGCGCGGCTGTAGCCGCCCGTGCACACCGGGCAGGTGCAGGTGGGGTCGATGGGGCCGTCGTCGTGCGCAAAGCGCGCGTTACGGAAGTTAAGGCGACCTTCACTGGAGAACGCCGTACCCATGCGACCGGTGCGCGTCGGCAGCACACAGTCGAACATGTCGATGCCCACGCCCACGCCACGCACGAGCGTGGTGGGGTTGCCGACACCCATCAGGTAGCGCGGCTTATGCTTGGGCATGTACTCGCTCACGAGCGGCGCCAGGGTCTCGAACATGGTCTCGTGATCCTCGCCCACCGAATAGCCACCGATACCATAGCCCGGGAAGTCGCCGCACTCCTCCAGATGGCGCAGCGAACGCAGGCGCAGATCCAGGTGCATGCCGCCCTGAACGATGCCAAAGAGCGCCTGGTCATCGCGGGTATGCGCCTTATAGCAGCGCTCGGCCCACATGCTCGACAGCTCAACGGCGCGCTCAACGTAGGCGCGCGTGGCGGGATAGCCCGGGCACTGGTCGAGCTGCATGCAGATATCGGAGCCGAGTTTCATGGCGATTTCCATGTTGTCCTCGGGCGTCCAAAACACGTGGCGGCCGTCGTAATCGTTGACGATAAAGCGCACGCCCTCATCGGTGAGCTTGACGGCATCGTTGTGGCTGAAGACCTGGAAACCGCCCGAGTCGGTGAGGATGGGGCCGTGCCAGTTCATGAACTTGTGCAGGCCGCCCAGCTCGGCGATGGTGTCCTCGCCGGGACGCATGGACAGATGATAGGTATTGGCAAGCACGATCTGGGCGCCGAGCTTCTTGACAGTCTCGGTAGGAATGCCCTTGACGTTTGCCTTGGTGCCCACGGGCATAAAAATCGGCGTCTCGATGTCGCCGTGCGGGGTGTGCAGTACGCCGGCACGCGCGTGCGTCGTCGGGTCCTCGGCGATCAGGTCGAATTTAAAAAGGTTCTGGTCCATAAACTGGAACTCCTTGGTTGCGGTTCATACGCAGACCATTATACGGGCAACCAACGAGGAGCACCGACTCGACAGAAACTGGTGCGAGAGGCGGCGTGGCGGGGACACGACAAGGGCACGGCAAATGAGCGTGGATTTTTGGACGCTTACCTCATGAGAGTGGATAATCTCCCACTCTTGCCCAAAACACAGGTCAAAAACGGGAGATTATCCACGCTCATTTTGCGAGTAGTCGTTGGGACGTTCTCAAACGACTAGTCAAACAAGAACGTCCCCAATGACTATGGGAAGGCTTTTTACTAACCACGGAAACGCCGATGTTTTGGTACCGACAGCGAAAACCCGCCAGAGCGAGCAAGGTGCCTTGAAACAAGAAGGTGTCGCAGGTTGAGCATAAGTCAGCGAGCGGGTCGCATTTGAGACAAGGTGACGTGAAACGAAAGGGCGCTGACCTTCTGGTCGCGCCCTTGAAGTTGAACGTCAGATTGTCCAAATGCGGCCCGCGCAGCGTCGAGCCGTTACGCGGTTCGTAGAACCGCGTAACCCCTAAGGACGCTGGCCCATGCCACCCTCGAGGGTGACGGTCTCGCCGTTCATGTACTTAAAGTCGGGGCCGCAGAGCTGAACGACCACGCGGCCGATCTCCTTCTCGACGTCGCCGTAGTGGCCCGCCGGCGGCATGTGGACGTTGGCCTTGAACGCCTCGGGGTAAGCATCCTGGAAGTTCTCGAGCGCAGCAGTCCAAGCAAGCGGGCAAACGATGTTGACGTTGATGCCGTCCTTGCCCCACTCGTTGGCGGCGACGCGGGTCAGGCCGCGGATGCCCTCCTTGGCGGCAGCATAGCTGCACTGGCCATAGTTGCCAAACAGGCCGGCGCCCGAAGCAAAGTTGACCACGGAGCCCTTGGTCTCCTTCAGGTGCGGATAGGCCTTCTGCATGTACAGGTAGGTGGCATACAGGCCGGAGTAAATGGCCAGGTTAAACTGGTCCATAGTGTGGTCGGCGATGGTCACACCCGAGGCGCTGGCCTGAGCGTTGTTGACGACGGCGTCGATGCGACCGAACTCCTCAATCGCCTTGTCGATAACGTTCTGCACGACAGCCTCGTTGTCCTGACCGGCAGAAACGTCGGCCTGAACAGGAAGAACCTTGACGCCGTACTCAGCCTCGAGAGATTCCTTGGCGGCCTCGAGCTTGGCGACGTTGCGGCCGGTGATGACGAGGTTCGCGCCCTCCTTGGCAAAGGCGATATCGATGCCGTAGCCGATGGAGCCAGCAGAGCCGTCCTTGAGCGTGGCCTTGCCGCCGCCGGTGACGATCACGGTCTTACCAGTGAAAAGTCCCATACGAAGTCCTTTCAAATCGCGACGGGCCTGCCCGTCGACTGCGCGCATCCAACTTCACGCGCCAAAAGCTGAAATGCAACTTTAGCGGGTTCAAGTGAAAAATAAAGCCCATGGCAGGCGAACGGTGCAACGTCTTTCGGCGAAGGGAATGTCAAGTAAAAATTGGATAGAGCGGCCGAGTTTTTGTTAACGCAACGAGTCATCGAACACGTTTTGAAACTTTGCTGCGGCGCGCGGGATGTCGGCGCGAGACTTTATCATAGGGTGACGAACAACGATGAGGAGCACATGCCTATGACAGACGAGCTGGACCCCCAGACTCAACAGCATATTGATGATTCAGCAGACGTCGCCGCAGATACTGACGCTGCGACCTGCAATGATACCGACATCGACGACGCCACTCTGGATAACGGCGCTGCGACGGAAATCCCTGCGGCCGAAGATGCCGACGAGCAAAACGACGATTCGGCCGCTCAGGACGACGCCCCCGAAAAGGACGCCGCTCCGCAAGCAGCGGGCCCCATCGAGGTGTCTTCGGAAGAAGAGCTCGACGCCGTCATGGACTCCATGATGGATGCCGTCAAAGCGATGAAGGACGCTGTCGCCGATGCCGATGTCGACGCCGAGGAAGAGGAAGCCGCCGAGGCCGCCTCGACGTTTGTGCCCGGCGAGACCCCGGTTGCCGACCAGGGCAGCACTATGCCCTCGTTTCTGCAGCTCGAGCATCCCACGATTGGCGCGGACGCCGTCGACCCGCATGCAGCGGGCTTTTCCGTGATCGAAGGCGGCACCGGCAATATCGCCGCGCCGCAGACTGCCGATACGAATGCCGCCGAGGCCGCGCACCCGACCACCTCGCATGCCCCCGCCACGAGCCGCGACCTGGGGAGCGCCGTCTCAAACACCGCTAACGCCGTGGGCACTTTTATCGCCCAGGGCGCGTCGGCCATGCGCGAGATGAACGCCGCCAAGAAGGCACTCGCCGATGCCCGCGCCCACCTGTCCGAGCTTGAGCAGCGCATCGCCGACCAGGCAGAGGAGCTCGAGACGCGCCAGGACATCGCAGGCCGCTACGATCAGATCATCGCCGACCAGCGCCAGGCAATCGCCACGGCACAAAAGACCGCTGCGGCAGCTGAAGTTGACCGTGACGCCCATGCCGCCAAAGCGACGGAGCTCAAGGGCCAGCTCGAGCAAATGAAGGCAGAGGACGATGCGACCGAGCTCCGCCTGAAGGCTGCACTCGACGCCGTGGAAGCCCGCGAGGTGAGTTCACGCGAGACCGGCAACCGCCTGGTTCGTCGACTCGAAGATTCCAAGCGCATCCGCGACAAAGTGAAGGCTGAGCGCGATACCGGTGTCGCCGCCGCACGACAAACTGCCGATGCTACGCGCGCACAGCTCGAGACCTTGCGTCGCGAGTATGCCGAGCTGCAGCGCAACCCTTCGGCAAATCCCGCCAATTACACCGTGCGCACCAGCGAGTTGTCTATGCAAATCTCCGACGCTGCCGACGCCCTCCGCAAGGCCGAGGAAGACATTCCGCGCGTGACCGCCGATCTTGAGCATTCACTTGCCGCCGCCGAGCAGGCCGTCGAGCAGGCACAGGCCCCCATCGCCGACGCTAAACGCGCACACCAGGCCGTAACGGCCGAGGCAGATGCCGCGCGCGACGAGCTGCAGTCCGCAAAAACTGCCGCCGCGACGCGCCAGCGCGAGCTGCGCGAAAAGATCGCCACGCAGGACAAGGCACGCCGCGAGCAAGAGCAGGCCATCGCAAACGCCCGAGCAGATGCCGCGCATGCGCAGTCGATTATCGAGCAGGCGACCGAGGTGCACGACCATCCCGAGATCACCGAATCGCTCGCCGGGTCCTTGGCACGCGACAAGGTCGAGCATACCGAGACCGAGCGCGAAGTTGCCCAACTCGAGGCCGCCGAAGACGACGTGCGCAAGCGAACCCGCGACTCACGCGTCAAATTCACCGGAGCCATCGTCTGCATCATCGCCGCAATCCTGGTGATCATCGCAATCTGGTTGTTCGCGAGCAAGTAAGCCGGTTGCCAAAAACAACCCAACGCAGTTGCGGTGAGATAGTTCCTGTTTAGCCCTCAAAAAGGCCAATTCAAGAACTATCTCACCGCAACTTATTTAAATCGGCGCAAGGCAACCTATCCCTCTTGCACCAATCTCTTGACATAAGAAGTGTCCCCAGGTGCCGGCACAAAAGGAACGTCCCCAGGTGCCAACAACGGCGACGCCAATGTTTTGGCAACGACAGCGAGCGGGTCGCATTTGAGACAAGGTGACGTGAAACGAAAGGGCGCTGACCTTCTGGTCGCGCCCTTGAAGTCGAACGTCAGATTGTCCAAATGCGGCCCGCGCAGCGTCGACCGGTCCGCCGTTCGGTAGAACGGCGGAACCCCCGATTGCCGCTTAGGGGCGTTTGCAGCGTCGACCGGTTACGGCGTTTGTAAAACGCCGTAACCTACAAAATGAGCATGGCGTCGCCAAAGCTGAAGAAGCGGTAGCGCTCCTCGATGGCGGCGGCGTAGGCATCCATGATCTGGTCGCGGGTGGCAAACGCGCTCACGAGCATCATGAGCGTAGAGCGCGGCACGTGGAAGTTCGTGATCAGCGCGTCGACCACGTGATAGGTCGAGCCAGGCATGAGGTAGAGCTGCGTCGTCGCGTTCTCGCGCACCACGAGGTCACCGCGGCCGAGCGTGTCGGCGCCGTCCTCACGACCCTCAAAATAGCGCGCCGTCACGGCCGGATCGGACACCGGCGCGTCCGCGTCAAACGCGCTCTCGAGTGAGCGCACCGCGGTGGTACCAACGGCGATCACGCGATGCCCCTCGGCCTTCGCCTTATGCACGGCATCGACCACCTCCTGCGACACGTGGTAGCGCTCGGTGTGCATCACGTGCTGCGTGGGGTCATCCTCCTCCACCAAACGGAAGGTATCGATGCCGACCTCGAGCTCGACGGCGGCAAACTTCGCACCCTTGGCCTCAATAGCGGCCATGAGCTCGGGCGTGAAGTGCAGGCCCGCCGTGGGAGCAGCGGCCGAATGCTCCTCCTTCATGGCGTACACGGTCTGGTACTTCTCGGGGTCGCCCTCGTAATCGGTAATGTAGGGCGGCAGCGGCACGTGACCGGCAGCATGGATGGCCTCGTCGAGCGTGCGCGGGTCGCCGGCGGCATTGCAACCGGCCGGCTCAAAGCGCACCAGGCGGCCACCGCGGCTATCGGTGACAAAGTCGATGACCTCAGCTGTCAACACCACGGGCGCGCCCTCGGGCGCATGTGCGCCACCGGCGCGATACTCAATCTGAGCACCGGGCTTTAGGCGCTTGCCCGGCTTGACCAGGCACTCCCAAACGTGACCCAGTGGGTCAACATCCTCGCGGCGCTTGAGCAGCAGCGTCTCGACCACGCCACCCGAGCCCGACTTGCGACCGATCAGGCGGGCCGGCATCACGCGCGTCTGGTTGATGACGAGCACATCGCCCGGCTCGATATAGTCGATGATGTCGCGGAAGATGCGGTGCTCGACGGTGCCGCCATGCTCCAGCGGCGTTCCTGCCTGGGAGCCTTTGCGATCCACCACCAGCAGGCGGCAGGAGTCACGCGGCTCGGCAGGAGCCTGGGCAATCAGTTCCTCAGGAAGGTTATAGTCAAAATCATCGGTACGCATAGACACGTCGGATTCTCCTTATATAGCTAAAGTCCGCTCTACATCCTAGCAGGCTAACGTCCCAAATGAACTACTTTTTGGCGGCTTTACGCTCGTCGCGGATGCGGGCGCGGTCCATGGCCGCCTCGACAGCCGAGAAGCGGCAACCACAGTAGTTCTGCCGATACATGCCAAGCTCGCGCGAACGACGCGTGGCCTCGGGGTAATACGGGCGAAAATCGCGAATGACCGGGGTGAGCCCATGTGCCGCTGCCAAGCGCTCAAGCACGTCATTACAGGTCTCGAACAGCTGATACGGCGAGACGGCGAGCGTCGTACCCACATATTCGAACCCGCGATCCTGGGCCACACGGCATGCCTCGGCCAGACGCAGGGCATAGCACGCACGACAGCGACGGGGTCGATCGGCGCCCAACGGGGCCACACCGGCCTCCCAGCGCTCGCGGTCCTCGCCTGCCTCGATAAGCTCGATGTCGCCATCAGCACACCACCGGCGCAGCTCGTCCAAGCGCCGCTGCCATTCATCGCGCGGTTGAATATTGGGGTTGGTCCAGCAAATCGTGGGCTCAAACCCTTCCTCGCGCAGCAGACGGACCGGCTCAAGCGAGCACGGCGCACAGCAAGCATGCAGCAGCAACGGCTTCATCAACATCTCCTCACCCAAAAAAGCGAACGCCAAAGGACGTGTCCTCGCAGGCGACGATACAGCGGTCGCGCAGAATGGTTCGCACGTAATACCAGTCGCCCACACAGCCCGACAGGTGCAGACCAGCAGCCAGGTAACACAGCAGCGGATAGCCCGAAAACGCAAAGCCCAAGGCAAACGCCGCCGTCAAAACAACCGTCGGCGCCAGGCAAATCGCCATATACCGCGCACGCGAATACACCACGCCCTCGGCGCAAGCATAAATCATCGCCGTCTCGCGGTTCGCCCCAAAGGTCACACGCGCGTCCGCAGGCGCCAGCACTTTAAATAGCACCGCATGCACCAGCTCATGGACACCAAACGACGTAGCAGAGACGACCGCCAAGCCGACTATCCAGCCCAAGACGGCCATCCAGCCGCCCGCGTCGGCCGCATCCAGGTCCGCGGGCCCGCCCAGCAGCATAAACACCGGCACCAGGCACATGGCAAATGCGCCAAGCACTGCCATCCCCCACACAAAGCAAGCGTGCAGAAAATCCTCGTCTTCAAACGCATGTATGTTGGAAATCTCATTCATAGCATCTTAGGATAGCGCCCCTGCCACGTACCCGTCCGCATGTGCGATAATGTCGAACGATATGCACGAATTGACCACCGCGTCGCCAGGCCCCGCGCCCGGCCGCGCTCTCACCATATGCGAAGGAGTCCCATGGCATCCAAATACTCCATGAACGACCGTCCCAACTGGCCGCGCCGCGCCATCGTTACCGCCGGCGAGCCCTACGGCAACAAGGGCCTTCACTTTGGCCACGTTGGCGGCGTCTTTGTCCCGGCCGACTTCTTCGCCCGCTTCCTGCGCGACCGTCTGGGCCGCGAGAACGTCATCTTCACCTCGGGCACTGACTGCTACGGCTCGCCCATCATGGAGAGCTACCGCAAGCTCAAGGAGAACGAGGGCTACGACAAGTCCATCGGCGAATATGTCGAGTCCAATCACTCCCGCCAGGCCGCGACCCTCAACAACTACAACATCAGCTGCGACATCTACGGCGGCTCGGGCCTTGAGCCGGCGGCTCAGATCCACAACGAGGTGACCGCCGAGATTATCGAGCGCCTGCACGAGCAGGGCACCATCTCCAAGCGCTCCACGCTGCAGTTCTACGACGCCAAGGCCGGCACGTTCCTCAACGGCCGCCAGGTGATCGGCCGCTGCCCTATCCAAGGTTGCAAGTCCGAGAAGGCTTATGCCGACGAGTGCGATCTGGGCCACCAGTTTGAGCCCGAGGAGCTTATCGCGCCCAAGAGCCAGCTCACCGGCGAGGTGCCCGAGCTGCGCCCGGTCGACAACCTCTACTTCGACCTGCCGGCCTACCTCGACTTTATGAAGACCTACACCGCCAAGCTCGCCCAGAACCCGCAGGTTCGCTCCGTGGTCTCCAAGACCATGGAGGAGTGGCTGCTGCCGGCACAACTCTATATTCAGAACAAGTTCCGCGAGGCCTTCGACGCCGTCGAGGACCAGCTGCCCGAGCACACCGTGCTGGAGCCCGAGGGCAACAAGAGCAGCTTTACCGTCACCTTCCCCAGCTGGAAGGAGCGCGACGACGCCCACGCGGTGCTCGCCAACGGCGGCGTGCGCTTCCGCAGCGGCAAGGCGCTCGTGCCCTTCCGCATCACCGGTAACATCGACTGGGGCGTTCCGGTGCCCGAGGTCGACGGCGTGAACAACGTCACCTGCTGGTGCTGGCCCGAGAGCCTGTGGGCGCCCATCAGCTATACGCGCACCGTGCTCGCACGCGATGCCAAGGCCGCCGGCGTAACCGAGGGCGTCGCCGCCCAGGACGCCGCCCTCATGGGCGAGCCCTCCGCCGATTCCACACAGGTACCCGCACCCACCTACCAGCACAGCTCGCTCGACTGGCGCGACTGGTGGTGCTCTGACGACGCTCAGATCTACCAGTTCATCGGCCAGGACAACATCTACTTCTACTGCATCGCGCAGACCGCCATGTGGGAGGCCCTGGGCTGGGACCTCACGCAGAGCACCGTCAGCGCCTGCTACCACCTGCTCTACATGGGCAAAAAGGCCAGCTCGTCCTCGCAGACGCCTCCCCCGCCGGCAGACGACCTGCTCAACCACTACACCTGCGAGCAGATGCGCGCGCACTGGCTGTCGCTCGGCCTGTCCGAGAAGCCAGTGAGCTTTAGCCCCAAGGCATACGACACCCGCGTGACCGGCAAGGACAAGGACGGCAACGAGGTGCGCGCCTGCGACGACAAACGCGTCATCGATCCCGCCCTTAAGGAGAGCGCCCTTTTGACCGGTGTGTTCAACCGCCTGGCCCGCAGCTGCTTCTACGGCGTCGCCGTCAAGGAGGGCGACGAGAGCCCCTATCGCAACGGCTGCATTCCCGCCGGCGCCGCCTCTGCCGCCGTGGTCGAGGCTGCCGAGCAGGCCGCCCTTGCCTTTGAGCAGGCCATGTACAAGTTCGAGACGCACCGCGCGCTCGCCGTGTGCGACGACTACCTGCGTGCCGCCAACAAGCGCTGGAGCGACGCCTCCAAGGCCGCCAACAAGCTCGAGGGCGAGCCAGCCAACGCCGCCATGACGCAGGCCCTCGTCGACGCCTTTACCGAGCTGCGTGTGGCGACCGTGCTCATGCACGGCATTGTCCCGGCCGGCTGCGAGCTCATCTGCGAGTACTTCGACGTCGATCCGGTCGCCTTCTTTAGCTGGGATAACATCTTCGCCTCCACAGACGAGTTTGTGGAGAGCCTGGGCGAGAAGCCCGGCGAGCACCGCGTGAAGCCGCTGCCCCCGCGCTTCGACTTCTTCAGCAAGCACGAGAGCCAGTACTAAAGCACGCTAGCAGCGGTGCGCTCGGAAAGTAGTCAATTTGGGACGGGGCTATTTTGACTACCTTTCCGCCATCGCATGAGCTTTGGTTGATTTGCGTCAAAAGTAGTCAAAAAAGCCCCGTCCCAAATTGACTACTTTCAGTGAGATAGGAAGGAAAGACGGATGTCCAAGCCGCGTCGTCGTAAGCAGAAAAAGCAGGTCAAGGCCGAGCTCAAGCTCAGGCAGTTTGCTGCTACCGAGCTTTCCGACCAGCTTGCCGCCCAACACTCCGCCGCCGACCTGCCGCGCTTTATGGTCGACACGGTCGCCGGCGCCTATGCCCCCGCCGATGCCGAGCTCATGATCGAGGGCTTCGGCGCCGCTGTCACACGCCCGGTCACGCTGCGCGCCAACACGCTCAAGGCGACCGCCGAGGACATCGCCGCCGCACTCGACGAGGCCGGCATCGCGCACCAAACCGTTACCTGGTATCCGGACGCCTTCATCCTGCCCGAGGCTCAGGTCTCCGACCTGTGGGATCTCGACATCTACCGCGACGGCAAGATCTACCTGCAGAGCCTGTCGTCCATGATGCCACCGTTGGTCCTGGGCGCCCAGGCCGGCGAGGACATCCTGGACATGTGCGCAGCCCCTGGCGGCAAGACGACGCAGATCGCCGCCCTCACCCAGGGCCAGGCTCATCTCACGGCCTGCGAGATGAACATTCCCCGCGCCGAGAAGCTCGAAGCCAACCTCCACCGCCAAGGCGCAAAAAACGTGCCCGTCATGCGCATCGACGCACGCGAGCTCGACGAGTTCTTCCGCTTTGACCGTATCCTGCTCGACGCTCCCTGCACCGGCACGGGCACCGTCATTAGCGGCAACGAGAAGAGTCTGCGCGGCCTCACCGAGCAGCTGCTTTGCAAGTGCGCCCGCTCGCAGCGAGCACTTCTGGACCGCGCCATGGGAGCCCTCAAACCGGGCGGCGCGCTCGTCTATTCCACTTGTTCGATTATGCCGCAGGAAAACGAGGACGCCTTGCAAGAGGCCCTCGACAAGCACATGGACTGCGAGCTTATCCCCCTCGATGGCACGCCGAGCGAAAGTGAAAAGCGCCGCGCCCAGGAAGCTGGCGAAGAGCCACACGTCGAGAGCAACGCCCTCACCGAGGCCATCGCCGCCGGCCACGTCTCATCCGTCGCCAACGGTATGCCCGGCACGCTGACCATTCCGCCCAGCCGCGACTTTGAGGGCTTCTACATCGCCCTGATCCGAAAACGCAGCTAGCGCACGGATTCAAAACTCAACAAGCTATCTCTGTGCGCGCTTGTCCTGCTGGTCACGGTGCTGCTTAAGTGCCTCGCGTTCCTTGCGCTCGGCCCTTTTGCCTTTAATGGCCGTAACCACAAAGTAGATGACCGCGGCGGCTACGATTGCGCCCACACACAGGCCAATCGAGCCCAACATTGCTGTGAATTCCATTCCGCGTCACCTCTCTTTTAAACGGGACATTCAAGATAGCACCTCAATACCCGCCACCACAGCTCCTTCACGTTCGCCGGCCCATCGGTCTAACGAATGGCGCGCCGGGGAAAAATCAACTCGTCAAACGATTTAGCAAGCACAACGCTGCCGGCACCCTGCCGGCCACCATCGCATAGAATCGAGCGTCCATGGATACCCTCAACGACCTAAACGAGCGCGTCGACGCCTTTGTCGGCACCAGCTCCTTTGATACGCCTGCCGCGCCAAACGACCAAGCCCCCATCGATGTTCCCGCCGAGGTTCACGAGGACATCGTCGCCTCGGTCGATTTTTCTGAGGTCGAGCTCGCAGACGAGTTCACCGAGCCCCAGGTAGCCGTGACCCCCAACGGACTGCTCCCCATGGAGCCGCTGCCCATCGACGGGCGTTTGCGAAAGGCGGCCCTCCGCATGCCCGACGAGATCGAGGAGGCCAGCGGCTTTACGCTCTTCGGTCGTCGCATCAAGTCGCTTATCTACACCACCGACGTCGCGGTCATCCGCAACTCCAACGCCGATGCCGTCTTTGCCGTTTACCCCTTCACGCCGCAGCCTGCCATTACGCAGGCGTTGTTGACCGTTGCCGAGTGCCCGGTCTTTGTAGGCGTGGGCGGCGGAACTACGACCGGTAAGCGCTCCGTACAGATGGCAGCCGTCTCCGAGATGCAGGGCGCGGCGGGCTGCGTGGTCAACTCCCCCGCCACCGCCGAGATGGTCGAGCACATCACCAACATCGCCGACATCCCCGTCATCGCCACGGTCGTTCGCTGCGACGACGATGCTCACGCCAAGGTGCGTGCCGGAGCCAAGATCCTCAACATCGCGGCCGGCAAGAACACGCCGCAGGTCCTGCGTGAACTGCGCGAGCACTATCCCAACCTGCCGCTTATCGCACCGGGCGGCAAAACACCCGAGAGCATCCGCGAGACCATCGCCGCCGGCGCCAACGCCATCATCTGGACACCGCCTTCGGCCCAGCAGCTGCAGACCGACATGATGCAGCGCTACCGCAAGATGAAAGAAGACGCCACGCCTGTCATCTCGCGCGACGATGTGCCCATTATCGACCAGGTCGCCGCCGCCGAGGTCAGCCAGGTCGAGAACATGAATCCCGATGTGCCGATTCCCGACGAAGTCATCGAGCGCGTCGCTTCGATCCACGATCATATCGAGGAGCGTCGCGCCAACCGTGGACTCAAGCCCTCGCTGCACGGCTTCTTCTTCCGCGGAAAGAAACGCTAACCGCAACAGCAAGGCCCGCCCCACAAACATGAGGCGGGCCGTTTCTGTTATCGAATGTCAGGAGGGACAGGCGCAGCCGTTAAAACTGTCATCCAGCCCACGAACGTTAATCCACGCGCTTGTCGCCCATAAAGAAGAGCGCCACCGTACCAGGTCCGGTATGCGAACCGATCAGAGTACCGATATTGTTGATCTCAATCTTGCCTTTGAGCTGCGGAACCTGTTCCTCAATCAGCGCCGCAACGGCCTCGGCATCCTCGCGGCACGCCGAGTGCGACATGATGCACTTACCCGAATAATCCGCACCGTCCTGCACGTGTGCCATCATGGTCTTAGCCATCTCGGAAATCGCGCGCTTCTTAGTGCGAATCTTCTCACGTGGCGACAGTCCACCTTCGCAATCGACCGTCATAAGCGGGCAAATCTTAAGCGCCGTGCCGATGATCGCGCTCGCAGCCGAAATGCGACCGCCGCGCAGGTAGCTCGACAGATCGGTCGAGAAGAACCAGTGGTGAAGGTTGAGTTTATGCTCCTCAATCCAAGCGGCCGTCTCGTCGAGCGAAGCTCCGCTATCGCGAACGTCGGCGGCACATTCCGCCAGCAGGCCAAAGCCCGAAGACGCCGCCAGCGAATCGATGACACGCACCTTGCCGCCCTGGGGATAGCGATCCGCGAGCATCTGCGCCGCAACGCAGGCCGATCCATACGTGCCCGAAATACCCGACGACAACGCCAGGTGCAGCACGTCTTTACCCTCGGCAACAAACGGCTCCCAAAACTCCTCGTACTCACCCACGCTCACCTGAGACGTCTTGGGCATGGCGCCCGCGGCAATCTGGGCAAAAAACTCGTCCGGCGTAATCGACTGATACAGATCGTCCGTATAGACAACATCGTCGATCTCGTAATGAAAACACACGACAGGGATATTGCGCGACGCAAAGAACTCACGGGTTCGATCGGCGCCGGATTCACAGGTCAGGACAAAATCACTCATATGAGGCTCCTTAAGTATTGCTGCGCAAATTATCGCACAGCAAGCCTAAATACAATACAAATGTCCGCTATTTACCAATGTGAACCATTTGCATCCAATATCTTTATCATGAACATCCCCATCCCCGCCATGGACCAACGTGGGCAAAATCACCCGCTTCGTCTCCACTCAACCGCCATATCTACCTCAACTAAATCGATTTACCAAACCGTTCAGCCGACAATTCAGCCGCCGGCGCAAAATCGAAACAAAGCCGGCGCATACTGGTAAACGCTTGACGCTGTTTTATCAGTTTTACCAACCATATCGGAAGGTGTTTCATGGTCGCATTCGATCGCAATCCGCAAGACTTCAAGTATCTGCGTCTGCTGTCGAGACAATTTCCCACCGAGCAATCCGCGTTTACCGAGATCATCAATCTCTCGGCCATTCTCAACCTGCCCAAAGGCACCGAGCATTTTATGAGCGACGTGCACGGCGAGTACGAAGCCTTTATGCACATCCTCAACAACTGTTCGGGCGTCGTGCGCGAACATGTCGACGAGATTTTTGGCGACACGCTCACCTTTGACGAAAAGGGCGAGCTGTGCACGCTCATCTACTACCCGCGCGAGAAGATCGAGCTGGTCCGCAGCCAGCACGAGGACTCCCCCACCTGGTACAAGACCATGCTCGACCAACTCATTGTGGTTGCCCGCTCACTTTCGAGCCGCTATACACGCTCCAAGGTGCGTAAGGCCATCCCGCGCGATTACGCCTACATCATCGACGAGCTGCTGCACACGCATCCGGACGAGAACAATTATCGTGTGCGCTATCACGAGCGCATCGTGGAGTCCATCCTAGAGACCGCCAGCGCCGACGACTTTATCGAGTCGCTCGCCTCGCTCATCAAGCGCCTGGCCGTCGACCACCTTCATTTGGTGGGCGACATCTTCGACCGTGGCGGCGGCGCTGCCAAGATTATGGACCGCCTGCTCACCTACCATTCGCTCGACATCCAGTGGGGCAACCACGACCTGCTGTGGATGGGCGCCGCGGCCGGCGAGCCCGCCTGCATCGCCACGGTGCTGCGCAACAACCTGCGCTACGACAACTACGAGATCCTCGAGAACGACTACGGCATCTCGCTACGTGAGCTTGTCGCCTTTGCCGATGCCACCTACACCGCCGGTGAGTCCATCACCCCGCTGATCAAGGCCATCAACGTCTTGCTCTTTAAACTCGAGGGCCAGATTATCCAGCGCCACCCCGAGTTCGATATGACCGACCGCCTGTTACTCGACAAGATCGATCACGACACCGGCGCTGTCACGCTCGCCGACGGCAGCGTGTGGCCACTCACGACCAACGACTTCCCCACCGTCGACCCGGCGGACCCCTATACGCTCACGCCCGAGGAGCAGCACATCATCAACAAGCTCGTGTCCGAGTTTGTCACCGCCGATCATCTACATCGCCATATCGATTTCCTCTATTCCCACGGCTCGATGTACAAGGTCGCCAACGGCAACCTGCTGTTCCATGGCTGCGTGCCGCTCAACGAAGACGGCACCTTTAGCAGCATGAACTGCCTGGGCACCTGGCACGCTGGCCGCGATTATCTCGATTTTTGCGACCACATCGCCCGCCGCGCCTGGCGCGTGGGCGACCGCGACGCCCTCGACTGGATGTGGTACCTGTGGATTGGCTTTAACTCACCCGCCAGCGGACGCCTGGTGCGTACCTTTGAGCGCGCCTATATCGCCGATACGAGCACCTGGGTCGAGCCGATGGACCCGTACTTTACACTTACCAAGTCGCCCTCGGTCTGCGACGACATCATGCGCGAGTTTGGCGTCGCGCCCATGGCATGTTCACCGACCGGTCACATCATCAACGGCCACACGCCCGTTAAAACCACCAAGGGCGAGCAGCCCATCCGAGCCGAGGGCAAGCTGCTGGTCATCGATGGCGGCTTCTGCCGCGCCTACCATCCCAAGACGGGCATCGCCGGCTACACGCTTATCTCGAGCTCACGCGGATGTCGCCTTAAGTCGCACCAAGCCTTTACCACGGTTGCCGAAGCGCTCACGCGCAACGTGGATATCGAGAGCGAGACCAACCGCTTTGACGAGGCCGACCGCCGCCGCATGGTCAGCGATACCGATACCGGCGCCAAGATTCGCAGCCAAATCCAGGACCTGCGCCAGCTGCTCGATGCATATAGAAACGGTGCTATCGAGGAGCGCGCCTAGCTCCACCCGTGGGGATTGGCTAAACTTGCTGAGTTTGTCATCCCCACGGCGTCCCGGCGCCACCCTAAGGCAGGTACCATGCAAAAGCTCCTTGCGCAGATCATGAAGTTTGGCGTCGTCGGCGTCATTGCCACGGTCATCGACTTTGGCATTATGAATCTGCTCCACTACGGTCTGGGCCTCAACATCCTAATCGCCAACACCAGCGGCTTTATCGTCTCGCTCATCTTTAACTACCTCGCCAGCATGAAGTACGTGTTTGCACACAAGGAGGGCATGAGCCGCCGCCGCGAGTTCATTATCTTTGTCGTGCTGTCCGTGATCGGCCTGGCACTCAACGACGGTATCGTGTTGACACTCAACGCCGGCCTGGGATTCGAGGCCAATATCGCCAAGATCTGCGCCACCGCGCTTGTCATGGTCTACAACTTTGTAACGCGCAAGATCTTCCTGGAAGGCGACGAGACCAAGTAACTCGCAACCTTACAGCTTTGCGATGCCCACGGATGACGCGCGTCGAGCGCTGTGTTGTTCGTGGACTTTGCTCGTTTACGGGCAAATTTTCAACGTTTGCGGATTAGCTCTTGAAAATTTGGCGAGTTCGTATAGTTCTTGGCAAAGACCTTACGTTTCCCTTGCAAAAGCTCTAAAGTATCCTCTGCTCGATTCACCAACGCATTGGATGTGATTACGTGCGCAAGGCACTGGCACAACCTCATACCAAGCAGTTCCTCAAGTTCGCCGTCGTGGGTCTTATCTCCTTTGGCATCGACTGGGGTATGCTCATTGCGCTCGTCGAGCTGTTTCACCTCGACTTTTTGATGAGCACCACGGTTTCGTTCATCACGTCCGTCGTGGTCAACTACTGGCTCAGCATGAAGTACGTGTTCGACCATCGCGAGGGCATGAGCCGCAAGCGCGAGTTCACGATCTTCACCATCCTGTCGGTGATCGGTCTGGGCCTCAACGACCTGTACATGTTTGTGGGCGTCACGTTTTTGAGCATCGGCTACCAAGCCATGAAGGCCATCGCCACGTTCCTCGTCACCTGGTACAACTACTTCAGCCGCCGCTTCTTCCTCGAGGGCGCACGGTCGTAGTTTGTTCGACATTTGCTTAAAGGTATAACCGGTTGGAATTCTCGTTCCAACCGGTTTTTTGTTTGCCGAGAGACCCGGCGACCCAATCCCATTCGCATGAAAAACGGGCGGCCCGGATGTTTGTCCGAACCGCCCGTCTGGCGCGCTATGTCGAGGCCTCTAGCCTGTAACGTAATACCAGACCACGTTGTCGCCGTTGGAGAGAACGTAGTTGCTGCAGGCCGTCATGGGCGTTGTGCCGTTGACGGAGTACATCCAGCCGCTCGTACCGCCGTACTGTTTCTCGGCCAAACCACCAATCGCGGAGACATACGTGCCGTACGACGAGCCATGTGCGTTGACAGAAAGGCCCAGCGCGCACAGGGCATCGTAGACGGTAGCGCCTTCGTTAAAGGTAAAGGTGCCACCAGAAGACACAGGATTGCCCACGGCGCTCGATGTGACCGAAACCGTCACTGTTACGTAGCTGGACTCCTGCGAGCCGCTCTGGCCGCCCGAGGAGGCGTTTCCTCCATTAGAGGATGAGGCTCCATCAGACGACTGGCCACCGCCCGAAGAAGCACCGCCAGACGCATTGGAAGTATCACCGGCTCCCGTATTTTGGGCAGCGGATTTGTCACCAGACTTCTTGCCGTCCTGGTCCTCGGACTTCCTGCTATCCGAGTTCTTGTCCGATTCCTTGTTTGAAGACTCGGAATCGTCCTTGGACTTGGACTCATCAGAATGCTTGGACTCATCTTTTTCGTCATTCGATGACTTGGAATCCTTGGAACTGGCCTCGCCCGAAGTCGTAGTCGAGCCAGACACCTTGGTGTCCTTGGTGACGACGCTCTCCCCCGTCACGGTCTGAACGATCCAGTCGATGGACCAGGCACCGCTTGCGGAAGGATGGACGAAACCCAGCGAGACGACGATCAGAATGGTGCACGCGGCAGTCAGAACGCCGAGGAGCGCCTTGCGGCGAGGGGCGGACGCCGCCGAAGCGGCGTCCTTTTGCTTTGCATCGTCGAACTGAATGAACGAGGAATCTGGTTGCTTGGGGTCAGCGTCCTTGGATTTATTGGACACAGCCCTCACCTACCGACGTTTGGTGAACACGAACACGCCGACGATGGCGAGACCGATGACGCCAGCGGCAACGCCAACAATGGCGAGCGGGTTGGTGCCAGCCTCCTGCTCGGAGGCACTAGAGGACTTCTTAGCAGTGGTCGTGGAAGCAGCACCCGTATCGGACTTGGAATCGGACTTCTTGTCGGACTTGCTGTCCTTCTTGTCAGACTTCTTCTCGTCCTTCTTATCGGACTTATCGGTGTCCTTCTTGTCGGACTTGTTGTCCTTGGTCTCGGTCTTGGTCGACACCGTCGTCTTGGTCGTCGGCTTATGACCCGGGGCGATAGCGCCGCCGGCCTGCTGGCCCTTAGAGCCGGAACCAGTGCCGGCACCAGTAACAGAACCGTTGCCAGCGCCACCGTTGCCACCATTAGTGCCAGAACCGCCATTGCCGCCAGGGTTAACGGCATTCTTGGTCCACTTGGCATACAGCGTCAGATCGGCCGTCACCGGCGTACTGAAGTCATACGCCTGCGTGCAAGCCTCATCGGTGAACCAACCGCCAAAAGTGTAGCCATCGCGCGTCGGATCGGCCGGCTTGACCAGCTTGCCGTCGGCCGTAGCCACAAACTTAGTGTCGCAAGCAGACCCGCCGTTGGAATTAAAGGCAACCGTCCAAGACTCAACAGCCCCGAGCTTGAACAGCGTGCCCGAATCATTGATGTAGTAGAGGTTGCCAGAAGCATCGGCAATGATCGGAGAGTCACAGTATTGGTAATGGCCAGCCGCATCATAAATCTGCGTCGCCTCTGCGTCGCCGAGCGTATAGCGATACACGCCACCACCAGCAGAGTAGTTGACGTAATCCTTGCTATCCGCGCTGTTAACGGTGAAGTACACATAGGTCTTGCCGCCCTGAACACTCACCAGCGGAGTAGCAGCAATACCGTTAAATCCGGTCGGCAGTTCTTTACCGTCAGCAGCGGTGACCATCGTGGTCTTACCGGTCTTCAGATTATAGAAAGCCAGAGCAGAGCCAGTAGCCGTCTGTCCGCCGACAACCAAGTTTTCGCCAGCCACCGCCGGTGCGCTCATGTTATTCGTAAGACCCAGGTCGACCGTCTTCTGCTCGCTCAGTACGCCCTTCGCCGAAAGCGAAATCACATGGAGCTTTCCATCGTGCGTCATCTGATAGAAGGTCGAACCATTGGACGGATCGGCGACACAGTCGGCGTTCGCGAGAGCGCCGAGTTTCATGGTCGAAACGACATCGCCCGTCGTCTTATCAATGCACTTAAGCGTACCCGCGCTCGTAGGAACGATGGCATACTTATCCGTCAAAGCCGCACCAGTCCAGTAATAGCCCTCGGCAGGGTCGATGTTCTGCCAAGAAACTTCGCCCGTGGCAATCTTAATGCGCACAAAGGAGCCGTTGCCGTAGGTCGCGTTGTAATTCTCGTCATACGAAATATCGACCGAGCCCACATAGACGTACTCGCCGTCCGAAACGACGGTGCAGGAGCTCTGCGTCAAGTCCGTCAAACCAGGCGTCAGCCACTTGCAGATCAGCTTGTCTGCAGTAATCGCCTGGACCGCACCGCCGTTGAGCGGAACGATAATAAGGCCATTGGTATAGATCGGACGAGAGGTATAGCTCACCTTGGAGGCAAGCGGCGCAGAGGCCACCTTTTTGCCCGTGGACGAATCGATCTTAATGAGCTCGTTCTCGGTCGCGATGTACACAAAGCCGTTAGCGATGACAGGCTCGCTGCAGTTGGCATACTGCTGGCCAGACTCGGCCTTCCAATCGAAGGCCCACTTAAGACCGGCGGCCTGCGCAGGCGTCTTGGCATCCGTTACGGTCGAACCGTTGCCGCTGTTGCCGTAGCCGGCCCACTCGGCATCCCAACCAGGAGTCGTCGCACTCGGGTCCACGACAATCTTGTCAGGATCGGGCATGGGCGAGTCTTTGGTCGTATAGGCAAACGTAACCTTGTCGTCGCTCTTGAGCGTGACCTGGTTGGCGCAGCGAGAGGAGGCCTCTCCATTGATATACAGATGCCAGCATTTATTGGTCGCACCATCATTGCCGTACGCCTTGTCTTCGAACGGCGAGTTGATGGAATTGAGGCGCCAGCATGCACCACTCTGGGAGGCTTTGTAATCAATGCCCTTCGCCTTCAGAACCGTCTCAATAAGGTCCTGGGCCGTAGAGCCTTCGGGCAGGGAAACATTGCTTGCCGAGCCCCAGCGAGTATTGTTGCCGTTGACATCGGGACCGATAACATCGACAGACCCAAGAACCTGGCCAGGAAGGGCATCGCTGTCGCCAGCATACATAAAGGTGACGGCGTCACCCTCATGGAGCTTGTAGGCACCGGCGCCAACGTCGGCGAACTTGTACTTTATGTCGGACTTGCCCTTTACGTAGAAGCGCCAATAGCTATTGGTCGCAGCATCAGAGCCACAATAGGTCTCACCATCAAGCGGCGAGGTAATGCCCCTGAGGTACCAGCCCCAAGACTCTTCTGTAGCTTTGAGTTCAAGACCAGTCTGCTCCAACAGATCCCTAGCAGTGGATCCTGCCTTGAGGCTCGTCTGGCCCGTCGAGGCCCAAACCTGCTGTTTGCCGTCCTTGTCCTTACCAAGTATCTGAACAGAAGCATGGACAGAATCGGAGGGCAGCTGGTCGCCCCAGCCACCGTAGAACCACGTAACGGTATCGCCGGCATGGATGGTGACATTGTCCGCCGTATAGTCACTCGACTTGCCGTTGATGAACAGCTGCCAACAGGTCGAATAATCGAACGGCGTACCCAGCTCAACGCCGTTGTACTTAAGGCTCAGAATGAAGGCGCCCGCAGCAACGGCGTCGATGCCATTCGCCTCGAGCGCGACCTTCGTAAGGTCAAGTGCGCTCGAGCCGGACGTCACCACATACTGCGCGTTATCGACCCAAGTCTGAGTCTTGCCCTGGGCATCGCGACCAATGACGGTCACATTCGCAGCAAGTTGGTCCTTAACGACAGGGGACGCGCTACCAGCCGTATAGGCAAACTCAATCTTCTGCCCCTGGGTGAGCTTGACGCTGCTCGCGCCAACCGAGGAAGACGCGCCATCGACGAACAGCTGCCAGAAGGCATAAGTCGTCGGATCGTAGGCAAGCGTGCGGCCATCGCTCGGGGATGTGATGCTTTTGAGGTAGAACCCGTATGCCGTGTTCGGATCGTAGTCCGCCTTGAAGCCCGTCTTCTCCTGCAGCTTAATAAAGGCATCCGCAGCCGTCGCGCCCTCGTCGAGCTTGAGCTGCGTAGGCGCCACCCAGGTCTGAGCCTTGCCGTCGGCATCGGTGCCGATAATCGAGAACGAGACCTCGACTTGCTTCTTGGCGACATCGCCGGTTTCTGTCGGGCTCTCCGTCTGGACGGCAGCCGCGGCGGCAGATCTTGCTTGGTCAGCGGCTACCGTCGAAGACTGCTCACTCGCGGCAGGGTTCTCCCCCGTCGCCGAGCCTTCGTCGCCAGCTGCCGCCCCTGTTGTGGCGGCACTAGCTGCGGGCGTGCTCCCAGAATCTGAAACCTCGGCGCCGCTCTGCTCGGCGGCACCGCCCGCAAGCGCTGCACCCTCGTCCGGCGTCGCAGCCTGAGCCACAGCCTCGGCAATGCCCTCGGCGCCCTCGGCCCACAGCTGAGCCGGCGTGGTGCCAAAGGCCATCGCGAAGGCCAGGAATGCCACCAGGCCGCGCTTAGCTACACCGCGTGCAATCGCGCCACGGCGATGCAACGAGGCGCGCTCGCGCTCGTCCTCAAACATATCCATTTGTCCCCCATTGTCTGTACTTGGAGCGTTGCCTTGAGGCTGCCCCACGTCATCGCGCATGCTGCGCTCGAGTTCCCCCATCGGGGTCCCCCTTCCCTCCAGAGCCCTATGCACACCGGCGGCATACGCCGCAGCCGCATGCAAGATGGGAGGCGATCCGACTTAACCTTAACGGCTCGGGCACGTCGTCCGATCTGCGACGCGAGCATCCCGAGCCAAGAGGAATTACGGTTACTGGTACAGCCGGGGATTCGCACCCCGATTCTCCCAAATGCGCAGGAAAACCGCGCATTCGTGCGTCTCCGCACCACCATCTAGGCCATTGATTATTACCGTCAATATGGTATCACGCAAAAGGGCTCCGCACGCCGGCGAAGCCCAAGGTAAAAGCTATGGTTTGCGATAGAAAAATACGGTGACGGTCGCAGCCTCTAGTGCTTGCCGCCGTGGCTGTTGAGCCAGATATTGCGGCCCAGCATAAGCGCCAGCACCAGCGCGCTCACGTAGCCCATAAAGCCAATGACCGGGATACCAAACACAACCGGCTCGATGCGCGCATAGTAGACCACCGAGGAGCCGATAAACAGACCGGCGATAACAATGGCCATTGACATGCGGTCGACGATGCCGCCTATCTGACGCAGTGCCTTGTCGCTGCTCATGAGCTGCAGATTCACCTTAAGCTGGCCGCGCGTGAGCATACGCGACGCCAGCCCCAGGTACTCGGCCGCCTCGAGTGAGCCCT
Organism: uncultured Collinsella sp.; assembly: GCA_958415665.1. Classification (GTDB taxonomy): domain Bacteria; phylum Actinomycetota; class Coriobacteriia; order Coriobacteriales; family Coriobacteriaceae; genus Collinsella. The sequence continues at coordinate 16,065 of CATYZK010000016.1, read as the reverse complement.
TGGCCGCACGGTAGCTGCTCGCCGCAAAGTCGCGACCCATCTCGCGAACGCGGGCATAGGTGCTCTTCTCGTTTTTGATATGCGTCTGGATGATCTGGATCATGTTGACGTTGGGCATGTACTCGGTCAGCAGGCCCTCGAGCGTCACCATGCCGCGCGCGAACATTGTCACCACGCTCGGCAGCTCAACATCGTTCTTGCGCGCCAAGTTCAGCAACGAGGTCAAGAACTCGCCGATGTCCAGGTCCTTAAGATCGAGGCCCGCAAAGTCGGCAACGATAAAGTCCAGATCGGACAAAAATGCCGAGTGATCGAGCTCCGCCGAATCGCCGCGCGTCACGGCAAAGCGCATGAGCGAGTCTTTGAGCTTGGGCACGTCACCCTCGGCCACGGCAAAAATCATGTCCTTGACGATGCCACGATCGTGGCTCGACATGCGCCCGACCATGCCCAGGTCGATAAAGTAGACGATACCGTCCTTGAGAATGATGTTTCCCGCATGCGGATCGGCATGGAAAAAGCCGTCGTCGAGCACCTGCGTCGAATAGTCCTCGACAATCGTCGAGCCGATCTTCTCCAGGTCGTAGCCCTCGGCCACCAGGCGCTCGGGGTCGGCAATCGAGATGCCATCGATGTAATCCATGACCACGACGTGCTCGGTGCACAGATCCAAGTAGGACTTGGGACACGACACGCCGCGCACACTCTTATGGAACTCGTAAAAGTCGTTGAGGTTTTTGGCCTCGGCCAAAAAGTTGGTCTCCTCGCGAAACGAGGTCCACAGTTCCTCGACCACGCCATGTAGGTCCACAAACTGATCGGTGTTGACGAACTTGGAGACGATGCGCACCACCGAGCGAATGATATCGATGTCTTGGGCCATGACCTGCTGAGCGCCGGGGCGCTGCACTTTGACGGCCACGTCCTCGCCCGTCACCAAGCGAGCACGGTGCACCTGCGCGAGCGAGGCGCTGCCAAGCGGGTTGGGATCGATCGCGTCGAACATCTCCCCCAGGCGCAGGCCGTATTCCTCCTCTAGGCAGCGAAGCACCACCTCGTACGGCACCGGCTCTACATCGGAGCGCAGACGACGCAGCTCGTCACAAAAGCGCTGCGGCAGAATCTCGGACCGGTTGGCCAAAATCTGCCCCATCTTGACGAACATGGGGCCGAGCTCCTCGAGCAGGCGGCGCAGGCGCACCGGCGTGAGGTTGTCCCACACGCGGTATTTTTTGACGAGGCGGACGATCTGCCCGATGCGCTCGCGACGGCCCGCCGGCGTAAGCTGGTACTCGTCGCACGGAGCCATGGCGTCAGGCTCCTCGGGCACCATGTCCACGGCACGGGGCTTCTTGCGAGCGCCCGAGACGGCAGCCTCGACTTCGTCGACAACTGCCGCCTCGTCACACAAGGGGTCTTGATTGTTGTAATCGGTGGTGGGATCTGCCATCTGCGCTACTACTCGGCCTCTTCGGCATCCTCTGCGTCGTCGGGCTCAACGGACTCGACGGGCACCGAGGTCACGTTGTCCTCGACCGAATCGACGATGTCGCGCACGTGAGCCAGGAAGGCCGTGCGCTCGGGGGCGGTCATAACGCGGACGCGAGCAAGGATGAGCTCGTCGAGCACGCGCTGCGCCGCGGTTTCGCCCTGCATGCCCAGGCGCTCGGTAAGGTCGGAGATGGTGCCGCCGGCCTGCTCGAACATGTCGGATACGCTGCGGGCGATATCGGGGGTGTCAGCGTCCTTGCGTACCTGCTCGCCCTTGGCGTTGAGGTCGTCAAGGACCTTCTTGCCTCCCTCGACGGCAACGGCAGCGGCGCCAAAGCCTACGTTGATGGCGCCGTTAACAAGCTGATCGAATTTCATAACCATGGTTGGCTCCAATCATGAACAACTGCATTGGCCTTCTTGTACCCAAGATTGAGTGAAAGCGACAAAGCGTTTTAGCGCTATTCGATCGACGGGAAATCCCTATCTCACGTTGTCGTTCATCGCGAAAGAGTTCTTCATGGCACAGCTCGTGGTGTAGAGCACCTTGCCCAGTAGAGCATCGGTCTCTACGCGCACGAACTCGGCAAAGGCCTCGTTGGCGCGCGCGAGCTCGGCGGGCACCTCGGCCTCGGGCAGCGCGGCTACGGCAGCGTCGACGTCATGGATCTGCTTGTGGCCCATGCCGCCGACCTTCTCCTGGTAGTCCTCGACGGCGCGACCGCACTCGTGGAAACGGACATCGGCCAGGGCGCCGATCAGGCGGTTGGCCCAGTAGAAGTTCTCGGACGTCACGCGAGCCTGGGTGTCGGCGTAGTACTCGGGCATGGTCTCGACGTTGGCGTACAGCGGAACCAGCGCGTTAAACGAGTTGGAGCCAAAGGCCATCCACTGCACGGCGCGGTAGGCCGGCTGCGCATAGGGACGCAGCTGCAGTACGGCGAGTTGGCTGTTGCGGTTGATCCCGATGGGACGATAGGCGCCGCGCGTGGCGGGCGTGCCCTTGCTGCCGTAGCAGTCGTACTCCGTGCCCTGGTAGTGGCTCGAAAGCACGTACTTGATGTCCTCGATGGTCACCTTGCGCTCGGGCACGCGGCTCCAGGGAATATCGTCGCTCTCGGGCGTGTAGTCGGCCTCGGGGCCATCCCACACGTCGCTGGGGTTGAGGCAGCGCTGCATGTACCAGGCGCGAGGTGTGTTGTAAACGTGGTCGCTGTCACTGTGCGATCCAAAGGCCTCGCGCGGGTTAAAGACCGCGGCCGGACCGTCGCCCTCGACGCCCAGCGTCAGGTCCAGATGCCACTCGGCCATCCAGGAGCGCAGGTCGGCGGAGCACATGTGGTCGGCCTGGGCGCCCTCGGCGTCATCCAGGTCAAAGCTGTCGATACCCAGCTGGTTGGGCATGGTCACATAGGCGTCGTCGGGCACGCGCTTGGCAATCCAGTGGTGGCCGCCGATGGTCTCGAGCCACCAAATCTCGTCCACGTCGCTAAAGGCGATACCGTTGTTCTCGTAGGTGCCGTAGCGCTCGAGCAGATCGCCCAGGATACGCACGCCGTCGCGGGCAGACTTGGCGTACGGCAGCACCAGGGTCACCATGTCCTCTTCGCCCAGGCCGCCGGGCTGCGCCGGGACGTAGCCGTCCTCGCCCTCGTTGCCCTTGGCGGGCACATAGTCCACGAGCGGATCGGCGCCGCGGACGCGCTCGTTGGTGGTGAGCGTCTCGGTTGCAGACATCCCGACGTTGAGCTCATTGAATCCGGCCTCGGCCCAGATGCCGTGACCGGGGATGACATCGGGAACGCTCGTGTAGCGCATGGGATTATCAGGCAGCTCGATGGTCAGATGGCTCAGAACGCTCGTGTAGACGCGCGGCTGCTCGTCGGGGTGCACCACGCGCATACGCTTGGGCTCAAACACCCCGTTGGACGAGTCCTCGCTGCGGGCAACCAGCGTCGACCCGTCATAGCTCGCGTTCTTACCAACCAGAATCGTTGTGCACGGCATGCGCATCCTCCTTGAGCGAAGAAATCAAACGGTAACAGTGTATCGCTTCGACGCAAAAAGGGCGAAACCACAGTCGCCACGACCCCCTCGCAACCCCTGTGGTCAAAAAATGCCAAATATGAGTACTGTCACCAATTTAGTAGCAGCGATTTGCTCAAGTTCAGACGCTAGAAATCCCCACTTGTCCAAAAGCTGAGTGAAGTAATTCCCCAAAGGTCCAATAAAAGAGACTCCCTAACGATATTTAATATCATTAGGGAGTTAAATCAATCTCAATAATATGTAACCAACAAGGCAACAGTACTCATATTTGGCATTTTTTGACCACGGGGTATCTAACCAACCCCCTAAACAGCCGCGGAACGCCTATTTCGCCGCGCGTTCGGCCGCCTCGATCACGTGCTTGGCGAGAATCGCCGTCGTCACGGCGCCCACGCCGCCCGGCACGGGCGTAATCGCGCCAACAAGCGGCTCCGCGGCATCAAAATCGACGTCGCCGACCAACTTGCCGGCCGCCTCGTCCCAGTTAATGCCAACGTCGATGACCGTCTGGCCCTCGCGGACCGCATCCGCGCCAATCGTGCGCGCACGTCCGACCGCGGCGACCACAATATCGGCAGCACGGCATTCGACAGCAAGGTCGCGCGTGTGCGTATGGCACGTCGTCACCGTAGCGTTGCGCGCCGTAAGCATGGCGGCAACAGGACGGCCAATTACCAGTGAGCGACCGACAACGGCAACTTTGGCACCATCCAGTTCCACGCCATAGTGATCCAGAATCGCCAGCACGGCTTCGGCCGTGCAAGGGGCAAAACCCTCGCCGCGACCCGAAAGCGCGGTAAGCAGCGAAGCTGGCGTCATGGAGTCAACGTCCTTGGCGGGATCGAGCGCCGCAGCGACGGCGCCTTCGTCAAGGCCGGCAGGCAGCGGACGGAACATCAGGCAGCCATGAACACTCGGATCGGCGTTGATATCCTCGATGGCAGCAATAAGCTCGTCTTGCGAGACATCGGAAGGCAGCAACACGCGACGAGCTTCGATACCAACCTTTTCACAGCGTTTGAGCGCGCCGCGCTCGTAGGACAGGTCGTCCTCGCGCTCGCCCACACGGACGATAGCCAACGTCGGAACAACGCCGCGCTCGCACAGCGCAGCGCAGCGAGAGGCAAGCTCCTCAGTCAAAGCTCGGGCGACGGGAGCACCCTTTAGCAGTTCGGCCATGGCTATCCCCTCTTCCTTGCAGCGTCGGCGGCGCGGCGTGCCAGCGCATCGGCGCGCGGTAGCCACGTATCGAGCAACTCGTCACATGCGGCCTCGAGCTCTTCGGCACGAGCGCGATCCTTCATGGACGTGGTGTTCGCAAAGAGCGTCAAGCTCGCACCCTGCATGGCGGCGCGGCAAAAGACGGCACCGCACGCCACATCGGACAGCAGCTGGCGCGAACCCTTATCGGCCATGTCCTCGAGCAATGCCAGCGCACGGCCGCAGGCATCCATGATGCGGTACGGCGGCATGGCGGCCACATGCAGCGCATCCTGAATCGCGGCGGCACGTGCGGGGTCATCGCGGGAAATACCGTACGCCGCCGACACCTGCCCATACGCGCTAACATCCTCGGCGACCAACTCGACAAGTTCCTGGGCCAACTCATCTGCCTGGGCAAATGCGCGCGTCAGGTCGCCAGCGCGATCAACAAGCGCGGGGTTGGTTGCCCCGTAACGCGCGACCATCCCGCACAGCGAGGCACCCAGCGCGCCCACAAAGGCGCTCGCGCTGCCGCCGCCGGGAACCGGCTCGCGCGCGGCCAGTGCCTCGGCAAAATCGCGACAGGTTTTATCCATCATCTCTTGGCTCATACGCATGCACCTTCAAGTCATATACATCGGTGGGGTGGCATCCGCCGACCAACCGCATCAATCACGTAATGGTGCTAAGTCTAGCCCATAAGCACACGAGCGTCAGCGCACCTGGCCATCGCGGATTTCTATGGCACGCGATAGGCGGCGGCAACGCAAACATGGGACACATGGCCCACCTTTCGAGACTTCCCGGCAGCGGCAACTGGGGCATACATATAGGTAAGGAGCCCTATGTTGGGGCAAGCTCATCACGGCACCGGACGACGAATGGAGGAATAACCGCACAGTAAACAAAGGCATCATGTGCATGCGTAACCGCCGCCCCAGCGATCCGCGGCACACGATGTCCCTGGCAGACAAGGAGGACGCCACCATGAAGAAAAAGACCCTATCGATCCTTTCCCTTTGCATCGCCCTCTTTGCCGCGTTTGCCCTTGTCGGCTGCGGCGGGAGCGCATCGGGCGGCGGCAGCGCCCCCAAGAGCGAGAGCAAGGAAAAGGCCCCCGTCGTCAAGAAGACCGACTTTATCTGGTTTAAGGTCGAGATGCCCGAGAGCGTTGGCGTGAGCGACTCCGCCGGCAAGAACGCCGACAGGGTCCAGCTCACCTTCCCCGAGAACGAGAACACCACGGTTGACCGCTTCATACCTGTTTGGGAAGAGAAGATGACGGCAGAAGAGGCTCTTGCCGATGAAGGTCGAAAGAACAGCATGTTCCAGTGGGAAGTTGGCGACCCCGTCGAGTACAACGGCAGGACATGGCTCACCGGAACGTGCGAGGACAACCGCGGCACCCATACCTATCTCTTTACCGACGTTGAGCCGGGAAGCGTTTGCGTTCTCATCGCGAACTTCGATCAGCACAAGAAAGAAGCCGAGGCGCTCCTTAACTCCATCGAGTTCCCCGATGACATGGCGAAGGCAGTTGCCGAGGCACGCGAAGTTGAGATTTCAAGCATCGAGATCAAGTAACGGGACCCCGCACACGCCCACGTACGCGCGCCCCATTAAAACAACGAGCACCCAACCCCGGGGAGGGCCGACAACATCGGCCCTCCCCTCTTTTGCGCCTGAACATATTGCCACTTAACGGCGCAAATCCGGCCCTCAGAATGGGACACATGGCCCACCCTAGCGAGCCGTCCACGCGTACAGTAAAGGCAGGTAATCCATGAGCGGTTACAGATCGAGGAGGACACGACCATGAAAAAGAAGGCCTTTGCGATTCTCACCCTCTGCATCAGTCTCTTTGCCGCGGTTGCCCTGGTGGGCTGTGGCGGAAGCGGTGGAGCTACCGGCAGCGGTGGCGGTGCGGAAAAGCCAGCCGCGGATATGAGGACTGACTTCATCTGGTTTAAGGTCGAGGTCCCCGAGGGCGTCGAGGTCACCGACGTCGCAGGCGATACCGCCGACAGGGCCCAGTTTAAGTTCACCGAGAGCGAGCACGCCAGCGATCGCTTCATCCCTGTCTTCGACTCTGACAAGAACGCTGACGAGCTGTTCGACTACGAGGCAAAGTGGAATGCCAGCTTTGAGTGGACCGAGAATGACCCCGTCAAGTACAACGGCAAGACTTGGCGCAACGCTTCCTATACACACTCGGGCGGCGTGACGACTGAGTACTTCACCGAAGCAGGCGGCGGCAGTGTGTATGTGCGCATCGACAACGTCGAGGAGCACAAGGACGCCGTCGAGACCATGATGAAGTCTCTGGAATTTGCCGACGACATCGCCGAGGCCAAGACCGAGGCCATGGACGTCAAGCTCGACGATATCGAGATCAAGCGCTAAGCGACTGGCGAGCGCAACGGGAAACACGGTCGCAGTGCAAACAAGCGACGGTACCCCAGCGCTTCGTACCCAGGGAGGGCCGGTAAACCGACCCTCCCTTTCTTATGCCTGTAGCCGACGAACGCGAGGATGCCGGACGTCGGAACCGCCCCAAATGTGGCAACAGTACGAAAACGACAAACGCCCCAACACGTCCGCCCGCCGATTTATTGTGCCGCGCAGGCAATTAAACCAGCATTTTTAAACATCTGAGCAGTATAGTGACCAAAACTATCGCATAACCGCACTCTGCGAATGGAGAAGTTATGACCGAACACCATGCCATCAGCCGCCGAGCGTTTACGCTGGGCCTAGGGCTTGCGGCGTTGTCACCACTTGCAAGCCTGCCCGAAACCGCAGCGCCGGGCATTCCCCTGCGAGCGGCATTTGCAGACAACACACCCGCACCGTCGGACAGCCTCGACAATTTCGTCATTCGCCTTCGCCCCGCGGGCTATTTTCGCACCGCGAGCGTCAACCAAGACGGCAACGTTCGCGGCAACGTCTGCCACCTGTTTAACGACGGCACGTCCAGCAAGCTCATCCTTGAGAACGTAACGACCAAGAATGACGATACAAACTGGTATGCTATCCGCACCTTGCTCAATTTCGAAGAGCATAAAAAGACGGGCTACAGCATTTGGTCGGTCGACGACGACTCTGACAAAGATGGAAAGGTCATCCACGTATGGGGCGGCGAGTATGACAACAAGCCCAGCCGCGCTTTTGCGTTCGAGCGTCAATCAAACGGAACCTATATCATCCGAGACCGCACGGTCGAGAAAGAAACCGAGAAAAAAGACATTAAGTACCTGGCAATAGAATCGAACGGCGAAGACCAGGACAACAATAAGATCTGCCATAAGAGTAAGAGCATTCCGTGGGAGCTCGAACTTATCGGTTACGACATGAAAAAGAACGATGCCACGGTTAGCAGCCTCGACTGGATCACGTACAGCAGCTACGTCGATGGGCCATGTTGGATGAAATACGTCGACGACAACAAGTTCCTCGACGAGCTGAGCATCCCGGGTACGCACGATTCGGGCACCTGCAGCGTGGACAACGACACTGAGCCCCAATCCTCGCAAGTAAAATGCCAGCAGGATTACATTCCCACGCAGTTGCTCGAAGGCATTCGCTATTTTGATATCCGGCTCGGAAAGGGCGACGACCCCGGTATCGACCACGGGGATTACTACCTGCTCAAAAAAGACGCGTACTTTATGCATCTTTCCGATGTCATAGGCTACTTCAAAACGTTTTTGAACGAAAACCCGACAGAAGCGCTCATCATGCTTGTATCACGAGGCAACGACGAGGCTACCGACGAAAGTGTTACGACGGCTTTCGCCAAGGTTTTGGACGACAACCCCAAACTGTTCTATACGTCGAGCCGAATCCCCACGCTACACGAGGTGCGCGGAAAGATCGTTCTGCTGCGTCGATTTAGGCTCGCCGGCAACAGTGTAAGCGGCCACACGTGGGGCCTCGACCTTACCGAATGGGATGACAAGATCAAGGCTCACTCCGACAGCACCACTATGTGTCTCGTCCAGGACGCGCGGGGCTTTGAAGCCGCGGGGGAAACAGGCGACAAAGAGCCCTATTGCACCAAGGTATACGCCCAGGACAAGTACAAACTCACGGGAACCGACAAGCTCAGCTGGGTCGATAATGCGCTGAAGGAAACGACCGGGCGCACGCGCAACGAGGTGGACGTCGTGGACGATGACGGGGCCAAGGTGCAAGTCCAGGAGCGTTGCTGGTCTATCAACTACACCAGCTGCACGGGCTTGTCGCACGGAGGCAATCCTTTTACCTCGGCACGAGTGGTCAACGAGCATCTGTACAAGAGCCCGTACATCAACCCCAGCGGCAACGAGGACACAAAGTCAGATTACCTCGAGCACATTGGCATTATCGCATCCGACTTTGTTGATGCGGCGCTGGCCCGGAGCATCTATCAGCGCAATTACGATACGGAGCACAAGCAGACGGCTTCGTACTATCTCCCGTACTATCTCCCGACCCGCATGCGCATGACGTACGGCGACTCGCTGAGCGATGCCTCATTCCAGGATGGCAAGACCGTTGGCGAGGGTCATTTCCGCCTTGCCGACAGCAGCAACGCGCTCAACGCGACAGCTTCGGGCCATGCGTTTGCCATTGAATACGTGGATGTCGACGCCCTGGGCAACGAGACCGTTACGGGGCTGCAGGGCTCTGTGCCCATCGATATCGATCCACGCGCGCTGACGCCCCATTTTGAGGGACTCGAAGGCCTTAAGGCCGGCGAAGACGTGCGCGCCAAGATTGCGGCATCACTCGAGGGCAAGCTCGAAACCGATGCCTGCACGGCCCAGCTCGAGTTTGTGCACGACGCGAACGGCGCTCCGGGCACGGCAATGGCCGAGGGCGAAACATTTGCCGCAGGAACGTACTGGGTGCGCGTGAACGGTCTCTTGGGCGACGCGGCGCAGAACTACACGCTCGCCAGCGACGGAGCCGCAAGCTTTACCGTAGCGGCCTCGGGCAGTGCAGGCGGCACCGGCGCCGGCAACGGCACCAACGCGAGCAGCACCGACAAGAACGGCAAGGACAACAAGGGCAAGGGCTCGGGCGGAAAACTCGCCGACACGGGCGACGGCTCTGGCGTTGCCGCCGGGCTCGCTGCCGCCGCCGTGGCGACAACGGTCGCCGGCGCGGCGATGCTTGCCAGTGACGGTGAAAACAACGAGGACGTTGTCGAATAGGCAAGCCGGCCTTTTAGACACATCGACTCAATCGGGGGCGCAGACCACCGTTCTGTGCCCCCGATTTTTACCTTGGTCCGAACGCCGCTATCGGCTACATCCCCATGTTCAGCGCGTTCACAAATTCCTGGGCCTTCGCACGGCTGCTCAGGCTAAAGACGCAAGCGGTCAACAGCTTGTTACGTAGGAAAACGTCGCGACCCTTGATCCTGTTGACCCCCGTGATGTCCTTAAGATAGACAATCTCGGTGTGCTTGCCGCCGAAAGTGCCCTTCTTGAGCACCTCAATACGGTTGGGGTAGATCTTAACGTCTTTAAACCTACCCGAACCCTTGTCCTGAAACAGCAAGGTGTTGTTGTCCATGCATGTCACTCCCATGGGGTTCGTGAAAACTGTCTCTATTGCCACATTTTAGTCACCGCAAGGCTCCCATGCGAAGGTGCCAGACAGCAAAGCAATTCGTGTCCGCGCGAGGCTTTAAACTAAATGCAATCAAGATGCATTCCACAAGAGGAAAGTGGGGCGACAGTGATGGGCGAACTGGTAAACCGTGGAGAATCGGCAATCGTGCCCGAAGGTTTTTACAAGCAGGTCTCCTCAATTCTCAACGCCGCTCGCGACAAGGCCTATACCGCCGTTAACTTTGCGATGGTTGAGGCGTATTGGGAGATCGGCAAGAGCATTGTTGACGAGCAGGGCGGAGAGGAGCGCGCAGCATATGGGGAGGCATTGATTGCAGGCCTCTCCAGAAGGCTTACCGCGGATTTCGGAAGAGGCTTTGGCATCGCAAACCTTCGCAATATGCGTCAGTTCTTTCTTGCGTTTCCAATTCGCGACGCACTGCGTAGCGAATTGAGCTGGACTCATTACCGCAGGTTGATGCGCATTCCCGACCCTGATGCTCGCGCCTGGTACATGAACGAATGCGCCGATTCTCGTTGGAGCACGCGTCAGCTCGAGCGCCAGATCAACACCATGTTCCGCGAGCGCCTACTTGCCAGCAAGGACAAAGAGGCCGTCACCCAGGAAATCCAAAAGAGCGCCCCGGCTCGTCGCCCCGAGGATATCATCCGCGACCCATATGTACTGGAGTTTTTAGGTTTCTCGGACGATGCTACGTTTCGTGAGAGCGATCTAGAGCAGGCGCTCATCACGCATCTTCAGAAGTTCCTGCTGGAGCTTGGCCGTGGCTTCGCTTTCGAGGCGCGCCAAAAGCGCATCACCTTTGATGGGCGCCATTTCTATATTGACCTTGTTTTTTACAACTATCTGATGCGCTGCTTCGTGCTCATCGACCTTAAGACCGATGACCTTACGCATCAGGACCTGGGCCAGATGCAAATGTATGTGAACTACTACACGCGCGAACTCATGAACGAAGGCGACAATCCGCCCATAGGCATCGTGCTCTGCGCGGACAAAAGCGATTCGATCGTCGAGTACACGCTACCCGAAGACAACGACCAAGTGTTTGCCGCCAAATACCTGCCATATCTTCCAAGCAAGGAAGAGCTGGCGCGCGAGCTGAGTGCCGAGTACCGCGCCATCAACGAAGCGACCAATGGCGAAACGCAAGGGTAGCAGCACGTTGCGACCGAAACCACCGCAGCCGTCGCAGGCGCACTCGCGGTTGCGATGCACGCTACAAAACAATACCGGTCATGGACGCCGGCAACGACATTCTAGCCGTGGCTGGCGAACGTGACCTGACAGGCAAAGACGCGGCCTTCGTCTGATGTGGGCCCATTGGCTGCCACAGAAAAGGACCGGTTGCAGCCGGCCCTCAAGACACTTGCACCTGCGTTGCCCGCGCTTCCGAAGTGTGACTAACTGAGGAGCGGGTTCCGTGGCACAACCTGATCTTGCCCAGCGAGGCGGCTCTTTTGCAGCCGGTCCACCGTTTATTTACATCTACCCCCTGCCAAACTACCGGATGGCAGCCCCCATGTCTGCGAGCCGTCCCGTGCTGCGCTTCCCTACTTCCCAAATATCGCAGCGAACAATCCCTTGCGTTTGGGCTTTTCTTCTCGGTAGGAACCCTCGACGGCGGCTGCAACCTGGCGCGGTTGCTCGCCACCTCCACGGCGCACGATCTGGTATAGGAACGGCGATTTAACGTATTTGACCTCGATGGGCGTGGCATGCACGGTACTTTCGCCGGACAGATGCAGACTCGGATTGAGCGACGCCACCACATGCGTCTCGCGCTTGCCGCTAAACACCACCGCGGCCGCGCGACCCGTCTGGCCGTTCACGGCGATACGCACCTGCTCACCGTCGCGGCTGTCCGTCGCCGGACGATCGACAAAGTAGACTGGCACCATCACCAGGCCGTCCTTATGCTTGCGGGCCTTGCGCGCCCAAGTGCGGATGCTCTTTTTATTGAGCCCCAGCACCGCCTCGGCATCGTTGCCGGCAATGTCGAGCGCCAGCTTATCAATGACCACCTGGTCCTTGGTAGACGCATCGACGGAGACAACGCGAAAGTCACCTTCCTGCATGGCGGGATCGAACGGACCGACCTTGGCGAAGTCCCACGGCTCCAAAATGCCCATAAGGCGAACATCCAGATAGTTTGCCCGCGGATACGCCCAGTCGAGCACCTCGTAGTACACCAGGGTTTCCTTGCTCAGGCCCTTGCCCGGGAAGCTCGCCATCATACGCAGGTCCGCCAGCGCCATGGGGAAATAGAAGAGCATCATGTCGTTTTGGATCGCGTCTTCCACGTCGTGCCCGGCAAAGGCATCCGGGTACTGGCGCACCAGCTGCAGCGCGTTGGCACGTGCCTGCTGCGGCGAGATTTCGCAGGGAATACCCTGCTCCGGCACATACTCCGCACCCACGCCCATGGTCAGACGTTTGCTAAACGTACCGGGCTTGAGCAGGTCGGCAATGCCGATCTTGTTGCCGCAGGACGGGCACTCAAACACACGCTGCGTTGACTCGCCCTCAAAGGACGCTCCGCAGAAGGGGCAAGGAATGCTCACATGCGTGGCCTCTTGGAACTCCTGCGCCGTGCCGCGATCCTCCCACAGCAGATGTTCCAGGACCGACTGATTGCGCCAGTGCGAATTGAAGAAATACCAGTCCGGGTCCTCCGGGCGCTCGAGTTGCGACACATGCGTGAGCTTGAGCAGTCCATCCACCACCGTCAACGGCGTATGGCGAATGCCCAAAGCGCTCTTGGGCTCTCCGGCGTCCGCCTGCCACGGAATGACCGCGCCGCAATAGGCGCACTCAAAGCTGCGCTTAGCCTGGTGCGAGTACATAGGGCCGCCGCAGTTTTGACATTTAATGGCAAACATCTCGTCCATGGAAACGTCCTCCTTTGCACAGGGGCTGTCGACATTAAGTATGTCGAGCAAACAGGCACACGCCCATACCCATGTGGCCCAAAATGGACCACCCAGGCAGACGAGAAGGCTCGCTCGTTAGCACCGGCAGACCATTGCTGCATTTTCTGAGCATCGGTGCACAGCGCCTCCGCGCGAGCTACACTATCCCCTTAAACATGATTGTGAGGACGACCGCTATGCTATTTGTAAATCGGCTGGTACATACGCTTGTTCCCGGCAGCGAGGGCGAGCCGGTCGATGCATCTTGCCGCACCAACGCGGGCTTCGCCGCAAGCCTCATCTGCATTGGCCTCAACATCACCCTGTGCCTGGCCAAGGGCATCGCGGGCCTGCTCGCCGGCTCTGTCTCGCTCATCGCCGACGCCTTCAACAACCTCTCCGACGCCTCGAGCAACATCGTGAGCCTGCTCGGGTTCCGCCTTGCCAGCCGCCCGGCAGACGAAGGCCACCCCTATGGCCACGGCCGCTACGAGTACCTAGCCGGTCTGTTCGTCGCCGTCCTGGTTTGCGCCGTCGGCATCAACCTGATCCTCGAGTCGGTCACCAAGATCATCAAGCCCTCCCCCACCGCCTACACGCTGGTCTCCCTAGCCGCTCTCGTCTTGTCCATGCTCGTCAAATTCTGGATGGCCGCATTCAACCGCGCGCTGGGCAACCGTATCGATTCCGAAACACTCATTGCCACGGCGCAGGACTCCAAAAACGACGTCATCACCTCGGGTTCGGTCTTGATGGCGGCGCTTATTTCGCAGACGACCGGCTTTGACCTCGACGGCTGGGCAGGCCTGGGTGTGGGCATCTTCATCTGCATCAGCGGCATGGGCCTAGTGCGCGACGCCATCAGCCCGTTGCTGGGACAAGCGCCCGACCCCAAGCTCGTCCAGGCAATCCGCGACAAGATCATGTCCTATCCGCAGGTCTTGGGCACACACGACCTGATGGTGCACGACTACGGCCCCGGTCGTCAGTTTGCCAGCGCCCACGTGGAGATGCCCGGCGAGGGCGACGCGTTTGAACACCACGAGATCCTGGACACCATCGAGCACGACATCAAGCGCCAGATGGGCATCGGCATCACGCTGCACTGTGACCCCATCGCCACCACCGGCGACGACCTGCGCGGCTGGGTCAAGCGCGGCATCATGCAGATCGACCCCGCGCTCTCCATCCACGACCTGCACGAGCACGACGGGTTCGTTTCGTTTGACCTGGTGCGTCCCGACGGCTTTGACATATCCGACGAGGAGCTGTTGGAGCTCGTCACGCGCATCGTGCACGAGCGCCGGCCCAACGTCTCGTGCGTCGTCACATTTGACTCGGGCTTTAGCTCGCCCGACCGTCCGGCCGAGCAGCTGTAGCCCGCTTAACAGCTAGTTTCCCTGAGCGCCCGAGATGCCGTTTTGCAGAGCGTTCCAGGCATCCGTCGCCATGCCGCCCAAGTTCTGAGCGGTGTCGCCTAGGTTCTGGGCCGTGTCACCCAGCTCTTGGGCCTTATCCCCAAGCTCCTGTGCCTTGTTGCTCAAGTCCTCCAGCGTGTTGGAACTCGAGCTGTCGGTACCGCTTTGGCCGTCGGACGAGTTGCCCGAGCTGTTCTTGTGCGTGAGTTGAATTTCGAGGTTGCCGTTGTCGTTATAGCAGGCAGAAGTAACGACCCAGTTGGAATCGACGACGGGCGTTGAGCCATCATCAGTCAGGATCACGGCATTCGAAAGATCGGCGCCGCGCGACTTGAGGAGCTTCTTGGCGTTGGACCAGTACTGCCCCGGGATATCGCTCAGATCGACGGTGCTAGACGAGGCGGACTCGGTTTGCTCGGCAGCGGTATCGGCCGTTGAACTCCCTCGCTTGTTGAGCATGCCCGACACGATGGCAAACACAACCGACAGCGCAAAGAAGATCGCCAGCACGATGAGGATCTTCTTGATCACGCTCGACGAACGCGACGGCTTCTTCTCCTCGTCCTCGCCATATTGCGGAATCGACTTGGGGTACTCGCGATACGGCTCGCACGACTCGTAGCGAGGCTGCGCCGTGCGAGGCATATACGTCGTCTGCTGAGGCTGCGGAATGGGATTTTGCGGCAGGTCATCATAGGGATTCGGCGTCGAGGCGGCATAAGAATTCTGCGGCGCGTAATCAAACGGGTCCGGAGCTGCGTTGCCATAGGAGCCTTGCGAAGATGCAGCGTAAGAATCCTGCGCCGCGTCTCCATAGCCCATAACCCGGGTGGGCTCGGCAGAAGGCTGCGTCGCGGCGGGGTCGGTATAACCGGGGTTGGGAACAACGCGGGTCGCATCGGCGCTATCGCCAGCCTGCGCGGAACCGTAACCGCCCATCACGGTTGTCTTGTCCTGATCCATGCAACGATTCCTTTCCGTCGCGCGTGAGCATCAAGTTATCCATGCATTCTACCCGCGCAAAAGCCTATGATGGGCAAAGCCCGCCGGCATCACAAGACATGCGCGGCATTCGAGATCAAAAGCCCCGCCGGGCCTTGGGGGCACGGCGGGGCGGGCAGGCAGCTAGGGGCAACAGGCTTAGAACAGGCCGGTGATGTTGCCGTCATTGTCGACGTCAATGTTCTCGGCCGCAGGAACCTTGGGCAGGCCCGGCATGGTCAGAACGCTGCCGGTCAGCGCGACCACAAAGTGGGCACCGGCAGAAACCTTGAGCTCGCGCACCGTGATGCGGAAGTTCTCGGGGGCACCGAGTGCCTTGGCGTTGTCGCTAAAGCTGTACTGCGTCTTGGCCACGCACACCGGCAGGT
>CATYZK010000015.1 GCA_958415665.1 uncultured Collinsella sp. | reverse complement strand
CGGCCAGGGCCTCACTAACCTTTATTCCGTTTTAAACGACGGGCTGATCACGCGTAGGAGGGTGCCCCGTGGACGGCGGGGTATTTCCTCCGCGCGCAGTTTCGCAGCGAAGCGAGAATGTTTGAGCACGGAGGAATTACCCCGCCGTCCACGGGGCACCCTCCGTCAGTAACCGGTCCTACTCCAGCTCAAACGCACCCGTGTACAGCTGGTAGTAATATCCGCGCTTGGCGATCAGCTCGTCGTGGTTGCCGCGCTCGATGATGCGGCCGTGGTCCAGACAGATGATCGCGTCGGAGTTGCGCACGGTGGACAGGCGGTGCGCGATGACAAACGTCGTGCGGCCCTCCATGAGCTTGTCCATGCCCGCCTGCACGATAGCCTCGGTGCGGGTGTCGATGGAGCTCGTGGCCTCGTCCAGGATCATCGCCGGCGGATCGGCGACGGCGGCGCGTGCAATCGAAATTAGCTGACGCTGGCCCTGCGACAGCTGCGCGCCGTTGCCGGTGAGCATGGTGTCGTAGCCGTCGGGCAGGCGGGTGATAAAGTCGTCCGCGCCCGCGAGCTTGGCAGCCGCGATGCACTCCTCGTCGGTGGCGTCCAGGTTGCCGTAGCGGATGTTGTCCATCACGGTGCCGGTGAACAGGTTCACGTCCTGCAGCACGACGCCCAGCGAGCGTCGCAGATCGGCCTTGCGGATCTTGTTGACGTTGATGCCGTCGTAGCGGATCTTGCCGTCGGCAATGTCGTAGAAGCGGTTGATGAGGTTGGTGATGGTCGTCTTGCCGGCACCGGTGGCGCCGACAAACGCGACCTTCTGGCCCGGCTTGGCGTACACAGACACGCCGTGCAGCACCTCGTGGTCGGGCGTATAGCCAAAGTCCACGTTGTCCATGACCAGGTCGCCACGCAGCGGCACGTACTCGATCTCGCCAGTTGCACGGTGCGGGTGCTTCCAGGCCCACATGCCGGTGCGGTGGTCGGCCTCCTCGAGCTGCCAGGTGTCGGGATTCACCTGTGCGTTGACGAGCGTCACGTAGCCCTCGTCGGCCTCGGGCTCCTCGTCGAGTAGCTCAAAGATACGCTCGGCGCCGGCAAGGCCCATGACCACGGCGTTGATCTGCTGCGAGATCTGGCCGATCTGGCCGCAGAACTGCTTGGTCATGTTGAGGAACGGCACCACGACGGCGATGGAGAGCGCCATGCCCGAGAGGCTCAGGTTGGGCACGCCCAGCGCCAGGAAGATGCCGCCGGTCAGCGCGACCAGCACGTAGAGCAAGTCGCCCAGGTTCCCGAGGATCGGCATGAGGATGTTGGCGTACATGTTGGCCTTCTGCGAGACCTCGAAGAGCTTCTCGTTGCGCTCGTCAAAATCGGCCTCGGCGGCGGACTCGTGACAGAACGCCTTGACGACTTTCTGGCCGTTCATGACTTCCTCGATATGGCCCTCGACCACGCCGAGCTCGGTCTGCTGCGCAATGAAGAAGCGCGCGGAGTTGGAGCCGAGGAACTTGGTCATAAAGGTCATAAAGGCGACGCCGGCAATGATGACCAGGCACATCCACGCGCTGTAGTACAGCATGATAAAGAACACGGTAACGATGACGATAATCGTCATGAGCAGGTTGGGCAGCGACTGGCTGATCATCTGGCGCAGCGTGTCGATGTCGTTGGTGTAGTGGCTCATGATGTCGCCGCGCTGGTGCGTGTCGAAGTAGCGGATCGGCAGGTCCTGCATACGGTTGAACATCTTCTCGCGCAGCTTCTCGAGCGAGCCCTGCGTGATGACGGCCATGGCGCGGTTCCAGAAGAGCGACGAGGCGACGCCCACGGCATAGATGCAGCCGAGGGTGGTCACAAGCTTCAGAATCTTGGGCTGCGCGGCCGTCCAGTCGCCCGACTGCCACGATTCGCTAATGACCTGCAGCGCGCTCTGGAGAAACGTCGCGCCGATGGAATTGATGATGGCGCAGAGCACCACGCCGGCGACGACGAGGGGCAAAAGCACTGGGTAGAAGCCAAAGAGCATCTTGATCAGGCGCGTCATGGTGCCGCCCTTGCGGTTGCGCGCGCGCTCGGCGGTAGCTGCCTTACTCATGTGCCTCGCCTCCTTCCTGGATCTGAGCTTGCGGTGCGGATGCCTCGGTGTCGGTTGCGGCGGTCTCGGCCGCCTCCTCGCCTTCGGCACTCATCTTATTTTGCGAGGTAAAGGTCTCGCGGTAGATCTCGCTCGTCTTGAGCAGCTCATCGTGGTTGCCGATGTCCTTGATGCGGCCACCCTCCATGACGATGATGCGGTCAGCATCCTGCACGGAGCTAATACGCTGGGCGATGATGAGTTTGGTCGTGTTGGGCAGGTAGCTCGCCAGGCCCTCGCGGATCTTGGCGTCGGTCTTGGTGTCGACGGCGCTCGTGGAGTCGTCCAGGATCAGAATCTTGGGGCGACGCAGCAGGGCGCGCGCGATGCACAGGCGCTGCTTCTGGCCGCCGGAGACGTTGGAGCCGCCCTGCTCAATCCAGGTGTCGTAGCCCTTGGGGAAGCCGTCGACAAACTCGTCGGCGCAGGCCAGATGTGCGGCCTCGCGGACCTCCTCGTCGGTGGCGTTTGGGTCGCCCCAGCGCAGGTTCTCGGCGATGGTGCCGCTAAACAGCACGTTTTTCTGCAACACCATGGCCACCTGGTGGCGCAGCGCGTCCAGATCGTAGTTGCGCACGTCCACGCCGCCGACGCGCACGGTGCCCTCGGTGACATCGTACAGGCGGGCGATCAGGTTCACGAGCGTCGACTTGGCCGAGCCGGTGCTACCGATAATGCCGATGGTCTCGCCGCTCTTAATATGCAGGTTGATATCGTCGAGCGCCTGGCGGCGGGCATGCTCGGAATACTTAAAGCTCACGTGATCGAAGTCGATGGAGCCGTCGGCAACTTCGTGCACGGGCTCGGCCGGGTTGGCGATCGTGGGCTCGGCGGCCAGCACCTCGGTAATACGGTGTGCGGACTCGTCGGCCATGGTCACCATGACAAAGATCATCGACAGCTGCATTAGGCTCATCAGAATCTGGAAGCCGTAGGTAAAGATGGAGGAGAGCTGGCCCACGTCGAACAGGGTGCCCTGGCTCGTGATGATGAGCTTGGAGCCCAGGTAGATGATGACGACGAACGCGCCGTTGACGCAGATGTTCATCATGGGGTTGTTGAAGGCGAGCAGCTTCTCGGCGCGGGTAAAGTCCATCTGGACGTCGCGCGCGGCGGTGGCGAACTTCTCCTTCTCGTAGTCCTGGCGCACGTAACTCTTGACCACGCGCATGCCGGTGACGTTTTCCTCAACGGATTCGTTGAGCGCGTCGTACTTGTGGAAGACGCGGGCAAAGATCGGGCGCACCTTATGGATGATGAAGAACAGACCAAAGCCCAGCAGCGGAATGATGACCAGGTAGACCATGGCGACGCTGCCGCCCATGGCGTATGCCATGGTAAAGGCAAAGACCAGCACCAGCGGCGAGCGCACGGCGATGCGGATGAGCATCATAAAGGCCTGCTGCACGTTGTTGATGTCGGTGGTGAGGCGGGTGACGAGCGAGGAGCTCGAGAACTCGTCGATGTTGGCAAAGCTGAACGTCTGGATCTTGTAGAACAGGTCGCGACGCAGGTTCTTGGCAAAGCCGCAGCTGGCATGGCTGCAGGTGATGCCAGCTGCGGCGCCAAAGGCGAGTGACGTCAGCGCGATGAGTACGAGAAGGCCGGCGGTGGGCAACATCTCGGTAACGGCGGTGCCGTCCTTGATGGCGTCGATCATGTCGGCGGTGATAAACGGGATCATCATCTGGCAGATTACCTCGCCAAGCACCAGCAGCGGCGTGGCGATCGTGACCTTCATGTAATCGCGGATGCTGCCCATGAGAGTTTTAATCATCCAGTTCCTCCCAGGTTACGCGGATTTTCTCAAGCATTTCGGCGAGCTGTTCGCGCTCGTCGTGAGTGAGGGCACTAAAGGCCTGCTCCCTAAAGCGAATGCGGGCAGCCTGCTCTACGTGGGCCTTTTCCCATCCCGCTTCGGTCAGGCGAATGGTGAGCTGCCGCCGGTCTTTGGGATTGCGGCTGCGCTCGATAAGGCCGGCGCATTCGATCTTGGAGAGAATCTCGGAAAGCGAACCGGGCTTAAGATCAAAGTGCAGGCCTAGTTCCTGCTGTGACATCTCGCCGTTTGGCTGCTTGGCGAGCAAGCAGACGATGGGGGCCTTTCCCGAGGCGCCGCCGCCGTGAAAGTGCAGAAAGTGGCCGCAGAAGCCCAGCCCGTTTAGGATGTGCTTGGCGAGCGCGTCTGATTGGGACTGTGCCGCGGGCGCATCTGCGGGTTCATGAGGGTCGCCGCCCGGCGTGTGGGGGCAGAGGCCGATGTGGTCATCGCACATGGTGTCGCTCCTTTCTTTAGTTAGGTAGTGCAATTGTTTTGTGCCTAACTAATTTAGGAGTGCAAGAAATAAATGTCAAGGTACCAAACTTATTAAGTTACGGCGTTTTACCAAACGCCGTAACCGCTCGACGCTGCAAACGCTCCTAAGCGGCAATCTGGCGTTCAATCGTCGGGCATGGCCACAAGGCCTATGCCCTCCTCTTTCACGCCACCTTGCTCGCTTAGGAGCGTTTTCGCTGTCCGTCCTCAATCTGCAGCGCTGCCTCGGTTGGCATTTGAGTGATCCGTGGGGGGGCGGAGGAAAAGGGATCACTTTAAAAGGGATTACTTTGGGCTGCGATGATGCCTTTCGAAGCGGCCTTGCCAAAAACTATGCCTAATTACTACGATGAATCCAGCATCGCTGACCACAACAGCTGTTTCTGAAAAAACGCAAGCTATCTACCTGCGGTTTTGTTGGAGAGAAATTCGTTGTGGTTGGAGGCGGGCGGTTAAACGTAGTAAATAGGCATAGTTTTGAAATGGCGCTATATGAGTAGCATCAACTAGGCCGCTATGGAGCAAACAACCCCCATTTCCGAAACCTTTCCGCAACAATTTGCCCTTCGTACCGCTCGCCTCCGCCCACAACGCCTCCTGCGCTACACTTAGTCGCACTGTGGCGCTGCTGCGCTGTGCCCGAAACAAGGGAGACCCTCATGAAGAACACTCAGCTGCTGCTGATCAACGATATGTGCGGTTACGGCAAGGTCGCGCTTTCCGCCATGCTGCCGGTGCTGTCGCACATGGGCTACCGTATCCATAACCTGCCGACGGCGCTCGTTTCCGATACGCTCAACTATCCCAAGTTCTACATCCACGACACCACGGAGTACGTGCGTCAGAGTCTTGCCATCTGGGAAGAACTCGGCTTTGAGTTCGACGCCATCTCGACCGGCTTTATCGTGACCGAGGAAGAGACGCGCATCATCTCGGACTTTTGCCACCGCCGCGCGCAAAAGGGCACTAAGGTGTTCGTCGATCCCATCATGGGCGACAACGGCAAGCTCTATGCGGGCGTGCCCGAGTCCACGATCGGTCTCATGAGGCACCTGCTCGAGTGCGCCGATTACGCGGTTCCCAATTACACCGAGGCCTGTCTGCTCACCGATACGCCTATTGCAGAGCAGATCACGCCCGATGAGGCCCGCGTCCTTGTGGACGCCGTGCGCGAGCTGGGTGCCAAGTCGGTGGTCATTACGAGCGCTGTGGTCGACGGCACGAACGCCGTTATCGGTTACGACCATGTAGTGGGGGAGTACTTTACGATTCCCTTTGAGCTCATTCCGGTCTATTTCCCGGGCACGGGCGACACGTTCTCGGCGGTGCTCGTCGGCCGCGTTATGGCAGGTTGGAGTCTGCAGCGCGCGACGTCCGATGCCATGCGTGTGGTGGCTGAGCTTATCGAGCGCAATGCCGACCAAGAGGACAAGTCGGCCGGCCTGCCCATCGAGGCCTGCCTGGACGTGATCGACCATGAGTAACGCCGGCGAGGGCGCCGCCGCCGGGTCCGCCGACAAGAACAAGCCGCTCGGCGCGCCGCGTGGCAAGCGTCCGCGTATCCGCGTGAGCTGCGTGGACCAGCTGGGGGCGTGCCGCTGTCATCATGGTCACAAGCCGGGCGACGTCTTTGATTTCGATCGCGACCGCGGCAAGATGTGCGCCATGGCCTGCCATGTGGGCTTTCCCTATATTGATATCCTGCGCTATGGCGGAACCGTGCCTGGCAACGAGCCTGGTACGGCAAAGTTCTGCTGCCCCGAGGTCGATACGCTGAACGTTTGGCTTGCCGAGATCGTCGACGAGTAATCGAGCGTGGATTTTCTCCCGTTTAGAGCGCGCTTGAACGCTCAAAGTGGGAGAAAATCCACGCTCATTTTTCATGTGGGAGATTATCCACGCTCGTTTCGCGCCGAAGGCGTGGCCTGCGACCTCGCTTGCCTACAGCTGCTCGAGCATAGCGGTGCAACCGTCGAGCACGTCGCGGTAGGTGGCATCGAAGTTGCCGGTGTACCAGGGATCGGCCACGTCGCCGGGGCGCTCGGTCCAATCGAGCAAGCGCGTAATCTTGCCGTCGGGGTCGTTGCCAAAGATGCGACGCAGGCCACGCGCGTTCTCGGCATCCATATAGACAATGTGATCCCAGTCGCCATACTCCGCACGACGCACCTGGCGTGCACGGTGGGCAACGACGGGAATCCCGACCTCGCGCAGCTTGGCGACCGTGCCATGATGCGGCGGGTTGCCGATCTCCTCGGTTGAGGTCGCTGCGGAATCGATGACAAACTCCGCCTCGCGCCCAGCGCGGCGCACGAGCTCGGTAAACACCGACTCAGCCATCGTCGAGCGGCAGATATTTCCATAACAGATAAACAGTATACGTTGCATGCGCGGTTCCTTTCTGGGCGGTTGCGCGGGGCTTACAGACTGCCCTTGAGGCAATTTGCTCCGATAAAGCCTGCTGCGTACAAGGGAAGATGGCGCAGCTCGCGCCCGTCATCGGTTTCGCTGCGGGCAAAATTGTTCTCGGACAAAATGTAGGCATATGGCGATCGGGCTTTGTCCATAAACGACCCGAGGGTTCTCGCGCGCACGTTGCGTGCGGACTTTACCTCGACGGGAACGATTTCCATACGGTCGGTCTGAAGTAGGAAATCGAGCTCGCCGCTCGTCTTCCAAGAAGACGGCGGCATCCAATAGTACGTTTGCAAACCATTGCTCGAAAATGCCTGCATGACCGAGTTTTCCGCCAGGGCACCTCGAAAGTCGGAAGACAGCGCCATGACGGAATCCTCCTTGAGGTCGAGCCAGAGCCGCGGGTTGATACCGAGCTTGTAGAACATGAGACCTGTATCGAGAAGATAGACCTTAAAGAAACTCCCGTCTTCGTCGTCAAAGGGGACGAGGGGAGGCGCGATGCCATCGGTCAGGTTGTTAACCGATATGATGCCGGCACCCTCGAGCCAATCGAGCGGTTCGATAAGCTTGGCGCGTCGGCCTCCGCGTTCGACCTCGGAGTACTTGAATTTCTTTGTGGACGATCGCAGCAGCTGGGACGGAATGGAACGCCAGACCTTGCGCGCTGCCACGCCGCTGATCCCGTTTTCGGGGTCGGTCATATCGGCGGTATAGGTCTCGTCGATTTCGCGCTGCTCGATGCGCGCATCTTCGATGGATAACGTCTTGCGATATGCGCTGACGGCGGCGGGCATGCCGCCCACGATCTGGTATCGATGAAACAGGTTGAGCGCAGCTTGGTGCGCGACATAGGTCTCAAGCGTACCGGCATGGGTGCGAATGGCATCGGCCATCAGCTCCTCATCGAGTGCCCAAAGAAACTCCTCGAACGACATGGGGTGCATGGTCTCTTGACGAACGCCGCTGGGAAAAGGCAACTTGCGCTTGCGCGTGGCGACGCCGAGCTGGCTGCCGGTTGCACATATGCGCCAACCCGAACCCGAGAAAAAGCGAAGCGAGTTGAGCGCCCGCTCGCAGAGCTGCACTTCATCGAACAGGATGAAAGCGGTTTCCTTGCGAATGGGGGTGCGCTTATAGTCCGAGATTCGCGCCACGATAGTGTCAACCTCGTCGGTGGGGCAGTCGAACAGCGGGGCGATCAGCTCCAGATCGGTCTGAAAGTCGAGTTTGATAAACGCATCGCCGGCGATTCGCCTGCCGATTTCCTCGGCGGCGTATGTTTTGCCTACGCGTCGCGCACCACGGATGAGGAGGGGGCGTGAGGCGTCCTTTGTCGCCCATGATTCGATAACGGATTCGATTAATCTGCGCATGGGGCCGCCTTTCCGATTTCGTGTACTTCAGATACATAGTTTAGTATGATTTCGTGTACTTGAAATACACGAAATCGTAGAAAAGCGTGTATCTGAAATACACGAAATTGCACTGCTGGAGCTTGCAGGCGGATAAACACTGCTCATATGGGGCGGTTTTCACCGGTCGCTCGCCACCCTGGGTTGTGCTTGCGCCTGTCCTCGATCCCGCTTCTATGCCTGTACCGTTGATTGCGCTGCGTGGCGGCGGCGCTCCCAGCGTGCCAGCTTGATCGTCACCAGCGTGAGTACCCAGGCCACGAGCGAGAAGGCGGCGCCAACCGCGCCCACGTTGGCAATGCCAATCCCACTTACCACGGCGCCGCCCACCGCGGTGCCAAACGAGATGCCGACGTTAAATGCCATGGGCTCCACCGAACTCGCGAGCACCATCGATTTGGGATGGTGGCTGCGCGCCACATCCATAAAGTGCGTGATGCACGAGACCGAGAACAGGTACATGAGCATCGCCAGGCAAAAGACAAAGACGAGCGCGAGCGGCATGGCGCCGCCAACGACAAACAGCCCAAGTAGCGCCGCGGCCTGTAGCACAAACGTCACGAGCAGCGCCTTCATACCAAAACGTGCGTCGATCCATCCACCCAGGATGTTCGAGATCAGGCAGAACACGCCATACGCCATAAGCGTGGTGCTGGCCTCGACCGTGCCCATACCCAGCACCTGCTCCAGATAAGGCGTCACGTAGCCATAGAATACGTAGACCGAGCCCACGCCAAACAAAAAGATGAGCATGCCGGTGATGACGCTCGGCTCGCGCAGCAGACCCGCCTGCTCGCGAAAGGTGGCAGGCTCGTCGGTTTGCCCGGCGCGCGGCATAAACGCCACGAGCGCTCCGCATATCAAAACGGCAAAGGCCAGCGTGCCGTACATGGCCACGTGCCAATCGAGCGTGTCGGCCACAAACTTGCCAATCGAGGTCACAAAGACCATCGCCACGGAAAACGCGCCGTACACGACTGAGATGGCAAGCGAGGTCTGCTGCGGGGACAGCAGCTCGGGGATATACGTCACGCCCACGGCGAGCAGCGCGCCCGAGACGGAGCCCAAGATGATGCGCGAGATAAAGAGCACCTGGAAGTTGGGTGCCAACGCCATGGCCAAGTTGCCGAGCACAAAGACGATGCTGTAGCACACGAGCAGCTGGTAGCGGCGGAAGCGCCCCGTGCTGAGCGCAAGCACCGGCGTCGCGATGGCGTAGACGAGCGCGAACACGCTGATGAGCTGACCCGCAGTAGCAAGTGATACGCCGAGTTCCGTCGCCAAGTCGCTCTCGATACCGATGACCACGAACTCGGAGCAGCCGAGCGAGAATCCCAACAGCACGAGCAGCGCAAGGCAGAGCTTGGTGCGCGCGGGGGAGAGCGCGGCGGCGGTTGATTTACTTTTAGACGTGGTTGCGGCGGTCAAGGTTGTCACTCCAATGTCGCATGAATAAGCGGGATTCAATCCCTGCAACTCTAGCAGAATGTGACAAAGGAGTAGCGCCTTTGTCAGGTCGGGACCTTGCCTGTATAGTCGCAATACAGGCGAAGATGGTCTCAGGTACATCGCGGGCGACAGGAGATCCCATGGGTATGCACACGACAAAGATTGCGGTGGGCGAGGGCAAGTTTGCGCTCGAGGCCCAGTTGACGGTGACGCCGCGCGGCATGGTGGTGTACGCCTGCTCTCCGGAGTTCGCGCACCTGGGCGCCACGGCGCAGGCCATTCCGCGCCCCGAGCCCGGCCGTACGGCGACGGTGAGCATCCTGGCCGTTCCGTGCCATCGAGACGAGATCCCGGCGCACGATATCGCGGCGGCGCTGGCCACACGCTTTGGCGTGCCCGTTACGGCGAGCACAGGTTTTCATGTCGAGCGGGCGAGCAAGGACGACCTGCAACGCGTGCTCGACACCACCAAGGAGCTCATCGCCGCGCTCGAGGAGGCCGCAGCCCGCATTCTGCGCGCCGGCTGGGATGAGGGCGGTGCGGGCGCCGAGGTCGTGGCGGTCGATGCCGCGACCGGCGAGACGCTTGGCCCCGTCGACCGCATCGAGGCCCATACCGGCGAGGGCATCCTGCACCAGGCATTTCTGACGCTGCTGGTCGAGGGTCAGGGCGAAGACGCACGCTTGCTGCTCTGCCGCCGTAGTCCGCTCAAGCGCCTGTGGGGCGGGGTACTCGCCGATGCTTGTGCGGGCCATCCGCTGCCGGGCGAGGACGTTGCTGCTGCAGCCGTGCGTCGCATCAACGAAGAGCTCGGCATCACGCGCGCACCCGACCAGCTCAAGCACCTCGGACACGTGGTGTACCGCGAGGACCACGGCGACGGCCGCTGCGAGTGCGAATGGTGCGAGGTCTACCTTGCCCATGTTGAGCCGGGCGAGCTGCATATCAACCAAGAGGAGATCTCGGAAGTGCGCCGCGTGGCCCCGTCCGAGCTCAAAGGCTACCTGCAGGGTCACCCCGAGCAGCTGGCCCCCTGGCTCCGCGAGGCCCTCAGCGACCCATCCATCCGTACGGATCTCGCTATGTGAAACAAAAGACAGTCCCTTTGCCATATCCAAACCGTCACAACATTTGATGAAAATCTCGAAATCGAGGAAAACTGTCGAATGTTGTGACGCTTTTTGTCCAGAGGATCGCTTCCCATCCAAAAATCCCGCTTGACTGTATTGCCGCAACACAGCGCAACGTAGGGAGTGTCCAATAACGGGCACTCTCTTTTGCTGTAGCGGCATACGCCGCGGCGCCGGGTGCCCCCAACAAGAAAGGTGGGGAGATGGAAGCGGAAAAGAAGGCGTTTAAGATCACCAAGCGCGAAATTGGCTTTGTGTTGGGTATCGTTGTCTTTTTGCTGGTGAAGTTTCTTCCTTTGGCGGAGCTGAGCTCGACGGTCGAGCTCACGGTCGGCGGTCAGACCTGTCTGGCGTTGACGCTCGCCACGGTGGTGTTCTGGGCGTGTGGCGTGGCACAGCCGGGCTTTGTGGGCCTGCTCTACTGCGCGCTGCTCGTTCTGTTTAAGGTGTGCGTGGACGACACGGGCGCCGCGAGCATCTCGGCGACGGTCGCCTCCACGTTTAGCTCGTGGACCAAAGCCACCATGTGGCTCGTCATCGGCGCCTACCTCATCGCCAGCGCGGTCAAGGAGTCGGGTCTGGGCGAGCGCATTGCCTATGCTTTTATGCTCAAGTTCGTGCGCGATGCCAAGTCGCTCATCATCTCGATCTTCGCGCTCACCTTTGTGCTATCGCTGCTGATCCCGCATCCGTTCCCCCGCGCCTTCCTCATCCTCGCCGTCGTCTCGGTCATCGCCGAGTCCGCCGGCTACGGTGACGACGACCGCGGCAAGCTCGGCTTCCTCGTGTTTGCCGCTGCCGCCCCGGGTTCCATGTTCTTCCTGACGGGTGACTCTACGCTCAACCCGCTCGTTGCGCAGTACAGCGCCGAGGCCGGCGGCATGAGCCCGTCCTTTGTCGACTGGTTCCTGTACATGAGCGTGCCTATGCTGGTCGCGCTGCTGTGCACCCTGTTCTTGGGTCTCTTCCTCTTTAAGCCCAGCAAGGAGCTCGTCTACGATCGCGAGCAGATCGTGGCCAAGCAGGCCGCGCTCGGCAAGCTCTCCGTCAAGGAGATCCGCACCATCGTGTGGCTTGTCATCGCCATCGCGCTGTGGCTCACCGTCTCGGGCGATTACATCGGCTGGGTCACCCTGGCCATTGGCGTCGCACTCGCCATGCCCATCATCGGCGAGGTCCTCACGCCCGCCAGCTGGAACGCCGTCGACATCAAGTCCCTCATGTTCCTGACGGCTGCCATGGCCGTGGGTTCCGTGGGCGGTGCCACCGGCATGAACGCTTGGATCGCCGATGTCGTGCTTCCCAGCTCCGTGCCCGAGAACATCTTCCTGTTCGCCCTGCTCGTCGCCGCGCTCTCCATGGTCATCCACATGTTCATGGGCTCGGTCATGGCCGTGCTCGGTGTGTGCGTGCCGGCGTTCATCAGCTTCGCGGCCGGCTCCAGCGTAAGCCCGCTTGCCGTGGCGCTCATCGTCTTTACGTCCATCAACATCCACTACATCCTGCCGTTCCACAACCTGCCGATCCTTATCGGCGAGGGCAAGGACGCCGGCGGCTACACCTCCAAAGAGGCCATGCGCATGGGTATTCCCCTCACCGCAGTCGTCTTTATCGTCGTGCTGGTCGAGGCCGCCTGGTTCCACCTCTTTGGCCTGATGTAAGCAGTCGAGTGCTTGGCTGTAATTAGCCGAGCGCTTGAACTGCGAGTGCCCGAGCGCCCCATCTATGAGCGCTGCGGCTCCATTACGTTACCAAGCCGGCGGCACTCCCGCCGCCGGACACTCTCCCGAAAGGAGCACGCCATGTCCACTACCGATGCTTCCCAGATTCACGACCTGCGCTCCGCACTCGACTTTTTGCGCGAGATGCCGGGCCAGCTGCTCGAGACCGACACTCAGGTCGATCCGGACGCCGAGGTCTCGGGTGTCTATCGCCACGTCGGTGCCGGCGGCACCGTTATGCGCCCGACCAAAGAGGGCCCGGCGATGGTCTTCAACAACGTCAAGGGCTTTGACGATGCCAAGGTCTGCATCGGCATGCTTGCCAGCCGCAAGCGCGTTGCCGCCCTGCTCGACCTGGACGAGGAGCACCTGGGCCTCGAAATCGGCAAGCGCTTCGAGAACCTGATCGCGCCCGAGCAGATCGCCGAAGGTGCGCACGTCGACTGCCAGGAGGTCGTGTACAAGGCGACCGACGAGGGCTTTGACCTGCGCAAGATCGTCCCCGCTCCCACCAACACGCCCGTCGACGGCGGCCCCTACATCACCATGGGCCTCGCCTATGGCACGAGCCCCGACGGCTCCCAGTCCGACGTGACCATCCACCGCTTCTCCTGCGTCGACAAGGACAAGCTCGCCATGTGGATTACTCCCGGCAGCCGTCACCTGGGTGCGTTCTTTGACGAGTACTGCCAGCGCGGCGAGGACATGCCCATCTCCATCTCCATCGGCCTGGACCCCGCCGTGTACATGTGCTGCGGCTTCGAGGCTCCCACCACGCCGCTCGGCTTCAACGAGCTGCAGATCGCCGGCGCCCTGCGCGGCCATGCCGTCGAGCTTGCCGACTGCGTCACCGTTCCGCAGAAGTGCATCGCCAATGCCGAGTATGTGCTCGAGGGCTACCTCATGCACGACGAGACCATCAACGAGGACGTCAACGGCCACGGCTACGCCATGCCCGAGTTCCCCGGCTACACCGGTGGCGCCAAGGTCTGCCCGGTGATCAAGATCACCGCCGTCACCACGCGCGTCAATCCCATCATGGAGAGCTGTATCGGTCCTTCGCACGAGCACGTTTCCATGGCCGGCATCCCCACCGAGGCTTCCATCTACAAGATGGTCGAGACCGCCATCCCGGGCCGCCTGCTCAACGTCCATGCTGCTCCCTGCGGCGGCGGCAAGTTCGTTGCCATCATGCAGTTCAAGAAGTCGAGCAAAAATGACGAGGGCCGTCAGCGCAACGCCGCCATGCTCGCCTTCTCGGCATTCTCCGAGCTCAAGCATGTGATCCTGGTTGACGAAGACGTCGACATCTTCGACATGAGCGACGTGATGTGGGCCATGACCACGCGCTTCCAGGCCGACGTGGACCTCATCACCATCCCCGGCTGCCACTGCCACGTGCTCGACCCGTCCAACGACCCCGCGTTCGATCCTTCGATCCGCGAGCACGGCATCGCCTGCAAGGCCATCTTCGACTGCACGGTTCCGTTCGACCTCAAGAAGAACTTCATTCGCTCGCAGTTCATGGAGATCGACAAGGACAAGTGGGCTGCAGAGCTTTCTTTCTAGTACGTAGCCCTACCAAGTAGTCAAGGAGTTGTCATGCCTGAGTCTTCTGGCCGTCCCTGTCGCATTGTCGTTGGCGTGTCTGGCGCTAGCGGTGCTGCGCTGGGCCTTGAGTGCCTCAAATGCCTGCGCCAGGCAGGTGCCGAGTCGGCGCTTGTCGTCACGCGCGGGGGAGAGATCACCATCGAGCAGGAGCTCGGCATGACGCTCGACGAGTATGCCGCGCATGCCGATGTGGTCTACGACAACAAGAATATCGGCGCTGCCATCGCAAGCGGCACCTATCCGGTTGATGGCATGATCGTGGCACCCTGCTCCATGAAGACGCTCGCCGGCATCGCGAGCGGCTACAGCGACAATCTGTTGCTGCGTGCGGCCGACGTGCAGATGAAAGAGCAGCGCCGCCTGGTGCTCATGGTGCGCGAGACGCCCTTCAGCGCCATTCACGTCGACAACATGGCGCGCCTGGCGCGCGTACCGGGCGTCATGCTCATGCCGCCCATGCTCACGTTTTACAACGGCCCCGTCACGCTCGACGACGCGGTGCATCACATCGCCGCCAAGGCACTCGAGGCCGTCGGCGTGTCATGCGCAAACTATAAGCGCTGGTCATAGGCGTCTTTAGGGTAGGATACGAGTAGTGTTTGAGCCCGCTGCCCCTGTGGGCGGCGGGCTTTGGTGTGTCGGGAGGATCTATGCAGACGGGCATGTATGCGATTAGCGAGATGGCGAGCTTGTTTAACGTTTCGCGCCAAACGCTCATCTATTACGACAAGATCGGTCTGTTTAAGCCCGCCGTGGTTAACGAAAAGGGCTACCGTTTCTATTCGCCCACGCAGATCCCGCTCATGCGTCTGATCTGCATGCTGCGCGACCTGGGGCTCGAACTCGACGAGATCGACCGTCTGACCTCGACGTTCGACATTGGCGAGATGACCGATCACCTGCGCTCACGGGTGCAGGCGCTCGATGAGCAGATCGCCGAGCTCAAAGCCGAGCGCGCGAGCGTGCAGGAGCGCCTGAGCTTTTACGACGAGGCGGTTTACTGGCGCGAGCGCGAGGGCAGGCCGGAGCTCAAGCAGTTTGAGCGCCGCTACGTGGTCTTTGAGGAGTTTCCAGGCGATATCGAGCGTGGCCGCTCGATGCTTCACCCCACGCTCATGCGGGCGATTCTGCGCATGCGTACGTTGACGGGCACGCGCCCCATGCGCGGCTGGGGCGCCATGCTACGTCGCGAGGCACTGCATTCCGACGACCCCATCGCCGGCGCCGGCTCCTTTGCCGTGCTGCCGCGCGGTGCCGAGGGGCTACTGCCGAGCGATCCCGCCGAGCTGGCAGAGATCGGCATCGAAGTGCTGCCCGAGGGCACGTATCTGTGCATGAGCCGCTGGGGTATGCCGTACGAGCCCGAGGGCATCCGCGCCATCGTTGCCTGCATGGACGAGCACGCGCTCCAGCCCATCGGCAACGCCTTCGACTTTTGCTACCTCGATACCACGAGCTACGACGAGTCCCACCAAGAAGACTTCTGCTGCATCCAAGTCCCCGTTGTCCTCAAATAACTTGCGGTGAAATAGTTCCTAAATAGCCTGAGTAATCGCACAAACGGGAACTATTCCACCGCAACTTCGATGTGACAAAGAGATAGTCCCTTTGTCACATTGACGAGCGGCACCGCGAGTTTGTTTTAAAGCGGAGGAGGCGGCTCATTTCTTATAAACTCGCATTATTTGCAAGTTTGTAAGGTAACATCTTATAAACTTGTAAAATCTGCAAGTTTATAAGATGTTACGTCTGGCCGGGCGCTAGGGAGACTCTATGAACATCATTCGCCGAAGCCGCTATCTTGATCGACTCATTGCTTTTCAGGATACCGACCTCATCAAAATCGTGACGGGTATACGCCGTTGCGGCAAATCCACGTTATTGGACATGATGAGGGAGCACCTGGCGCAACAGGGGGTGCCGGCCGAGCGTTTGCTGACCTTTAAGATGGAATCTCTAGAGTATGCGGGGATTACAGATTACCTGACGTTTTATCGCATGGTTCGGGAGCGCGTTGACGGTGTCGATCGCCCCTATCTGTTCTTTGACGAGCTCCAGAATGTCGAGGGCTGGGAAAAGGCGGTTAACTCGCTCCGAATCGATTTGCCGTGCGATATCTATGTCACGGGCTCCAATGCCTTTTTGCTATCGAGCGAGCTTGCAACGCTTATCTCGGGCCGGTATATCGAGGTCAAGATGCAGCCGCTCACGTTTGGCGAGTATCTTGATTTTCGCTCGATCGATGCGGTCGTTGCCGAAGGGCTTGACGAGAGGGCCGAGCTCGTTTCCAAGACGGGCGATCGCCTTAATTCAAACACCGTGCTCGAGCAGTACATAACCTATGGCGGCATGCCGTTTCTGGCTCATGACGAGCCGAGACGCGAACCGTGCCGCGACTACATCCGCAGCCTCTATCAGACGATTGTCGCGCGCGATATCCTATTGCGCGCGACGCGTAGAGGTCGCGGAGCTATCACCAAGCGCGACGTTCTCGAGCGGCTCTGTGCGTATCTGGCAGACAACATCTCCAATCAAACCTCGGTCAACAAAATCGTAGGGACGCTCAACGAATCATCGGGCGGTAAGACCAACGCATCGACGGTGTCGGCGTATATTGACGCTCTGGAAGAGACGTACCTGTTTACCAAGGTAAAAAGGTATGACGTCAAGGGGCGGGAGCTCCTCAAGACAGGCGGTAAATATTACATAGCCGATACGGGAATCCGCAGCTATCTTGACGGATATAGAGGCAGCGATAGCGGAAGGATGCTCGAGAACGTTATCTACAACCAGCTTGTCTTTGAAGGATACGAAGTGTTTTGCGGCCATCTGCGCGCGGGGGAAATCGACTTTGTCGCAATCGGCGAGGGATCGGACCGTAAATATATCCA
This sequence comes from uncultured Collinsella sp., assembly GCA_958415665.1. Taxonomy (GTDB): domain Bacteria; phylum Actinomycetota; class Coriobacteriia; order Coriobacteriales; family Coriobacteriaceae; genus Collinsella. Next base: position 28,378 of record CATYZK010000015.1, on the reverse strand, counting down.
GGTTACCGAACGGATCGATGCCGAGGCGACCAGAGAGCGCGAGCTGCGACCGCTCAAACTAAACACGCTGGGAAAAATCCCTGATTCGTACGAGAAGATCCTGATCGTCAGGGATGGTGAGCATCCAACAGACATCGACGGCATCAGAATCGTAGGGGCGGTCGACTTCTTGCTGAGAAACAAGATCGCCCACGGCTAAACGCAAAATGTGACAAAGGGATAGTCCCTTTGTTACATTCCATGCGAGCCGCCGTGCCATCTGGGGGTATAAGGCTGGCAAGTGTTTATTTGCGAGGCCAAGGGGGCGCCCCGTATGGATATTGATAACTTTGAATGGTGGTATAGCGAGGGCGAGGCTCCGGACGAAGAGTGGGACGAGCCCGCGCCGCGTGACGTGTCGAGCGACGAGGACGAGACCGGCAACGTCGTCGCCGCCGACTCGGACGCCGCTTCCGACTCCGCCGAACCCCTAACCTTCGAACAAGCCTGGGCCCAGGCCGAGGCTGACGAGGCAAAGGCCGATGCCACGGCAACGCTGGGTGAGCCGGCCGACATGTCAATCTCGCCGGCAAAGACGCCGCAGCCACGTCATACCATCGACCCTGACAGCACGGCATCTTTCAGCATCCTCGACGTGCCCGCGCAGGGTGCCCAGGCGCCCGCCCCCACGCATCGTCCCAACCTGGCTCGAGAGGAAGACGCGGGCCGCCGCTCGCCGCTCGGGCCCATCCTCATCGCCTTTATGGCTGGCGTTATTGCCTGCTCGGCGATCGGCAGCGTCTGGAGTCATGTGGAACAACAGCGCGAAGACGCCGCCAAGGTCGAGATGTCTGTCGAGCAATCGCTCAGCCGTACGCGCTCGGTGCATGTGTCGGTCGAGGTCAAGGACGGCGCGACGTGGGACACCACGCGCGGCGACAGCCAAATGCTCATCCACATCGTGGGGCGCACGCTCAAAGGGCAGACGATTGACGAGTATCAATACGTCAATTCCGCTGGTGACGGCATCGAACTTAAGCCCGGCGACTACGAGCTCACCGTCGATGAGCCGCCCGTCGCCACCGACGGCACGCGCTTCCGTGCCTCAAAGCGCATGGTCCCCGTGAGCTTTAATTCACGGGCGCCCGATACGGTCGACACCACACCGCAGGGCGGGTTCGACCTTTACGTGGATACCCAGTAGGCGCTCGCCGCTCATTCCGCTATGGCTACTCAATAATCGCCTGCCGTCCCGTCCCGCCGCCAAGAGTGGGACAATAGCCCTCGACACTGTTGTTTACTTTTGGAGGAAGTAGCATGTCCACCGTTACCGCCATCAAGCGCGGCGGCCTTACCGCGGCCATCGATTCCATGGGCGCCCAGCTCACGAGCCTTGCCCTCAACGGCAACGAGTATCTGTGGCAGGGCGACCCGGCCTTTTGGGGCAAGCACGCGCCCATTCTGTTCCCCATCGTGGGCTCACTGCGCAACAACACGGCGACGTCTGCGGCTGGCACCTGCGAGATGCCGCGCCACGGCCTCGCGCGCATCGTCGAGCACAAGCTGGTCGAGGTCTCCGAGGACGGCTCGTCCGTCACCTACGAGATCACCGACACGCCCGAGTCGCTCAAGGCCTTCCCGTTCCACTTTAAGCTCAACATGACCTATGCCCTAACCGGCGACGCCACGCTCACGCAGACCTTTGCCGTCACCAACACCGGCGACGTGGACCTGCCGTTCTCGGTGGGCGGCCACCCTGCATTTAACGTGCCCGCCCCCGGTGCCGAGGACGAGACGTTCGAGGATTACGAGCTGGCATTTACCGAGGCGTGGACCAACGAAGCTCCCATCATCACGCCCGACGGCCTCATGACGTTCGAGGGCAGCTACAAGGCTCCCGATAACTCTGACGTGCTGCCCATCACGCACCGTAGCTTCGATAGCGATGCCATCATGTTCACCGATACCCCGTGCTCCACGCTCACGCTGCGCGGTCGCAAGTCGGGCCACGGCGTCAAGATCGACTTTGAGGGCTTTAAGTACATCGGCGTGTGGTCTGCCGCCAACGACGCCCCGTTTGTGGCGCTTGAGCCTTGGACCGGCCACACCACCATGGACACCGAGGACGACGTCTTCGAGCACAAGGTCAATACCATTACGCTGGCGCCGGGCGCTACCGACGTCCGTTCCTTTAGCGTTACCCTTCTGTAGGCGGTTCGCCCAGAGCGGTCATAAATCGAGCGTGGATAATCTCCCACTTTGAGCCTGTGTGTGAGCCAAAAGTGGGAGATTTTCCACTCTCATTTCGACCTAGTCAATGGACGTTCTTAAACGACTAGCCGTTGGGGACGTTCTTGTTTGACTAGTCGTTTAAGAACGTCCCCAATGACTGCTTTGCATCAATCTGTCATTTTCCAGTTCGTAAACTTGTATGTATGCATACAAATAGGTAGCGGCGCGCGGTATCCTGTTGAGTCGTCAGCATACGATTCAACAGGGAAGGCAGATTATGCATTCTCCCCAGCAACGCGATGCGCAGCACCAGCCGGTATGCAGCCGTCGCATCTTTTTGGGTAGCGCTCTCGCTGCGAGCGCTACCGTCGTCGCCGGCGCGCTTGCCGGCTGCCAGCGTCCGTCCACGCTGGAAGTAGTTCAGCCCACGACGGGCGGCGGTCGCGACGACCTGTCCGATTCCGTGATCGGCAAGGACAAGATCCGCATTGGCATGGAGGCGGCCTATGCCCCGTACAACTGGCAGGTTTCCGAGGCCAGTGAGTTCACTATCCCCATCGACAACGTGCAGGGCGCCTATGCCGATGGCTACGACGTGCAGATCGCCAAGATCGTCTGCAAGGCTCTCGGCGGCGAGCCCGTCGCCGTCAAGCAGAGCTTCTCGGGCCTTATCGATTCGCTCAACAACGGTCAGATCGACCTCATCATCGCCGGCATGAGCGCCACGCCCGAGCGCGAGGAGTCCGTCGGCTTTTCCGACCCGTACTTCATTGGTTACTTTGGCCTGTTCGTAAAAGAGGGCTCGCCCTACCAAAACGCCACCAAGCTCAGCGACTTCAGCGGTGCCACGGTGCTCGGTCAAAAGGACACCATGCTCGACACTGTCATTGACGAGATCCCGGGCGTTGTGCACAAAAACCCGGTCGATTCGGTCCCCACGGTGTTTTCGAATCTGCTGCAGGGCACGTGCGACGCCGTGACCTACAACACTGAGAACGAGAAGGGCTATATGGCCCAAAACCCGGGTATCGTGCCGATTCAATTTGCCGAGGGCGAGGGTTTCAAGCAGGAGGTCACGGCAAACGTCGGCTGCCGCAAGGGCTCGGACAAGCTGCTTAAACTCATCGACAAGACACTCAAGGGCATTAGCCAAGAGGAACGCGACCAAATGTGGGACGCGTGCCTCGACCGTCAGCCGGCATAGGGAGGCAGCATGAAAACCATCAATCGCCTGGCCTCCTTTATCAAGGCAGACCACCGTTATGTATACCTGGGCACGAGCGTTATCGCGGCGCTCGGCCTGGCGTTTAGCCAGCGCAACCCCACGCCGCTGAGCTTCTTGGCCCCCACCGGTATCTTCCAGGACTGCCTCTGGGCAATTCTTTGGGCCTGGATTATCGTGTCGGCGGCGGCGCTCGTCACCAAGCTCATGCATTGGAGCGACTATCGCGAAACGTCGCCGTTTGCTTCCGAGCGCTTCCGTCGCGGCGCGCGCTTGGGCAGCTATGTCGTGGTCGCCATCGCGGCGATCTTCTTTATCGACCGTTGCGTCATGTCGTTTATCGATCTGGTGCAGGTGAGCATTGTCTCGGACTCCAACCCCAGCGACTTTTTGTCGAGCCTGGTCTACATGACCTACAAGAGCGGCGACTTCTTCATCCGTGGCATCGAGATCACCATCGCGCTTGCCACCTTCGGCACCGTCATCGCATTCTTCCTGGCGCTGCTCTTTGTGTTCCTGCGTATTCAGACCTTCGACCGCGTAGACAACGACCTGGTGCGCTTTTTTAAGAGCATCGGCCGCGGCTTTGCGACCGTCTACTCCACCATCGTGCGCGGCACGCCCATGATGGTCCAGGGCCTGCTCATCTATTACGCGGGCTTCACCGTTTTGCGCGGCATGGGCTTCGAGACTGCCCAGGCCAACCAGATTTGGAGTACCTTCACCGCCGGCCTCGTCACCATCTCGCTCAACTCCACCGCCTACATGATGGAGGTCCTGCGCGGCGGCATCGAGTCCATCGATCCCGGCCAGGCCGAGGCAGCGCGCTCGCTGGGCTTGTCGCAGTGGCAGGCTATGCGCAAGGTCGTGTTCCCCCAAGGCATTAAAAACGCGATTCCGGCGCTCACCAACGAGCTCATCATCAACATCAAGGATTCGTCGGTGCTCTCGGTCATCGGCGTGTTCGACCTTATGTACGCCACCACCACCGTCGCCGGCGTGTACTATCGCCAGATGGAGGTCTACTGCGTAGCGCTCGTGGTCTACCTGATCCTGACGCTCGTGGCGAGCCGCCTGCTCGAGGCCTTTGGCAAAAAGCTCGGCGCCGAGGCTCCTGCCACGCTGCCCAGCTCTAACTAGGCTTAAGACGAGGAGAATCATCATGGCAGATACCGCCACTACCGGCGTTGCGGCCGCCGCACAGACCAATGAGCCGCTCATCCGCGTTGAAGGTCTGCGCAAGAGCTTTGGCTCGCTTGAGGTGCTTAAGGGCATCGACCTGTCCGTCAATCCCGGTGAGGTTGTCACCATCATCGGCGCCTCGGGCTCAGGCAAGTCGACCTTCCTGCGCTGCCTCAACCTGCTCGAGACCCCGGACGCGGGCCACATCTGGTTCCACGGCCAGGACCTCACGGCCGAGCGCTGCAACATCAACAAGCTGCGCGAGGACATCGGCATGGTGTTCCAGGGCTTTAACCTGTTCAACAACATGGATGTGCTCGACAACTGTACGCTCGCGCCCGTCACGCTCAAAAAGATGAGCAAGGCCGAGGCCGAAAAGGTCGCGCTGGAGCATCTGATGAGCGTGGGACTCGAGAAGTTCGCGCACGCCGCCGTTGGTCGCCTGTCCGGCGGCCAAAAGCAGCGCGTGGCCATCGCTCGTGCCCTATGTATGAATCCGCAGATCATGCTGTTCGACGAGCCGACCTCCGCGCTCGACCCCGAGATCGTGGGCGAGGTGCTCGAGGTCATGCGCAAGCTCGCCGCCGACGGCATGACCATGGTCGTCGTCACGCACGAGATGGCCTTTGCCCGCACGGTGTCCGACCGCGTGGTCTTTATGGACAAGGGCGTGGTGCTCGAGGACGCCGCGCCGGCCGAGCTCTTCGGCAACCCCAAGCACCAGCGCACCCGCGAGTTCCTCTCGCGTTATCTCGAGGACAAATAACCGACCGCAAACGCTTATGTGGCAGGGCCGCTCCCGTGGGGCGGCCTTTGTCGTCACAATCGAAAGGATGTCATGGCCGAGGTTTGGCGCTTCTTTGCGCATGAGGACGATTTTGCCGATATAGACGAGGCCGGCGCGTGCGAGCGCTTGGGCCGCGTGCTGTCGTTTCCGACCATTTCGAGCATGGATGCCGAGGCAGTGGACTGGCAGCCGTTCGACGACCTGCGCGCGTATATGCAGCAGGCCTGGCCGCACGTATTTGCGGCGGGCGAGGTCGAGCTTGTCGGCCATTCGCTGTTGGTGACGCTTGGCGGTTCCGACTCCGCCCTCAAACCCGTCATGCTCATGGGCCACATGGACGTGGTCCCCGTGGTGCCCGGCACCGAGGCCGACTGGACGCACGCCCCCTTTAGCGGACATGTGGACGACACCTACATTTGGGGTCGCGGCGCTATCGACATGAAAGACCAGGTCGCAGGCATTCTCGAGGCGGTCGAGTATGCACTGGCGCATGGCTGGGAGCACAAGCGCACACTGTTGCTCGCCTTTGGCCAGGATGAGGAGACCACGCAGTACGGCGCGGGGGCTATCGGCCGCGTGCTCGAGGAGCGCGGTATTGAACTTGAATACCTGATCGATGAGGGTGACTACCGTATCGTTTCGGCTGCCGAGTACGGCGCGGGCGAGGGCTGGCTTATGCATGCCGATCTCGCGGAGAAGGGCTACGCCGATATCGTGTTGAGGACGCGTAGCGAGGGCGGGCATTCGTCCAACCCCTACGGCGGCACGTCGCTCGAGGTGCTCAGCCGTGCCATCGCCGCAATCTGCGATATCGAGTGGCCGACGCGCGTGACCGATCTGCTTGCCGCGCAGCTTGTCGAGCTGGGGCTTTACACGGCGGATGAGATTGCCGCCAACGGGGGCGCCATTGTCCGCGATTGCCTCGCCAGCAAGAAGCTCTATCCGCTCGTGACCACCACCTGTGCACCGACCCAAATCGAGGGCGGTAGCACCGGTGCTAACGTGATGCCGCAGGATATGTGGGCCAACATTAACTTCCGCATGCTCGAGGGCACGAGCGTGGCCGACGTTGTGGCGCGCTGCCGTGAGGCGGTTGCCGGGGCGGACCTTGCCGGTCGTGTCGAAGTGGAGCTGGGCCCCGGCAGCTCCGAACCCTCGCCGTCCCCGCGCATCGGTGGTCCCGGCCTCGAGGCGGTTCGCTCCATCGCCGCCCGCTATTTCCGCGATCCAAAGGGGACGGAGGAAAACGGATCATCCGAGCCGTTGGCGATTGTCCCCTCGACCGTGATCGGCGCGACCGACGCTGCCAACTACCAGCGCATTTGCTCCGAATGCATTCGTTTTTCGGCGTTTGTGGTCGACGATGACGAGTGCGACCGCGGCGTCCACGGCACCAACGAGCGCATCACCCGCCGTGCCTACCTCCAGGGTGTTCGCTTCCTCATCGCCCTGCTTCAAACGCTCTAGAATGTGACAAAGCGACGCTCCCTTTGTTAGCCGTTGGGGACGTTCTTAAACGACTAGCCGTTAAGGAACGTCCCCAACGGCTACGTCCACTCATTCCGTGCGGGTTATATGCAGGTTTGCCTGCGCACGCTATCATGTATGGGTTAGACCGCAACTATGTACCCCGTACGCGAAGGGATGCGCATGTATCTGAAGATCGACATGTTCTAGCTGGACTTACCCCCGCAGTGGCGCCGTGCGCCCCATCAATTCTGCCGATTTTCACCTTCACGCATATAAAGGAGTCCCGTCATGCGCGACAAGCTCGAAAAGATCATCAAGGCCTACGAGGAGCTCGAGAAGAAGCTTTCCGACCCGGCCGTCGCCTCCGATATCAAGGAGTTCACGCGTCTCAACAAGGAGTACGCGCACCAGTCCGACCTCATCGCCGCCTCGCGCGAGTACATCGGCGCGCTCGATGACATCGAGGCTGCCAAGGAAATGCTCCACGATACTACCGATGCCGATGAGAAGGAGATGCTCCAGATGGACATCTCCGAAAACGAGGCCAAGCTTCCCCAGCTCGAGGAAGACATTAAGTACATGCTCATCCCGAGCGACCCCAACGACGACAAGAACACCATCGTCGAGATTCGCTCCGCCGCCGGTGGCGACGAGGCGGCCATCTTTGCCGGCGATCTGTACAAGATGTATCAGCGCTTCTGCGAGTCGCGCGGCTGGAAGACCACCGTGCTCGATTCCAGCCCCAGCGAGGCCGGCGGCTTTAAGTCCATTGAGTTCAAGGTCGAGGGCGACCGCGTCTACTCCGTCATGAAGTTCGAGTCCGGCGTGCACCGCGTCCAGCGCGTCCCCAAGACCGAGTCCCAGGGCCGCATTCAGACCTCCACGGCTACCGTCGCCGTACTTCCCGAGGCCGAGGAAATCGACGTCCAGATCAACCAGTCCGACCTGCGCATCGACACCTACTGCGCCTCCGGCCCTGGCGGTCAGTGCGTTAACACCACCTACTCCGCCGTGCGCATCACCCACCTGCCCACCAACACCGTGGTGCAGTCGCAGGAGCAGCGCTCCCAGATTCAGAACCGCGAGGTCTGCATGCAGATGCTGCGCGCCCGTCTGTACGAGATGGAGCTCGAGAAGCAGCAGGCTGAGCTCGGTGCCGAGCGCCAGAGCCAGATCGGCCACGGCAACCGTTCCGAGAAGATCCGTACCTACAACCAGCCCCAGGACCGCGTGACCGATCACCGCATCGGTTTCAACTCCACCTACAATGGCGTCCTCCTGGGCGACCAGCTCGGCACGGTCATCGAGGCACTCGCCGCCGCCGAGCGAGCCGAGAAGCTGGCACAGGCTGTGTAGGTTACGCGGTTTTCCAAACCGCGTAACCGGCCGACGCTGCAAACGCCCCTAAGCGGCAATCTGACGTTCAATCGTCGGTCGCGTACCAAAGTACGCTTCCCTCCTCTTTCACGTCACCTTGCTCGCTTAGGGGCGTTTTCGCTGACTTATGCTCAACCTGCGGCGTTGCCTTGGTCCGGATGTGGCAGTTAGGGACGTTCCTTTTCTGCTGGCAGTTTGGGACACTCCTTGGGTAGCCATTGGGGACGCTCTTAAATGACTACTGTGGGTAAATTGCTTTTTGATTTTATTTGGTTTGATTTGGCAGCAAATGAACTGTTTGCCTGCTAAAACCCGATTAAAGCGTTGGCCTGCTGTCAAAAATAATGCTCAAAAAATCGTCCGAGAAGCCGCAGTGCATTTTTTGATGCGTCGTGCGTCAAGCGATTTGGCAAGTATCCGGTTAGATATTGGTCAGGTTTGGGGCAACCTTGCCAAAAACTTGACGGATGCAGATTTAGACGTCGACGAATGAACACTTCAGGTGGGCTCCAAGCAAAAATCTGGGCTGATTCTCGATAATCGCCTTCAATCGTCCCTTGCCAAGCGCTGGCCTCGCGTACAATCTGCTCCGACATTCGCGCGCCGCCCGGCGCTTAAGAGGGGAGGGCCCCATGGCAAACGAGATCTGGACCATCAAGCGTTGTCTCGAGTGGACCAAGGAGTACCTGGCCGAGCGCGGCGAGGAGCATCCCCGTCTTTCTGCCGAGTGGCTGCTGTGCGCAGCTACGGGTCTGGCGCGCATCGACTTATATATGCGCATGGACGAGACGCTCAACGCGGCCCAGCTCGAGACCATGCACGCGGCCGTCGTTCGTCGCGCCAAAGGCGAGCCGCTGCAGTACATCACGGGTAGCACGCAGTTCCGCATGATCGACGTTGCCTGCGCCCCCGGCGTGCTCATCCCGCGTCCCGAGACCGAGATGCTCGTCGAGGAAGTCCTCAACTACCTGGATGCCGAGGTGCTGAGCCCCGAGGCAGCTGCCCGTCAGCGCGTGGAGTTGCCCTGGAACGATGAAGTCGAGCAGGCCCGCAAGGCCGAGGCAGCGCTGGCCGATGAACGCGCGACCGCCGAGCGCCGTGCCGCCAACCTGACGGCTGCCGACGAGGCCGCGCTGGGTAGCGATGTGCTCGGTAGCCGCGCCTACGCCGAGGAGCTGGCCGATCGCGAGGCCGAGGAGGCCGCCGCGCAGGCAGCAGAAGCCGAAGCGGCAGATACCGAGGCCGCGGAAGCCCCCGAGCCCGAGCTCGACGAATACGGCATCGCCATCGAGAGCGCTGACCAGCAGGCGACTCTCGCGCAAGAAGCTGCCGAGGCTGACGAGCCCGCTCCGGCAGAGCCCCGCATCGCCCGCGTCCTCGAGGTCGGCTGCGGCACGGGCTGCATCTCGCTCTCGCTTGCCTGGGAGCGCCGCGGCCACGTCACCTGCACCGCTACCGATATCGAGCCGCGTGCCATCGACCTGGCAACCAAAAACCGCGATGCGCTTGGCCTTGCGGCGGACGAGGTCGCGTTCAGCCTCACCAACCTGGTAAGCTCCATTCCCCGCGAAGAGTGGGGCACCTTTGACGTGCTCGTCTCCAACCCGCCCTACATCCCTACCGATGTCATGCGTTCGCTGCCGCACGAGGTCAAGGACTTTGAGCCCGACCTGGCGCTCGAGGGCGGCGCCGACGGCCTGGACATCTTCCGCCGCCTGCTCAACGCGGCGCCCTACATGTTGCGCGCCGGCGGCCTCTTTGCCTGCGAGCTCTACGAGGGAGCCCTCGACGCCGCCGCCGAGCTCTGCCGCCAGGCTGGCCTGTCGGACGTGCGCATCGTCCGCGACCTCACCGATCGCCCCCGCATCGTCCGAGCCATCGTCACAGAGCCCAAACAGCGTCAGTAATAATCATTAACTGATTTTTCAAAAAATAGTAACTTGTTTATAATTATCCCAGTTGATGGCTGGGGGTCATGATGAAGCAACGATTTACCTATGACTGCGTTCTCATAAAAGAGGATGACGGCTACTGCGCTAGCTTCCCGCAGATTCCCGGCGCTTTTGCCGACGGCGACACGCGCGAAGAGGCAATCGCCCATGCCGGTGAGGCACTGATGGCGTTTTTGGCCGACGATCTCAACAATGGCCTGACGCCGGCTGGATACGAGCGTTCGGCCGAGGTCGTGGCCCTTTCGGTCGAAATCGACCACGAGAGCGCGAGGGAAGCGGCGTGTCGAACGTTTAAAGATGCGGCGGCGGATCTCAGGGTCTCCGCACCACGAATCACCGCGCTGGTCAAAGCCGGCAAACTCGATGTTGAGCTTGTCGACGGCCGTCGGATGATAACGATCGACAGCATCGAGCGTTACGCCGCCCAAGAACGTCACGCCGGAAGACCAAAGAAGTTCGTGGCCGTCCAATAACCCCCTCACTTTCACCGACTACTACAGCCGCTCACCAAACCAACATGCGCTCTGGGCAAATAGGTTGAACATTTCGTGCGAGAATGCCCCACAGTAAACAAACTTGCACCAGAGCGTAAGGGGCTGGCATACACATGCAGACGGTCTATCGGGTATACGAGGGAGCGCGCGAGCCGCATCGGCTTGCCGTCGAGTGCACGGCCGAGGTGCTCGGTCGCGGCGGCCTGGCGCTGATCCCGACCGAGACGGTCTACGGTGTCGCCGTGGCGGTCAACGCCTTCTCAGATGCCGTTCCGCAAGATGCAAGTGAATCTCTGCCGTGGCCGCGCGACCCGCAGGCCACCGTCAACGGCGCCGCGGTCCCCGCGCTCGGTACCGGCTATCGTCGTATCTTTACCCTCAAGCAGCGCGAGCTCACCCAAACGGTTGCCTGGCTGGTCGATGATGCCGAGGCACTCGACCGCTATGGCGTGGATATCCCTAACGAGGCCCGCGTGCTCGCCCGACGATGCTGGCCGGGCGCCCTGACTATCGTGGTCAAGGCGGCCCCCTGCGTGCCGACCTTTATGCGCGCCGCCGACGACACGGTGGCACTTCGCGCTTCGGCCTCGCCCGTGGTGCAGGCGCTCATCCGCGCCTGCGGCAGCCCCCTTGCCTGCACCAGCGCCAACACGCATGGCGCGCCCGCGCCGGCAAGCTTTATCACGGTGGAGGAGCGCATCCTGGAGGGGGTCGATGTGGCCGTCGACGCCGGTGAAACCCCGTGTCGCGACGCTTCGACCATCGTGTCGTTTCAGCACGGCGAACTCCAGATCCTGCGCCAAGGCGCACTTCCCGCATCAGAGATCGAGCGGGTCCTGTCCGACCCGATGTAATGGAAAGGTGTAAGCGATGTCGTTGAATCTGGGCAGCCTGGGCATGGAAGATGCCTCGTTTAACTTTGGCGGTTCCTACATCATGGCACTCGACTGCGGCACCACCTCGGTACTTGCGACCATCGTCGACGAGTACGGATGCATCGTCGCGCAGGCACGTCGCAGCGTCAAAACCAGCTTCCCGCGTCCCGGTTGGGTAGAGCAAGACCCCATGGCGGTGCTTGCCAGCCAGATCGCCGTCATGATGGAAGTCCAGTTTAAGAGCGGTATCCACTCCGACCGCATTGCCGCCATCGGCATCTCCAACCAGCGCGAGACCACGGTGGTCTGGGACCGCGTGAGCGGTCAGCCGATCTATAACGCCATCGTATGGCAGTGCCGCCGTACCGCGTCGGTAATCGAGGCGTTGGTTGAACAGGGTTGCGAGGAGTTGGTGCGCTCCCGCACGGGACTCACGCTCGACCCGTATTTCTCGGCCTCCAAGGTGCAGTGGATTCTCGACAACGTCGACGGCGCACGCGAGAGCGCGGCGGCGGGCGACCTCATGTTTGGCACCATCGACACCTGGCTCATCTACAACCTCACTGGCGGCCAGGTCTTTGCCACCGACTACACCAATGCCAGCCGCACGGCACTCTTTAATATCCATACGCTCGATTGGGACGACGACCTGCTGGCGCTCTTTGACGTTCCACGTTCCATGATGCCCGAGGTTCGCTGGAGCTCGGGCGACTACGGCCGCGTCGCGAGCGACATCATGACCAACATGCCGCCCATCATGGGCGTGGCGGGTGACCAACAGGCGTCGCTGTTCGGCCACTGCTGTTTCCGTCCCGGCCAGACCAAAAACACCTATGGCACGGGCTGCTTTATGCTCATGAACACCGGCGACGAGATTGTCGAATCCAAGAACGGCCTGGTTTCCACGATCGGTATCGCCGCGGACGGCAAGGTCAGCTATGCGCTCGAGGGCTCCATCTTTGCCGCCGGTTCAACCATGAACTGGCTGCGCAACAACATGGGCATCATCTCGAGCGTGAGCGAGTCGGCGCAGCTCGCCGCTTCGATCAACGACAACGAGGGCTGCTACTTCGTTCCCGCCTTTGCGGGCTTGGGTGCTCCTTGGTGGGACCCGCGCGCCCGCGGCATCGTGTGCGGCCTGACCGGCGCCTCGAGCCGCGCGACCATCGTGCGCGCGGCCTGCGAGTCCATGGCCTACCAGAGCTACGACGTATTGCGTGCCATGGAGCAAGACGTGGGGCTTTCGATTGAGCGCCTGTCCGTCGATGGCGGTGCCTCGCGCAACGAGTTCATCATGCAGTTCCAAGCCGACCTGCTGGATATCCCCGTGCTGCAGTGCGAGACGGTGGAGACCACGGCGATCGGTGCCGCGTACCTGGCCGGCCTTGCCGTCGGCTATTGGGAGGATTTGGAGGAGCTGGAGCAAAACGCCCAGATTGTTAAGACCTTCCTTCCCCATATGTCCGCCGAGCGCCGCGAGCAAAACCTGGCGGGCTGGCATGATGCCGTCAAGCGCTCGCTCAGCACTGCGCAGTAGGGCTGCGACGAGCCGCTCGATACAACAAACCGCTAAACTTATGCACGGCGCGCGGCAACAACATCGCCGTGCGCCTTGTCAGCAAGGCCGTTTTGCGGCCGCAACGAAAGGGGCAATCAACCCATGACCGTCACTTACGATGCGTCCCGTGTGACGCTTGTCGATCACCCGCTCGTTCAGCACAAGCTGTCGATCCTGCGCGATAAAAACACCGGCACCAACCAGTTCCGCCAGCTCGTGCGCGAACTCGCGCTTTTTGACGGCTACGAGGCCATGCGCGACCTGCCTATGGAAGACGTCGAGGTCGAGACCCCCATCACTACCGCCACGTTTAAGCAGCTTGCCGGCAAGAAACTCGCCATCGTGCCCATCCTGCGTGCGGGCCTTGGCATGGTCGACGGCATCCTCGACCTGGTACCCTCTGCCCGCGTGGGCCACATCGGCATGGAACGCGACGAGGTCACCCACGAGCCGCATGAGTATTACTGCAAGATGCCCAAGGATATCGACCAGCGTATCTGCCTGGTCGTCGACCCCATGCTCGCCACGGGCGGTTCGGCCGAGATGGCCATCAGCTACCTGCGCGAGCGCGGTGTCAAGGACATTCGCATGCTGTGCATCGTCGCGGCCCCCGAGGGTCTCAAGTCGCTGACCGAGAAGGACCCAGATGTGCATATCTATACCTGCGCCATCGACGACCATCTCAACGAGGCCGCCTACATCGTTCCCGGCCTGGGCGACGCCGGCGACCGCATCTACGGCACGCTCTAGTCGTTGGGCCTTGTCGGCTACGGTCACAAATACGAAGAAACGGTGCGCGCGGGCGAGCAAAAGACGCCTACGCGCACTCCTGTTAACGGACGTTTTGCCCTGCGGGGTTCGAGAAAAACGTATTACCGTACCTGCGGCATAAAGAAGGTCTTAAGAAAACGAACAGGTGCGTATTAACCGATGCTTTTTCGGTTGTACTTTAGCGATTGGCTCGTACAATAGTCACCAATGTTTGGCGGGAACTGTTCTGTGAAGCGTTAAAAGGAAAGTGAGGACGCCAGTGTTTCAGATAGCCGATCTGCTCGCTATCGTTGCAGGCGCCATCGCGGGCGCGGTCGCCTTTCTTCCCTTTGTTTTTACGCTCAAGCCGGTTCTTGACGATAAGCAGAATGCGGACATGCTCAAGGGCATGGTGAGTCTGGCGGTCTCGGCAATCGCCCTGCTCGTCTTTACCTTGGTTGTGTTTGTGTTGTTCGGAGAGGCATTTCGCATGTTCCTCCTGGGCGAGGCGATCGGCTTCGTGGCCTTTATGGCTGCCTGCACGGTTCGTGTCGTCAAGGCGCTGCGAGATCCTCATGAGGTCGAAAGGTAAGTCGTGGAAATTTTTGAAAAGCTGCCTGATGAGATAAATCATCTGGTCAGCGAGTTCAGCTCCACCCCTGTCGTGGGCGATCTGAGCTGCGGCATCACGCAGTACTCGTTTTGGCTGATCGTCTCCACGATCGTGCTCCTGATCGTCCTGGCCGTGTTCAAGAAGAAGCAGACCCTGGTCCCCAAGGGCTTCTTCGTCAACGGTTTCGAGTACATCATCGAGTACGTCGAGAACGATATCGGCAAGGGCGTCGTGGGTGAGAACTGGAAGAAGCACTTCCCGTTCCTGTGCTCGCTTTTCCTGTTCATCCTGATCAATAACATGATCGGCCTGATTCCGGGGATGAAGCCCGGCACCGGCGCAATCGGCTCCACCGCCGCGCTCGCCATCTTCGCCTTCGTGTACTTCATCTACTACGGATGCAAGGCTCACGGCGTGATCGGCTACATCAAGAGCCTCGCCCCGCAGGGCGTGAGCTTCCCGATGAACGTGCTTGTGTGGGTCGTCGAGCTTTTCTCGACCTTCCTGCGTCTCATTACGCTCGCCGTCCGTCTGTTCTGCAACATGTTCGCAGGACACGTGGTCATGGGCTCGTTCGCCATCATGGCGAGCATGTTCATGCAGCCGCTGCTTCAGCAGGTTTCCGCGGCCCACGCCGTCGGCGCCCTGCCTTCGCTGGCCTGGCTTGCCATCCTCATCCTGATCTATGCGATCGAGCTTGTGGTCGGCGCCATCCAGGCTTACGTCTTCACGGTCCTTACCGCCGTGTATGTCTCCGAGGCAGAGGAGGTCGCGGAGGAGGAGTAGCCTTCCGCTCGCGCCTTAAAGGTAAGCAATTCGTTAAACCGCCGGTGCCCGTACCCATGGAGCCCGGCAGTTATAAAAAGGTTATCCTGCGTGAAATAAGACACGCACGACAAAGGAGGAATCGTGGGAGTTATCGGTTACGGTCTCGGTGTTATCGGCGCTGGTCTTGCTATCGGCCTGTCTGCTCTGGGTGCTACGGGTGCTATGGCCCGTCAGCCTGAGGTCCAGGGCCGCGTGTTCACCGTCTTCATCATGGGCTCCGCCTTCGGCGAGGCTCTGGCTCTGATCGGCTTCGTTGTCGCGCTGATCGTTAAATAGCACGGAGCGTCAAGTATGAATCTTTCATCCCAGAAGAGCGCGATCGCACTCTC
Organism: uncultured Collinsella sp.; assembly: GCA_958415665.1. Classification (GTDB taxonomy): domain Bacteria; phylum Actinomycetota; class Coriobacteriia; order Coriobacteriales; family Coriobacteriaceae; genus Collinsella. The sequence goes on along the minus strand of CATYZK010000015.1, from coordinate 12,730 downwards.
CGCGTCCGCGGCCGCGCTGCTCATGCCGGTTTCCGCGTTCGCTGAGGACGGCGCTGCCGGTGCGGACATCCTCATCCCTAAGATGGCGGAGTTCATCCCGGCGCTTATCGCCTTCCTGATTATCTGGATCGTGCTGGCCAAGGTTGCCCTGCCGGGCATCATGAAAACCATGGAGGAGCGCGGCAAGAAGATCGAGGAGAGCCTCGACGAGGCCGAGAAGACCAAGCAGGAGGCTATCGCCAAGCGCGCTGAGTCCGACTCGATCGTCACCGACGCCCGTCGTCAGGCTGCCGACATCGTTCTCGAGGCCCGTAAGGACGCCGAGTCCGAGCGCGCCCGTATCATCGAGGCTGCTCACAAGGAGGCCGAGGAGATCATCGCCAAGGCCCATACGACCGTCGAGGACGAGCGCAAGTCCATCTACGCCGGTGCCGCGAGCTCCATCGCCGACCTGTCCGTTGCCGTCGCCACCAAGATCGTGGGCGAGGCACTCGAGGACGAGGCCGAGCAGAAGAAGCTCATCGAGCGCTACATCCAGGAAGCAGGTAGCCTGAATGCCGACTAGCCGCTATCAGGACAAGGTGCTCGAGACCTACGCACGCTCCCTTCTGGAAGCCGCTAAGGCCGAGAACCATGTGTTCGAGGACCTCGAGATGATCGAGCGCCTGGCTTCTGCCAGCCCCGAGATCATCGCCGTGCTCGACACCATGTCCAAGCGCGACCAGCTCGACCTTCTTCCCAAGGTGGCAGCTGCCTTTAAGTATGTTGCCGAGGAAGACGAGGATGTAGTGGGCGTGACCGTCACCACGGCGATCCCGCTCGACGACGAGCTGCGTCAAACCATCACTAAGAAATGCGAGCAGGACTTCGGCCGCAAGGTATTCCTTATCGAGCAAGTCGATCCGTCTATCGTGGGCGGCCTGGTGCTCGAGGCCCGCGGCGAGCGTCGTGACATTTCCGTCAAGACGCAGCTGCGCGTCGCGCAGGAGACCCTCGCAAACTCTGCTAATTCGTACGGAGGTGAAGCCTAATGTCCGAAACCCTCAATGCCCAGGATATCGCCAAGAAACTGCAGGAGCAGCTCACGAGCCTCTCCGCGACGGTCGATACGCATGAGGTTTCAACGGTCGACGAGGTAGGCGACGGCATCGCGCGCGTCTCCGGCCTCAAGAGCGCCATGGCAGGCGAGCTTCTGGAGTTCAAGAGCTCCGATACCGGTGAGACCGTCTTCGGCCTTGCCCAGAACCTTGACCGTGACGAGGTCGGCGCCGTTCTGTTTGGTGCCGTCGACTCCATCAAGGAAGGCGACGAGTGCCGCACCACTGGCCGCATTATGGATATCCCCGTGAGCCGCGCCATGCTCGGCCGCGTCGTCAATCCGCTCGGCCAGCCTATCGACGGTTTGGGTGACATCATCGCCACGCACCGTCGTCCCATCGAGTTCAAGGCCCCCGGCGTCATCGACCGTACCCCGGTGTGCGAGCCGGTTCAGACCGGCCTGTTGGCCATCGACTCCATGGTGCCTATCGGCCGTGGTCAGCGTGAGCTCATCATCGGCGACCGTAAGACCGGTAAGACCGCCATCGCCATCGACGCTATCCTCAACCAGCGCGGCAAGGGCATGGTCTGCATCTATGTCGCCATCGGCCAGAAGGCCTCCACGGTTGCCAACATCCGCGAGACCCTCGCCCAGCACGGTGCGCTCGACTACACCATCATCGTTTCGGCCACCGCTGCCGATTCCGCCCCTATGCAGTACATCGCGCCTATGGCCGGTGCCGCTATCGGCGAGTTCTTCATGTACAACGGCGAGGACGGCAAGCCCGCCAGCGAGACCAACCCCGGCGGCCACGTGCTCGTCATCTACGACGACCTGTCCAAGCAGGCTGTGGCCTACCGTCAGATGTCGCTGACGCTGCATCGTCCGCCCGGACGCGAGGCCTATCCTGGCGACATCTTCTACCTGCACTCTCGTCTGCTCGAGCGTGCTGTCAAGATGTCCAAGAAGAACGGTTACGGCTCCATGACGGCTCTGCCGATCATCGAGACCCAGGACGGTGACGTCTCGGCCTACATTCCGACCAACGTCATTTCCATTACCGATGGTCAGATCTACCTGCAGTCCGAGCTCTTCTTCCAGGGCCAGCGCCCGGCAGTCGACGTGGGCATCTCCGTGTCCCGCGTCGGTGGCGATGCACAGACCAAGGCCATGAAGCAGGTCGCCGGCAACCTCCGTCTGGACCTCGCTTCGTACCAGGAGCTCGCCGGCTTTACGCAGTTCGGCTCCGACCTCGACGAGGCCACGCAAAAGCAGCTTACCCACGGCGCTCGCATGACTGAGCTCCTTAAGCAGCCGCGCTACAAGCCGTTCGAGGTTTCCGAGCAGATCGTTGCGCTGTTCGCTGGCAACGAGGGCTTCCTGGATGACCTGGAGATCGCCGACGTGCTGCCCTTCCGTGCCGAGCTCATCGAGTACATGGACAATGGCTTTGGCTTGCTGCTCGACAAGGTTCGCGCCAAGAAGATCGATGATGACACCAAGGCTGAGCTCTTGCGCGTCATCGGCGACTTCAAGCAGCAGTTCATGGCCAAGCACCATTCGGATGTTTCTGGATCAGAGGAGAACTAAGCCCTATGGCCAACCTTCGCGACATTAAGAAGCGAATCTCCTCGGTTACCACGACCAAGCAGATCACGCGCACGATGGAGATGGTCTCTACGGCCAAGATCCGTCGTGCCCTCGATCGCTCCAAGCAGGCCGAGCCCTATAAGGAGGCGCTGACCGACGTTATGTTGACGGTCGCCGGCGACGCCTCCTGTTCGGGCACAGATCCCATGCTGCAGAAGCATGAGAGCGTCAAGCATGGCCTGATTGTCGTCATTGCCTCGGACCGCGGCCTTGCCGGCGGTTTCAATACGACGGTGGAGCGCACGGCCGAAAAGCTCGCCGCTTCTTGGGCGAACGACGGCATCGAGTGCGAGATCATCGCGTGTGGGCGTAAGACGGCCACGTATTTCCGTGACCGCGCAAACGTTGTCATGCACTTTGAGGGCAACTCCTCTGAGCCCGATTTCAATCAGGCCCGCATGATCTCCTCTCATATCTGCGATGCGTATCGTGCCGGTGAGCTTGACCGTGTCGAGCTTGTCTACCACCACGCCAAGAACCGCGTGGATCAGGAGCTTCGCGTCGAGCATCTGTTGCCGCTCGACCCCGAGATGATCGCTATGGCCCACGGTCCGCGTAAGAACGAGACCGACGCCCCTAAGCGCATCTCGTCCACGTTCGAGTTCGTGCCCTCTCCCGAGCATGTTCTCGGCAAGCTTGTGCCGTCTTATATCCTGACGGTCATCTACCAGGCCCTGATCGATTCGGCGGCCGCCGAGCAGGGTGCACGCCGCAAGGCCATGCACTCCGCGACGGAAAACGCCACCGCGATCATCTCGACCCTTACCCGCACGTATAGTCGCGTGCGCCAGGCTTCGATCACGACCGAGATCAACGAGATCGTCGGCGGAGCCTCAGCATTGGAGGAACAGTAATGGCTAATAACACCGTAAAGCTTGCGGTCGAGGAAGCCACCAAGAAGACGACTGCCGGTGATGGTCGCATCGTGCGTATCATCGGCCCTGTCGTCGACGTCAAGTTTGACGGCGCGGTGCCCCCGATCTACAACGCGCTCACGGTCGAGGCCGAGACCCCGATCGGTCACCTGAGCACGATCCTCGAGGTTGAGAGCCAGCTTCCGGGCGGCGTCGTCCGCACGGTCGCCATGTCCTCGACCGACGGCCTGCAGCGCGGCCTCATCGCCACCGATACCGGTGAGCCCATGAAGATGCCCGTTGGCCCCAAGACGCTCGGCCGCATTTGGAACGTCATGGGCAAGCCCGTCGACGGCAAGCCCATGCCCGAGGTGGAGGAGTTCTACCCCATCCACCATGCAGCGCCCCGCTTCGATGAGCTCACTACCAAGACCGAGATCTTCGAGACCGGCATCAAGGCCGTCGACCTGCTTGAGCCCTACATCCGTGGCGGCAAGACGGGTCTGTTCGGCGGCGCCGGCGTCGGCAAGACCGTTCTGATTCAGGAGCTCATCAACAACCTCGCCCAGGAGCACGGCGGCACCTCGGTGTTCACCGGCGTCGGCGAGCGTACCCGTGAGGGTACCGACCTGTTCCTCGAGATGAGCGAGTCTGGCGTTATCGATAAGACCTGCTTGGTCTATGGTCAGATGAACGAGCCGCCCGGAGCGCGTCTGCGCATCGGTCTGGCCGGCCTTACCACCGCTGAGTACTTCCGCGATCGCGGCCAGGACGTTCTGCTGTTCATCGACAACATTTTCCGCTTCTCCCAGGCCGGTTCCGAGGTTTCCGCACTGCTGGGCCGTATGCCGTCCGCCGTCGGTTACCAGCCTACGCTGGCTACCGAGATGGGCGACCTCCAGGAGCGCATTACCTCGACCAAGACGGGTTCCATTACCTCCGTCCAGGCTGTCTACGTCCCTGCAGACGACCTGACCGACCCGGCGCCTGCCACGACGTTTACGCACCTGGACGCTACCACAGTTCTTTCGCGTAGCATTTCGTCGCTCGGCCTGTTCCCGGCCATTGACCCGCTCGCGTCTTCCTCCGACGCTCTCGATCCCTCGATCGTCGGCGAGGAGCACTACCGTGTCGCCGTCAAGGTCCAGGAGCTCCTGCAGGAGTACTCCGACCTTCAGGACATCATCGCCATTTTGGGTATGGACGAGCTGTCCGAGGAGCAGCGCCTTACGGTCAACCGCGCCCGTAAGATCCAGCAGTTCCTCTCGCAGTCCTTCCACGTCGCCGAGAAGTTCACCGGCAACCCCGGTGTCTACGTCCGCGTCGAGGATACCGTCCGCTCCTTCGCCGAGATTGTCGACGGCAAGGCCGATGACCTGCCCGAGCAGGCGTTCCGCTATGCTTCCACGATTGAGGACGTGCGCGAGCGCGCCCGCAAGATGGGGGAGAAGTAGGTTATGCGTATCCGCATCGTGTGCCCCGTGAGCTGCGCCTATGAGGGCGACGCTGCGTTTGTGTCGATTCCGTCCACGGATGGCGAGTTTGGCGTTCTGCCTGCCCATTCCAGCGAAATCTGCACGATCGACCGCGGTTACGTTCGCGTTTCCGATAAGGCCATGGGCACTGTCGACCACACGTTTGCCGTGGCCGGCGGCTATGCCCAGGTTGCGGACGATGTCGTGACCGTCCTCGCCGAGCGCGCTTGCGATTTGGCGACCGTCGACGCCGACAAGGTTAAAGCTGATATTCAAGGTTTTGAAGAGAAGCTGGGTAATTTGTCGGAGGATGATGCACGCCGCGCCTACCTCTATAATGAAATCGCATGGTGTAAGCTCAAGCTTGCCCAATAGTCAAACGCTTTAGCGTTCGACCATTTGCGAACACATCATGCCCGGGATGGCCCAGCCACCCCGGGCATGCTTTTTGAAAGGGTAGACCTTGGATATTATCCGCGTTGAGGGTGGCCACACCATCGGAGGCTCCGTGCCCGTTTCGGGTGCTAAGAACTCCGCGCTCAAACTCATGGCGGCAACGCTTCTGGCGCCGGGCAAGACGACGCTTCAGAACGTGCCCGATATTTCCGATGTCCACGTAATGGGCAAAGTGCTCAAAGGCATGGGTGCTACGATCGATGTTCTCGACGAGCATACGCTCGAGATCGATACCTCCCAGGTCGATTCTTGGGAGGCGCCCTACGAGCTCGTTGCCAAGATGCGCGCTTCCACTGCTGTGATGGGACCCCTGCTGGGCCGTTTCCATCGCGCCAAGATTGCCATGCCCGGCGGCTGCAACCTGGGCGCTCGTAAGATCGATATGCATATCTTGGGTCTTGAGGCCTTGGGCGTCGAGTTCGATACCGCCCACGGCTATATCAACGCCAATGCGCCTCAGGGCCTGCGCGGCACCACCGTCACGCTCGAGTTCGCCAGCGTCGGTGCGACCGAGAACCTCATCATGGCCTCCGTGCGCGCGCAGGGAACCACAGTTATCGACAACGCCGCCCGTGAGCCCGAGATTGTCGATCTCGCCAACATGCTTAACGAGATGGGTGCCAAGATTGTCGGCGCGGGTACGCCTGTTGTGACCATCGAGGGCGTGGAAGAGCTGCATCCCGTTACCCATCGCGTGGTGGGCGACCGCATCGAGGCCGGTACCTTTATCGTTGCCGGTGCGTTGATGGCCGACGACCGCGGTGTCGACGTCACGGGCTTTTGCCCCATCCACTTGGGCATGGTGCTCAAGAAGATGGAGCTCATGGGTATCGATTGCGAGCGCATCGAGGATGGCGTTCATGTGAACCGTGCCGAGCGCATCAAGCCGGTCGATATTCAGACACTCCCGTTCCCCGGTTTCCCAACGGACATGCAGGCGCAGATCATGGTGCTTTCCGCCCTTGCCGACGGCAGCTCCGTTATCACCGAGAACATCTTTGAGAATCGCTTTATGTTTGCATCCGAGCTGGTGCGCATGGGCGCCGATATTCGCATCGAGAGCCACCACGCCATGATTCACGGCGTCAAGGGCTTCTCGGGTGCCCAGGTCACCTCGCCCGATCTTCGCGGCGGCGCGGCGCTTGTCGTTGCCGGCCTCATTGCCGACGGCACGACCGAGGTCTCGGCCATTCATCACATTAAGCGCGGCTACGAGCAGTTTGTCGAAAAGCTGCAGGCGCTTGGCGCTCACGTCGAGCACGCTACTGTTCCCGATCCCGTCATCTACTAATGCAGGTTGCCTATGTTTAAGAAAAAGCCCCTTGCGGAATCCCGAAGACCCTCGACCGGTGCGCAGGCCAAGATCTATAGCCGCGATAACGTCGCCCGCTACTCCGAGCGCGCCCGTCAGCGCCGTCGCGGCCACACGGTTCGTCGCGTCGCGCTCATCGCCGTGCTCGGCGTGCTGCTGAGCGCAACGACTGCCGCCGGCCTGTGGTTTGCCACCATTATGGGCAAGCTCGGCGATTCCAACGTCATTACCGACAACCTGCGCCAGATCCTGGTCGATACCGACGAGGCCAAGGACCCGTTCTACGTGCTGCTCCTTGGCACCGACGGGCGTCCGGGCGAGGATACGTACCGCGCCGACTCGATTATCCTGGCGCGCATCGACCCCACGCAAAAGCAGGCGACGCTCATCTCCATCCCGCGTGATACCAAGGTCGTCTACAACGGTTCGACCATGAAGATCAACGCATGCCATACCTACGGCGGCGCCGAGGCCATGGTCCAGGCTGTCAATGAGCTGTGCGGCGTGCAGATTTCGCACTATGCCGAGGTCAGCTTCGATGGTATGCAGTCGTTGATTGATTCGGTCGGCGGTATCGACATTAACGCAACCGACGATGTTGACGACCCTGAGCACTTGGACATCAAGATTACCGCCGGTCAGCAGCACATGGATGGCGCGACCGCCCTTACCTATGCCCGTTGCCGCTACACCTATGCCGATGGCGACTACACGCGCATGCGTCATCAGCGTCAGGTGCTTGGTGCCCTTGCCAACCAGATCCTCAACAACTTCGATGCCACCAAGGTCTTCGACCTGGTCAATTCGCTGTCCGATATGCTTGTGACCGACATGAGCGTTCAGGACATCGTCTCCACGGTCAATGCCATGCGCGGCATGGATGTTGATGGCATCTATTCGGCCAACCTGCCTTCGTACGCCGATGACAGCACCATGATTGACGGCGTGAGCTACGTCTTTGTCTACGAGGATGAGCTCAAGGAAATGATGGCGCGCGTCGACGCTGGTAAGGATCCCAAGGGCCCCAATACCATGGGCCTGTCCGATGGTACCAGCTCCACGATTGGCGACCTCAACAGCAACACGTCCGACGATTACGCCAACGGCACCGCAACCTCATCGGTCAGCTCTGACGATTCCGATGACTCAAACGATTCGAGCGATTCGGACTACTACGAAGAGCCCACCGGCGACGGCAACGGCTACGAAGCAAACTATTAAGTTACGGCGTTTTACCAAACGCCGTAACGGCTCGACGCTGTGCGCCGCCCAAGGCGACAATTTGTCATTCAAAAGGCAGGGCATGACCAGAAGGTCAATGCCCTGCCTTTTTCATGCCAACTTGTTCGCCTTGGACGTCGCTCGCTGACGTTGGCTCAACCTGCGGTGCTTACTACTCCCCTGCATCAAAAACCGCCCCGTTCTCTGTAGAGGACGGGGCGGTTTGTCATTTAGGCTTGAGCGGCCAAGCTTATGCAAAGCGGGCGACGAGTTCCTGGAGGACGTCGGTCATCTTGACGAGCGAGTTGACCGGGACAAACTCGTTGACGCCGTGGTAGCAATAGCCGCCGGTAGAGAGGTTGGGGCAGGGTAGACCGCGGAACGAGAGCTGCGCGCCGTCGGTGCCGCCGCGAATCGGCAGCACCTGGGGCTCAACGCCGCAAGCAAAGTAGGCTTCCTTAGCGACATCAATCAGCTCGGGATAGTCGCGCACGATCTCGGCCATGTTGCGGTACTGCTGCTTGACCTCGACCGTCACGAGTTCCTCGCCCAGGCGCTGGTTGAGCAGGGCTGCGGCGGAATCAATCAGCGCGAGCTTCTGCTGGAACTTTGCCGCGTCGTGGTCGCGAACGATATAGCGCGCCGTAGCGTGGTCGACGGTTGCAGACACGCCCTCAAGATGATAGAAGCCCTCGTAGCCCTCGGTGTATTCCGGGCGCTGCGCATAAGGGAGCAGCGCGTTAAAGTCGCAGAACAGATTGCCCGCGTTGACCATGCGGCCCTTGGCGTCACCGGGATGGATGGACTGGCCCTCAAAGCGAACGGTTGCCTCGGCGGCGTTAAAGCACTCCCACTCCAGCTCGCCAATGGGACCGCCGTCGACCGTGTAGGCGTACTTGCAGCCAAAGGCCTCGATGTCCAACAGCTCGGCGCCGTGACCGATCTCCTCGTCCGGGCAAAAACAAATGCCGAGTGCGGGGTGGGGCAGCGAGGGGTCCTGAGCGATACGCGCGACAAGTGCCATGATCTCGGCGACGCCGGCCTTGTCGTCGGCGCCCAGCAGCGTGGTGCCGTCGCTGCAGACCAAGTCCTCACCCACAAGGTCGTTCAGGGCGGGAAGCTTGGCGGTGCTCATTGCCACGGGCTTGCCGTCAACAGTACCGCAGACCAGGTCGCCGCCTTCGTAGTGCACAATATGCGGCTTCACGCCGGCGCCCGGCGCAACCTCGGTGGTGTCGAGGTGTGCGATCAGGCCCAGGGCGGGCTTGTCCTCCGCGCCCGCGCTCGCAGGAATATGCGCGCAGACGTAGGCATGCTCGGTCACATGGGCATCGGCCGCGCCGAGCTCGCGCAGCTCCTCGGCCAGGATGTTGGCAAGGTCAAATTGAACGGTGCTCGAAGGCACCTGGTCGCAGTTTGCATCCTCGGATTGCGTGTTGATTTGGACGTAGCGCAAAAAGCGCTCAAGGACGTCGGGGTTCGTGGTCTTGTTTTCCATAAGGACCGCTCCAATCTTGGTCGTCGTGTGCAACAAGAACTCTAGCACGGTATGCCACGGCATACCGCGACGCTTGGATGGGGTAGAATCAGCCTTTGAACGCAGAAGGGACGGAAGGTCATGGATACGACAAATAGCTCGCGCGAGCTGCACCTAACGGTGGCGAACGAAGACTACTTGGAGTGCATGGTTCGCATCGAAAGCGAAGAAGGGGAGACCAGTGGCGTGCGATCGGTCGACATCGCGCAGCGTCTTGGTGTCTCCAAGGCATCGGTCAATAAGGCAGTTTCGGCGCTTAAGGCGTCCGAGCTTGTCGAGCAATCGCATTACGGTAAGGTCATCCTGACCGACCGTGGTCGCGAGGTCGGCACGGCTATCTGGTACCGTCATCGCCTTGTCCGCACGTTTTTGGTCCAGGAGCTCGGCGTCGATTTTGAGCGTGCCGATTCCGAGGCGTGCATGATGGAACATGCGCTTTCCGAGGACACGATGAGCCGCTGGCTCGCCTATCTCGAAAAACAGGGAATCAGCGTCGAGGAATAGCGAAACACATATATGGATACGAGTTATTACAACCGCCCCGGCGGCGAGGAACTTATGCGCCGCATGTCGAGCGAGACCCTGTTGACGCAGGGCCCCATGGGCAGCGTGCTGATGAGTGAATACGACGCTGCCGACATCCCACCGGCGTTTTGGAACCTTGCCGAGCCGCAGACTGTTTCTCGTATCCATCGCCTGTATGTCGCCGCCGGTGCGCAGGTGCTCATTACTAATACCTTTCAGGCATCAAGCTATGCCCTCAAGCAAGATCAGATTACGCCGTCCGTGGCTGAGGTCAATCGCGGTGCCGTCGACGATGCGCGCCAGGCGCACCCTCAGCTGCTGCTGGGCTCGATGGGCCCGATCGGCATTGAGTGGTTTGCCGAAGACTCTGCCGAATATCGAGAAATCCGAGGCATTTCGCGAGAGCAGGCATACGCCCTGCTCAATGCTGGCGTTGACGGTCTGCTGATCGAAACGGTGACGTCTATCCGTAATTTGCAGCCCATGCTTGCCGGCGCCCAGGATGCCGCCGACGGCATGCCTGTTTTGGTGAGTTTTGTCGTTGACGATAAAGGCGACCTGCTAGGCGATGGCCTCAACATCGAGGCTGCCGTTTTGTACGCCGAAAAGCACGGCGCAAACTCGGTTGGCGTTAACTGCTGTTCACTTGCGGCCGCGAACGTGGCGGTGCCCAGGATGGTTGCATCGGCGACTACGCCCGTCACGGTACGCCCCAACGTGGGCGATCCGGTCCAAACTCAGGATGGCCCTGTGTGGCGCGAGAACCCCGAAGCCTTCGCGCGCGCTTGCATCGAATGGAGACACGCCGGTGCCGCAATGGTGGGCAGTTGCTGTGGAACCACGGCGATCACCACGGCGGCGATGGCCGAGGCGCTGGATATATAAGGTTCAAAACCGCCCCATACGGGGCGGTTTTTTATTGCTTGCACATCGCCGGTAGCGTTTGCCCAAATGGTGAATGCCGGTTTTGGCAGGTTGCTGGGCGAGCGTTGCGGGTATACCCCATGCGTACCATGATCCAAACACTGTGAGGTGTCTGCGCGTGTGCGCGATAATTCATTTTGGAACTGACGGTTGGCGCGCCCGCGTCGACGACGACTTTACCGCCGACAACGTTGCCCGCATTGCCGATGCCGTCGGCGAGCTGTGGCAAAAGATCAATCCCGGCAAAACGGTATATATAGGGTTCGACACCCGGCCGCAGGCGCGCGAGTTCGCCGAGCTTGCGGCAGGCGTGCTTGCGGCTCACGGATTGGACGCAGTGCTCGCATCTCGGCCTGTCCCGACCCCCGCCCTTACGTGGGCGGCGGCGTATGACGGCGAGGCCTGCGGTGCGCTCATGGTGACGGGGTCCCATCATCCGCAGGGGTATCTGTGCCTTAAACTACGCATGGGAGATGGCTCAACGGCCAATCAGGATGTCATCGAAGAGCTCGAAGAGACCATGGCCCCCGAGCCGATGGGGATCGAGGAACGCTATCGTACCGCGGATATTATTCCTGACTATATGCAGGCCTCGGCATCGTTTGTCGATGCCGAGGCCATTCGAGCCGCTCACCTGCGTGTGGTAGTTGACCCCATGGGCGGCGCGGCCCAGGGATATCTTGCCGACTTGCTGCGGGAGCTAGGCGTCGAGGTGCACGAGATTCATGCCGGACAGTCGTCCGGTCAAGAGGACATCTGCCCCGACCCTGTTGAGCCGTGGGTGGACGCTTGCGAGCGTGCGGTTGTCGAGGACGGGGCGTGCGCGGGCCTGGTGACCGACGGCGATGCCGACCGTATCGGCGCGGTCGACGAACGCGGAAGATATATTCATCCGCATCAAATCATGGCGCTTGTTTTGGGCGACCTCGTTCAATTCCGCAATTTGGAGGGGCGTGTCGTCGTCAATCTCTCGTGCTCGACGCTCGTGCGCCGCATTGCTGAGGCGCTTGGCTGTCGTGTGACCGTTAAGCCGGTCGGTTTCAAATATATAGCTGCAGAGATGAAGAAGGGCGGCGTCCTCATGGGAGGCGAGGAGGCCGGCGGTATCGGCATCGCCGCGCATATGCCCGAGCGTGATGGAATCCTTGCTTGTCTGATTCTGTGTGAGCTTATGGCAAAGACGGGCGCGCCCTTGGGCGTTTTGGTCGATCAGCTCGAGGACAGTTTTGGTAAGACGAGCTATGGGCGTCGCGATTTGCGCCTTGAGGCCGAAGACGCCGAATCGCTGCGAACGCTGCTTCCTGGCATGAATCCTAAATCGATTTGCGGCAAGGCGCCGCAGGCTGTAAGCCATATGGATGGTTTACGTTTGGCATTCGAGGATGACACCTGGTTGCTGATCCGCCCCAGCGGGACCGAACCGGTGGTTCGCGTATACGCCGAGGGGTTCTCGGTGGAGGAGCGCGATGAGTTGCTCGATGCCGGCTGTGCCTTGGCTAGGGGAGCCTACCAGCTTTAGCCATATAACGCTTCTCTATAAAGAGACCCTCGGTGAGCGGTAGAGAACGGCTGGCAAACGTAAACAGGGTTTCAATATGTGTAGGAAATGTGTACGCCCAGATTCCCGCCCACGGGGGCCCTCCGGTCTGGCAATATATCTCCTTGCCGCGCGGCCCGGTCGAACCGGACCAGCCGCCAGGCGTGCACCTTGAGAACCGGATACTGCGAGGATGGACA
>CATYZK010000014.1 GCA_958415665.1 uncultured Collinsella sp. | reverse complement strand
TGCCGCCATGATTTCGGAGCGCAACTGTTTAATAGCTTCGCTGGGCGCCTCGTCGCCGAGTGCCTTAAGTGCCTCTAATTTTGCCTGAAGGCTGCTTACCCGGTTGCTGGCCTCGTCGTATTTGGCTTGGGCTGCATCGACGTTCGCTTGCATGGCGGGAAGGAGTTCCCTACATTCGGCGGCATGCGCCAGCATAATGTCACGGAGCTCTTGATCACTGGCAATCATATTATTGATTCCCGCAATTCTCTCGGGACTTGCGGCGTCCTCCGCTGCTTTGAGTTTTTTGAGCGCTTCCTGCATGGCTGCATACGCTTTGTCTTTTTCGGTGGCCGCATCTTCCGTCTGCAAGGCGACCGCATCGACGGGGGAGCTGGTTTCTGCCGCGATCGCCGTTGCGGGGGCGATTCCCGCGACAAGTGCCGCGGAAAGGGCGATGCCCATAGTTGCTCGTCTTGCTCTTCTTGCGAGAATGTCGTTCATCTCGGCACCTCATTTCAAGGGTCGGCGGCTCAACTTGGTAGCACTAATGTAAGTATATCAGGCGATTAACCTGCTCTTGAATCTCGCCAGAAATAACGAGCTGTTTGCTCGTCTTTACTCGTCTTTTGGGCTCACCGTACTATCATGGTTCGAATTGAGTGTGGATGATGATAGGGAGCGCCTTTTTATGATTGAGCTGCTCAGGCGTTTTGGTGGTAAGTTTCGCCGGTATATGGTGATTGGTCCTGCGTGCAAGCTGATCGAGGTGATCTTTGACCTGCTGACGCCGCTGGTGATTGCCCAGATGATCGACAAGGGCATTGGCGCGCACGACGTGAATGCCGTCGTCCACTACGGTATGCTGCTTGGCGCCATGGCTGTGATCGGCATCTCGTTTACGCTCGTCTGCCAAAAGATGGCGGCGCTGACCTCACAGGGCATGGGCACCGATATTCGCGGCGCGCTCTATGGGCACATCAATAAGCTGAGCTATGCCGAGCTCGATCGCTTTGGCACGCCGTCGCTCATCACGCGCATCACCAACGACGTCAACCAGGTGCAGCTGGCCGTGGCGCTGGGCGTGCGCATGCTCATTCGCTGGCCCTTCCTGGCGGTGGGTTCCATGGTCGCGGCCCTCGCCATCGACCTTAAGCTCGGCATCATCTTCTTGATCTGCACGCCCGCCATCGGCCTGGTGTTCTGGTTTGTCATGGCGCGCTGCATCCCGTACTACAAACAGCTGCAGGCAAAGCTCGACCGCATCGCGCTTATCTGTCGCGAGGGCCTTTCGGGCGCTCGCGTGGTCCGTGCATTTGTGCGCGAAGACCACGAGCGTGAGCGTTTTGCCCAGGCCGCCGATGACCAGGCGCATGTCGCCATCGCGGTGGGCAGGCTCTCGTCGATTCTCAACCCCGTTACGTTTCTTGTGATGAATCTGGGCGTGTGCGCCATCCTGTGGGTGGGCGGCATCCAGGTCAACGTGGGCGAGCTCACGCAGGGCCAGGTCATGGCGTTTGTCAACTACATGACGCAGACCCTCACCTCCATCGTCTACGTCGCCAACCTGGTCGTGGTCTTTACCAAGGCGAGCGCCAGCGCGTCGCGCATCAACGAGGTGCTTAACTGCGCGCCGAGTATCACCGACGAAGGCAACGAGTCGGTCGCGCTGCCCAAGCCGAGTGCGGCGGGCGACACCGCTTTGGTCCCCGCGCTGAGCTTGAGCCACGCGAGCTTCTCCTTTGGCGCGGGCGCGGCCAACGCCGTTGATGACGTGACTTTGGAGCTGCCACTGGGCAAAACGCTCGGCATCATCGGCGGTACGGGCAGCGGTAAGTCGACGCTCGTTTCGCTCATCCCGCGCTTGTACGATGCGGGTGTCGGCAGCGTGAACGTGATGGGTGCCGACGTGCGCTCTTGGCCGCTCGACCAGCTGCGCCACGTGGTCGCGACCGTCCCGCAGCGCGCATCGCTGGTGAGCGGCACCATCCGCAGCAACCTGACCTGGCGCGACGAGTCCGCGACCGATGAGGAGCTCTGGGCGGCGCTCGATATGGCGCAGGCCAGCGAGTTCGTGCGCAACAAGCCGCAGGGCTTGGATGCCCCGGTCGAGGCGGGCGGCAAGAATTTCAGCGGCGGTCAGCGTCAGCGCCTGACCATCGCGCGCGCCCTGGTCGGTTCGCCGCAGATCCTGATTATGGACGATTCCGCCTCGGCGCTCGACTTTAAGACCGACGCAGCACTTCGCCACGCCATTCGCGAGCGCAGCGCGCGCGGTGCCGCCGAGGGCGGGCTGCCGCTGACGACCGTCATCGTGAGCCAGCGCGTCTCGACCGTGCGCGATGCCGACATGATCTGCGTGCTCGACCACGGCTCGGTTGCGGGTTTGGGCACGCATGACGAGCTGTACGCAAACTGCCAGCTCTACCGCGAGATCTGCCAGTCGCAGCTTCGCCGCGAGGAGCTCGAGGGCCAGCAGGGGAGCGCGACGCCCGCTTCGGGCTCCGCTCCCACGTCCGTCTGCGCAAAGGAGGGCTGCTAGATGAATCCGTATACTTCTTCCGGCTCGGTCGCCACGATGACGGCCAACGTGTCCGGCAACGATAAGCTCAACGACCTGGGCGACGGCCCGCGCCAGCCCGGCGACCCTGAGCGCTATCCCGTGGGCGCGGTGACCCGTCGCCTGATGGGCTACGTGCGTCCGCACCGCATTTCGTTTGCGGCGTCGTTTGTGAGCGCCGCCATCTCGGTGATCCTGCAGCTCTACACACCCATCCTCATCGGCGAAGGCATCGACCTCATCGTTGCCGCCGGACGGGTGGACTTTGACGCACTGCTGCCGCTCGTCACCAAGCTCGCGCTGGTCGTGGTTGGTGCCGCGGCCTTCCAGTGGCTGCAGGGCTATTGCGTCAACCGCCTGTCCTACGAGACGGTGCGCGACATGCGCGTGGAGGCGAGCGACAAGCTCAGCCGCATGCCGCTCAGCTTTATCGACGGCCATGCCCACGGCGACCTTATGAGCCGCGTGGTCAACGACGTCGATCAGGTGGGCGACGGTTTGCTGCAGGGCTTTACCCAGCTCTTTACCGGCGTCATCACCATCGTGGGCACGCTCGCGTTTATGCTGTCCATCAACCTGACCATGACGCTCGTGGTGGTGCTCGTCACGCCGCTCTCCATCTTTGCGGCCGGCGCCATCGCCAAGCTCTCCAACAAGAGCTTTACGGCTCAGCAGCGCATTCAGGGTCAGCTCGGTGGCCATATCGAGGAGTATGTGGGCGAGCAAAAGCTTGTGGATGCGTTTGCCTACGGACCAAATGCGCAGCAGCGCTTCGATGCCCTCAACGCCGAGCTCTACACGGCGGGCGAGCGCGCGCAGTTTATGGGTTCGCTCTCTAACCCCGGCACACGCTTTATCAACAACATCATCTACGCTGTGGTCGCCGTGATCGGCTGCGTGGGCGTGATTACGGGCGTGCCCGCGGCGCTTACGGTGGGCGGTGTGCAGATTTTCCTGTCCTACGCCAACCAGTACACCAAGCCGTTCAACGAGGTCACCAACGTCATCACGCAGATCCAGACGGCCTATGCCTCGGCCCGTCGCATGTTCGCGCTGCTCGATGCACGCGAGCAGGAGCCCGACGCTGTGGATGCCATTGAGCTCACCGCTGCGAAGGGCGAGGTCGCCTTTGAGCATGTGGACTTTAGCTACGTGCCCGACCGCAAGCTGCTGCAGGACATCTGCATCGATGCCAAACCCGGCATGCGCTTTGCCCTGGTCGGTCCCACGGGCTGCGGCAAGACGACACTTATCAACCTGCTGCTGCGCTTTTACGATATCGATGCCGGGCGCATCGTGGTCGACGGTCGCTCCTCGCGCGACTACACGCGTGAGAGCCTGCGCCGCGCCTTTGGCATGGTGCTGCAGGACACCTGGCTGTTCGAGGGCACGGTGGCCCAGAACATTGCCTACGGTTGCCCCGACGCCACGCGCGAGCAGATTATCGAGGCGGCCAAGCGCGCGCATGCGCATAAGTTTATCGTGCAGCTGCCGCAGGGCTACGACACGGTGAACGGCGAGGACGGCGGCACGTTTAGCCAGGGCCAAAAGCAGCTGCTGTGCATCGCGCGCGTCATGCTCACCGACCCGGCGATTCTGCTGCTGGACGAGGCCACCTCGAGCATTGATACCCGCACCGAGCTGCAGGTGCAGGCGGCATTCGACGAGCTCATGGCCGGCCGCACGAGCTTTGTCGTGGCGCACCGCCTGTCGACGATCCGTAACGCCGACTGCATCCTAGTCATGCGAGACGGCGAGATTATCGAGCGCGGCACGCACGACGAACTGCTCGCGGCAGGTGGCTTCTACGCCGAGCTCTACCGCAGCCAATTCGCCCAGTAAGCAAGACCGTGGGGCAAATGAATCAGGTTTGTTTGTCCCATAGAGCCATCTTGTTATATAGCCTTCTACCAGCAGCGTGGTGACGATTGACGATATTTTGTGGTGATGATTAACGGCAGTTTGTGGTGACGATTGTCATCGATTCGGGGTGCTGGGCAGTCTAACTGTTCCAAAGCGTATACCTTTTGAGACGTCGTGGCCTTGAATATGAACAATAAGATGCGTATCAGTTTTCGATTTGTCGCGAATCTCCGCGAAAGCCTGTGAACCATTGCGAAATCCTGTGGCCCATTCGCGATGGTTCGATGATGGGGCCGACTATACCGGTTTTTCGATATGGCTATGGCAGTTTTTATATATCGAGTGAGCGCGAAGGGCCAGAAACTCGACTCGCGGAGGGGGCGGCGGCAACCCGCTGGTGAAGGGAGTTAAGTTGGCGGGTTCGATCTCCCGGTTCTAAAAATACTCAGTATACTGAGTGATTTTACTCAGTATACTGAGTATTTAAGAAACAAGGAGGTAGATTGACATGTTTGAGCGCCATCAAGTTGCCGTGATAGCCCAGAGGATGCGGGAAACGAATAATCCGTTGATGCAATTTATAATCGGGCCCCGCCAAACGGGAAAGTCGACCATGTTCGTGCAGGCGTTGCACCATGCAGACATGCCCTGTCACGTGGCCAATGCGGACGATGTTGTGAATCCCGATGCCAGCTGGCTGCAAATCGAGTGGCAACAGGCAAGAAACCTCACGTCTGGAGGTAAGGTCCCGGCCGTTTTCGTTGTTGATGAGATTCAAAAGGTGCAGAGTTGGTCCACGGTCGTCAAGGGATTGTACGACCGGGATCGCCGGGAGGGGACGCCGCTCAAGGTCATTTTGACCGGATCGTCGTCGCTGCTGCTGCACAAGGGCCTGGAAGAATCCCTTATGGGCCGTTACGAGCTCATTCGGTCGCCGCATTGGTCCTATCGCGAGTGCAGCGAGGCCTTTGGCTTTTCTTTTGAAGACTATCTCTATCACGGTGGATATCCGGGTGCGGCGCCGCTGGTTTCCGATGACGCCCGTTGGCGAAACTATATCCGAGATGCGATCGTCGAGCCGGCGATCTCGCGCGATGTTCTCTCGTTGGAGAATATCCGCAAACCGGCGCTGATGCGCGCGCTCTTTTGGCTCGCGGCGAGCTATTCGGGGCGGGAGCTTTCGTATTCAAAAATGGTAGGCCAGCTGCAGGATGCCGGTAACACGGTCACGGTCGCCGGGTATTTGGACCTGCTGGGCAAGGCCGGTTTGGTTACGGCGATCCCCAAGTTCAGTGACAAGGAACTCGCAAAGCGCCGAAGCACCCCGCGGCTCATGGTTTATGACACGGCGTTTATGACGGCGCTCGGCGATAAGGGCCGAGCAGAATGGCTGGAGGATTCGGCGCGGCGGGGTCATTTGGTGGAATCGGCAGTGGGTGCACGACTGCTTGCGCGCGCGCCGGAAGAGGGTTTTGAGGTCATGTGGTGGCGTGAAGGCGTCAAAGAGGTCGACTTTGTGCTGCGAAGGGATGATGCGCTGAGTGCCATCGAGGTCAAAAGCGGTGGAGAGTCCGGCCAGAGTGGCATGTCGACGCTCCTAAAAAAGTATCCGCGAGCCAAGCGGATCGTCGTGGGAGGGGCGGCGGCCGGGGCGTGCACCGTGGAGGATTTTCTGCTCGATAAGGTGACGCTGTTTAACTAGCCTGAGTATTTTGACTTGGGCGTTGGATGGGTGCTCGGCTGCCGCGTGCGATGGTGAAAACCGGGCCAGGCCTTACTAGCGGATATGCATGCAGGAGGGGCTTCCAATTTTCATGTCCCGCTCATATCGTCTGTCAGAAACCTGACGAATGACCTGTCCCCCCCTGTCATGCCCTTGTCACAAAATCTATTAACGGGACCGTCAAATTTCCTCCTGCATTTTCTGACGGTACCGCGGTTCTCGCATGATTTTTGGGACTTGCGCTGCGGGCGTATTTGCCTATTGATGTCAGCTGTGCCGTCAATCAACAGAAGGTGGTTTACATCTGTGGTTTTAGTACTAAGATATACTTCTAATAAATTGCATTAGTGGCTTTAGTTTTGGGGGAAACGAGGCAACGTGACTATGACGTGCTCTATGGTGGTCAACAGCAAGAGCGGCAATACCAGGATGGTTTCGGGAGCGATTAAGCGCGCGCTGCAGGCAGCGGGCGTCGAGTTTGTCCATGCTGCCGCGCTGAGCGACGACGCCGATCCCGAGCAGGTTATGAACGAGGCCCAAGGTGCCTGTGTGGCCGACACGGTGCTCGTTGGCTTTTGGTGTGACAAGGGCACCTGTTCGCCTTCGGTGGCGGCACTGCTTTCCGCCCTGCATGGCAAGCGCGTTTTCCTATTTGGTACCTGCGGCTTTGGCGCTAGCGAGGATTACTTTAGGCAGATCATCGATCGCGTGAGCTCCAATTTGGCCGATGATGCTGAGCTTGTGGGCTGGACTATGTGCCAGGGCAAGATGGGCCCTGCGGTCAAGCAGCGCTACGAGGCGATGCTCGAGCAAGAGCCCGAAAACGCACGCTTTAAGATGCTACTCGACAACTGGGTCGCCGCAAAGGATCACCCCACCAAGGAAGACCTCGACAACATGGCAGCAGCCGCCAAAAAGGCAGTGCTGGGGGAGTAGCTCCCATCGCTGACGGCGGTCGGTCCATCTTTCTAAATGTAACGTCCTCCCGGGCGTCGGGGCACGAAGTTCCCTGCTCTACAGTCCTGCGCAAGACGAAGGCTACATTTAGTGGCCTTCTTTGCGTGCGGAACTCGCGATGAACTTCGTGCCCCGCCGTCCGGGAGGACGCCTCTTTATTGATGGGAGGCCTGATAGGTCGATGGTTCCGTGTCCGGATGCGTCCAAAGTGGGACGGGCTTTCCGGATGGGCAGGCTTTCGGAAAATGCGTCCCGGAATTTGCCTTTGGAATGGGACGTAGTTTCCCGTTGAGGTGCTTTGCGGAAAGTGCGTCCCACTCTGGGCGTTCGAAGTGGGACACACTTTCCCAAAGGCGCTCCAACGGGAAATTGCGTCCCATTATTCGGTCAAGAAACGGGATGCATTTTCCCAATGAGAGCAAAACCGGAAAATGCATCCCACAATCAGCCCTCAAAGTGGGACGCCGTTTCCCAATGAGGCTCAAGCGGAAAATGCGTCCCGGAATTTGCGCTCAAAGTGGGATGCGGTTTCCGGTTGAGGGTCTAAGGGAAAGTGCGTCCCAGAATCGACGCTTGAAATGGGATGCAGTTTCCCGATGAGGCACTCGACGGAAAATACATCCCAGAAATGGCCTTTGAGCTGGGATAAGATTTCCGCGGCATCTCGGATTCTCAAAAATGAGACACGCCGTTGGCGAAAATGAGACACGTGATATCGGGCGTCGGACGTATCATTTGCAAAAATGAGCCGACTCCACTCGAGTAAAGCGAGGTCTCCCATGCACGTTCCATACCCCCACATTCGTCGGTTGTCGAAAATCCCGCTTGTTGGGACGGCGGCGCTTGCTGCGTTGATCGCCACGAGCGTCGCCTGCTTCACGGCCACACCCCAGGTTGCTCAGGCGGCGGACGCGCCCGCAATCACCGATATGACCGAGCAGGACTATAGCGACCTGGGCCTGGGCACGAACGAGGACATTCCGGCCGATACCGTTGGCCCCTATTCCACCGATACCCCCACGACGTTTGCCACGCGCAGCGAGGTCTATATGGCAGCTAACGGTAGCCATGGCAATCGCTACACTCTGCGCGACAAGCTCGAGAACGTCGAGCGCGGTGACATTGGCGGCAGCAGCAAACTCACCGATGGCTATGGAAGTGTGTGGGGCGCCGCAAAGTTCTGGCAAAACGTCAACAACTTCGATACGAACAGCGATCTCTACAAGCATAGCGACTACGGTGGCGGCACCTGGTCGTACCTAAGCAACAATGAGTCCTCAACAGTACTCGCCAACGACAACAACGGTTTCTCGGGCATTCACGCCACGAGTGTTGAGTTCTGCAGCGACGCCAGCACGGGCAAAAAGAGCCGCGTTGCCGAGCTCCGTGCCTACGGCGACAGTTCTTCTACCACGATTGACGGCAAGTCATACGCCGGAAAGGTTGAGCTGGTCCTCTACTCGTTTAGCAACGGGCGCACGCGCACTCTCGACACACGCCTGCCGGTGACGGTTAACACTAATATGATGGACGGAAGCCGTTTTAAGTATCTGAACGCCGGTTACCTGCAAGAGCACGACGCCGTCTTTGATGTCGAGGCGGGCGATGTCGATGGCGACGGCGTCGACGAGCTTTTTGTCTACGCGGGCTGTTATGTCGACGAGAACGGCGTGCGCAAGGCTGTAGTCGACATGTATGACTTGGAGGGCGGCAACTGGAAGCAAAGCGTCGTCAAGATCGATGCCGGTAACGCCGCGGACTACACCACGCACAACAAGGGCGGGAACGACTCCTGGACGCAGCTTCAGTCAGCTCCTGTCGTTTCGCTAGCGGCCGGCGACCTCGATCGCGATTTTTGCGATGACCTCGCCATCGTGGTCTCGGCACCCTACGGCAAGAAGAATATTGATAAGTCGACGCATTGCGAGCTGTTTTCGTGGGATGCATCCAAGGGTGCGCTCGTCCATGTCGATGCTCTGGGCGACGCGGGCGCAATCTCCCTCTCCGCGAACGGCAAGACCATGGTCGCTGCGAATGCGACGTTCGGCACGTTTGCCGCCTACGATGAAGAAGGAAAGAAGACGGGTGAAACCGTCACGGGCCTTATTCTTGCGGGCTATGACTGGCAACGCAGCGCTTTTGATTACGGCGCTAATGACGGCAGCAAGGGGCTGTACGGCGCGCTGTACCGCTACGCGTATTTTGACTCGGAGTCTGGCGAGTTCAAGCTTTCCGATTGCAAGGAATACAGAGACGGGCTCCTCGCCTCCTATGGGCTGATGCATGTGCCCAACAGCGCATGGAAGGATAGCGCTCAGGATAAGCGCTATCCGTGCACCTTGGCGCCTATTGCCCTTGCCACTGCCAACCTTGACGGCCTGTCCGAGCAGCTGGCGGTCGACGAGGTGCTCGTGGGCGGCGATGTGTTCCGCGACTTTGCCTGCAACACGGCGCAGAGCGGTGCCCAGGGCTTGGGGTCCATGGTCGGAACCATGAGCATGAGCGGTCAGCAATACAACAGCAGCAACAAGCATGACCACAAGGGTATAGAGCAGGTGTGGATCAGCGACGTCAAGGCGGGCAGCGTCTCGGGTTCGGACCGCTATAACGAGAGCTTTATCGCCGTGGTGGGCAAGCACCGCGACGAGGACCTGCGCAAGAACGATGACTACTATTGGATGACCGCCTCGCATCTTTCGCTCGACGAGAACGGAAGGGTGCGCCGCGGCGAGGAGCAGGTGATTAGCGAGAGCAACCGTCGCGGCACTACCTACGGCACATTTATCTCGCTCGCGCTGCCCGATGTCGACAATGACAGCGTCAAGATCACGTACAAGGACCGCTACAAGGTCTATACCAACCCGCGCGTGCTCGCTGTGCTGCAGGATGCTCCCTATGTTGAGGATCTGGAGCAGGCATACGGCTATCTGGTGTTGGGCGGCACGTCATACGGAGAGGGAAAGGGCACGGGGACATCCCAGGGCTATACCATTGGCGCCGAGTTGGGCGTTGCCGTCGAGGTGCAGACCGGTCCGCCCCTGGTCGCGATTAATGCTTCGGTCGATTTTGCCGCCGAGGGATGCTATGACTACCGGAGCGAACGCACAGTGAGCGCAAGCGTAAGCTATGAGTCGCATGCCGGCGAGGGTGACAAGGCCGTGCTCTACACGATTCCGATGGTCTATTACGAGTATGAGATCGAAAATGAGGAAACTGGTGGCAAGGGCGTGATGGCGGCGCCCGTGTCGCTCGGCGCGCAGACCTCGGTCGTTAATGTCGAGGCCTATGACCGCATTGCCAAACAGCACAATATGACGCCGCTCAGCTACTTTTTGACCAACCGCTCGGGAGAGCCCGGAACCTATCAAACGACGCTCAACGGCGAGACTCCCGTTGGGGATTCCTTTGGTCTGGGCAAGCCTGGCGTGACGCGCGCCTACACGCACGATGGGTTTAACGGCGCCGTAGCGCAGTCGGGAGCGAGTATTGAGCAGACCATCGAAGTCGAGGAGGGCGAGGAGCAGGAGTTTGAGTACGGCTTTACGCTGAACGGCAGCGTTGTCATGGGCGCGAAGCTCGCAAAGCACGAGTTGTTTGGCGGCCTGTGCTTTGGTGCCAACGCCGGCTTTACTACGGGTAACTCCTCGAGTGAATCGACCGAATACGGCGGCACCGTCGACAACCTGCCCGAGGCCGCGCAGGGCAAGTACGGTTTTGTGTGGCGTCTGGGCGTCAACGCGGTGGATGTCAACAAGTTCGAGGATGGCTCGGGCGACAAGCTCGGCACTAAAGATACCGACCAGTTCTGGATCGTGGGCTATGACGTCAAGGATGTCGAGATGCCCGAAGCGCCGGCCGTGACGGGCTTTACAGCAAACGCCGTTGATTCGACCAGTGTTACGTTTAGCTGGGATGACGTGCTCGCAAAGAAGGATGGCTTTAGCTACGGCGTGGGTATGCTGCAGAGCAATGCGGCGGACGCCGTCGTGAACAGCTGGAAGATTGCCGACAACACGCAGACCTCGCTCAAGTGGGATGGGCTGCAGCCCAATACGGAGTACCGATTCGCGATTGCCGCCGTTAAGAACGGATCCACGACCGAAACAGGCATTCGCTCGGCAATTATCACGGTCAAGACCATGCCCGATGGCATGACGATGAGCGTGAGTGGACCTGCAGCAGATGTTGAAGAGGGGCCGAGCATCGAATACGATTCTTCGGTCGAGCGCGCGGCGGGAAGCCATCTGACGCTCTCGGCGATTGGCCACGTGAAGCAGCTCGGTGCCGACGGTAACGAGACAGAGCTGGCGCCGACATATATGTGGTATCGCAAGGGTCGCGGCGAGACCGAGTTCAAGCGTGTGGGTGCCGATGGCAACCTCGCAGCCGGGACGGCCTCGAAGCTTGAAATCGACCTGACCGCAGACGATGACGGCGCACAGTACTACTGCCACGTAGGATACAACGACGTGGGCCTCGACACCGGCACGACGCTCGTGAATATCGAGGCCGAGGAGACGGCGCCCACAACGGTGAACGCCACCCCGATCCGCACGCGCCGTCTGTTCTCACAGGCAAGTGCGGGCGCCAAGAAGTTCCTGGACCATACGCTGGTAAACACCGCCGGCCCAACCGATTCCGAAGGCTCAAAGGATCCCGAGACTCCTGAGACCCCGACGAACCCGGACAAGCCCAAGTCCGACAACGGAGCTAAGACCGACACCAAGGTCAAGACTACGACCACAGCGAAGAACCTCGCAAACACCGGCGACCAAACATTCGCCCTAGTCGCCACCGCAGCAGCAGCGGGTATCATCCTGGTGGCAATAGCCCTCGTCATCTTGACTAAACGCCGCAAGAACCACTAGCCACCAGCAGGGGGCAACAGCAAATCAAAAACCCGGGCAGCCAAATAACCTGGCTACCCGGGTTTTCTCAACTGAAGTCTCCGCAACCGGAAAGTCCATCCCACAATCGGCGCGCCCAGAGTGGGGCACAGTTTTCGCGATACGCATGACAGGCCACGCTTCTGCTATGAGGCGAGCGCAGTTTCTCATCAGCCCACTCAACCCGCAACGGGTGAGGGGCGGCGGCAGGCGGAGGCACGGGAAAGGTCTGTCGCGAGTTCCGCACGCAAAGGGGGCCACTTAATGTGGCCCCCGTCTTGCGCAGGACTGTTTGAGCAGCAGACCTTTCCCGTGCCTCCGCCTGCCGCCGATTCGGGCCCCCGACCCCGCTACTTGATCTTGGTCGTACCCGGCGCCAGGTTGGGATCGGTCTCGTTGGCTTCGGTCTGGAAGTGCTCGGTGTACACATTCTTGCCGTCGCGGAACATCTCGTAGTACTGCATCTTGGCGTAATCCTCGCGCGCCTTGGTGGCGGCTGCGGCAGCGGCGTCGTCACCGGTGACGTTGGAGGAGAGCGCCCAGCGCAGGCTGGCGTCCTCGTAGCCCACGGAGTTGATGGCGGGCAGCGATTCGCGCAGCGTCATGTGCGCTTTCTGGTAGTCGGTCAGCGGGGCGCCGATCAGTTGCATCAGCTGGGTGGACAGGTAGTTGGTGGACAGGTCGTCGACCTCGCTCGTCTGGTCACAACCGGCAACGTCGTAGTTGGCCCAGATGATGTAGTCGGTCTGCCACAGGCGCTCCTGGTGGGTGGCGTCATCCTCGTCGGTAAACCACTTGTCATTGAACTTGGACGGGAAGAACGGTTGATGGTCGCCCCAGAACACTACGACCACCTTGCGGTCGAGCTTGCTCAGGGCGTTGAGGAAGTAGCGCAGCGCCTGGTCGGACTGCTCGATGCACGAGACATACTCGTCGACATCGGACAGCGTGCCGTCCTCGACGGTCTTGGCGTCCAGGTCGGTCGTGTCGATGTTCAGGTGCACCTGCTTGTCGAGCGGCACCAGGCCCGTGTCGTAGCCCGAGTGGTTCTGCATGGTCACGTCGAAGATAAACTGCGGATCGGCGTTCTGGTCGAGCAGCTCAAGAATCTTGTCGTAGGTCGCCTGGTCGGTCACCATGCCGCGCAGAGTATCGGCGCCCTGGAAATCGTTGATGGACAGGAACTGGTCAAAGCCAAAGTCCTTGTAGACGTTCTCGCGGTTCCAGTTGGTCGCGTGGTTGGGGTGCATGGCCGTGGTGGAATATCCGAGCGACTTGAACTGCTCTGCTAGGTTCCCAGTCGTCTCCATGTTGTAGATGGTGTAGGGGTACACGCCCGAGCCCAGGTTGGCCATGGAGTTGCCGGTCAGGAACTCAAACTCGGTATTGGCGGTGCCGCCGCCGTAGGCACTCACGTAGAGCTTGCCGCGGCTGAGGCAGTTGGACAGGCTCTTAAAGTACTGCGGGCCCTCGTAGCCGGCACGCATGTTCTGGTAGATCGACAGGTCGGAGAACGTCTCGTTCATGATGGCGATGACCGTGGGCTTCTCGCTATCGAACTGCTCCTTTGCTGCGGCGCGCTCGTCGCTCTTGGCGGCATCGGACTTGTCGTAGGCCTTGGCGTATTTTTTGAGCGTGGCCTTGGCGTCGTCGACGGAGTAATCGGCGGGTTTAGGCGGCTTGATGGACTGCGCCGCACTAATAAAGGCAGGCAGGTAGCCCTCGCGCCAGTAGCTCTCGAGCGGGCGCCAGGTGTACACGGTGATGCCCAGGGTGTTGTAGTAGTCGATGAGCGTGACGTGCGCGGTTACGCCGCCCAGGCACAGCACGGCCACGAGCAGGTTGGTGAGCAGCATGCGCTTGGCGTTGGCGGCGCCCTTCTGGCGATGCGGCGCCACCAGGCCGGCGTACTCGCACAGCAGCATGCCGATGGCGGTAAAGCCCATCGACAGCACGCAGAACAGCGAGATCGAGAAGGTATAGCCGTTGCCGGCGACCGCGGCGGCGGTGGAGATGGCCGAAAGGTCGCCCGGCTGGATGGGCATGGATTTAAACGTGATGACGAAGAACTCGGCAATGCCCAGGACAAAGAGGGCGAAGGCCAGAACGGCCGGAGCTGCGCCATGGCGCTGGAACAGGAAGAACAGGCCGGCCATGAGCGCGGTGATGATGGCCCACTCGAGCAGGATGCACAGGGGGTAGACCCAGGTAAAGTCGTGGTTGGACGAGACCTCCATGCCCAGCAGCGCAAAGACGCCGGCGAGCGACAGGCACAGGACGGCGGCGACGAGCGGTTTGCCCACAAAGGCTCCGCGCAGGCGGGCGAGCTTGCCGGTGGGGACGGGGGCATCGGACCCGGCGAACGCAAAGACGCGCGGGGCGATGCGGTCGCGGGTGATGCTGGCCCAGGCGCATCCGGTAAGGATGGCATTGGTCAGGATGAGCATCACGAAGGCGAGCGGCTCGTTTTGGGCGACGAGGCCAATAGCGCCCCAGACGGTCAAAAAGAGCTGGAACAGGCCAAAGGCAACGCTCCACCCAAGAGCGCTCTTGGCGACGGTGCCCGACTGAGCACGAATGGCCTTGGCCTCGCGCAAAACAAGGTAGACGGTCGCCGCGAGACCGACGAGCGAGATAGCGGCTGCGAACATGCTGAGACTCCTCACAAACTTAGAACCTACGAAAGCGGGGGTTTACCCGATTGTTACCAAGATATGCGCAGCATTTGAGGGCTGCGTACAACAACCAGCCATAATAACGCGCACGTGTGGCAGTGTTGCGCAATGTAGTGGCGACCTGCGCGATAATGGACGGGAATTACACGGAAACGTAAAGGCTTCTTAAAGAATTGGCGAGGGTAGGGCGATGAGCGAGCAGGTTTGCAAGGCTGACATGGGCGGCGACGGAGCTGCGGTCGTGGATACGTACGGCTATCCGGTCGAGACTACGGGCAACGCGGTGCTGGACATTTTGGAGCACCGTTCGTCCACGCGCGCTTTTGCGCGCGATGACAACGACCGTCCCGCAGCGGTGACCGACGAGCAGCGTGCGGCGATTCTGCATGCGGCGAGCCGTGCGCCGTCGGCAGGCGCCATGATGATGTATTCCATCGTGAGCATTCGCGAGCAGGCTACGCTGGACCGTCTGGCCGACCTGTGCGACCACCAGCCTATGATCGCCAAGGCTCCCTGGGCACTTATATTTGTGGTCGATTATGCCAAGTGGATCAATCTGTTTGAGCACGTGGGCTGCTTTGAGCCCGAGTTTGTCGAGCGTACGGGCAAGGCGCCCCGCCGCGCGCCGGGTTTGGGCGACTTTGCCATCGCGGCGCAGGATGCCGTGATCGCCGCGCAAAATGCCGTGGTCGCCGCCGAGGCCCTGGGCCTGGGGAGCTGCTATATCGGTGATATCGTCGAGAATGCCGAGGAAGTCGCCGAGCTGCTCGATCTGCCGCCCTATACCATGCCGCTATCGATGCTCATCATCGGCACGCCTCGCAAAGAGCGCCCGGCCATTGCGCATCCCGTGGTGAACCTGGTGCACGAGGAACGCTACTGCCGTGCGGATGCCGCGACCATGGACGCGCAGGTGGCCGAGATGGATGCGATGTTTCGCCCGCATGCCCGCGAGGTGGGCGAGCGCGTGGTGGATATCTACACCCGCAAACACACGAGCCCCTTTATGGCCGAGATGAGCCGCTCCATGGAGTGGTGGTTCAAAAACTGGCTCGGAAAATGACAGATGCTGCAAAGGGACAGTCCCTTTGTCACATTCCATATCGCCGTGGTGGCCTAAAGGCCGTATAAATGTTTATCTAGCTGGGAAAACGGTGCATTAAATCATGGGCCGATTACCTATAATCCCTTCGAACATTAAAGTTGGGAAGGAAACCGGCTTATGGAACAAAAGGCCAAGGAGGCAGCCTCGCACGCTGCGATTCCTGTGAGCATCTCGGCGATGCTCGTCACGCTGGGCGTGGTGTACGGCGATATCGGCACCAGCCCTATGTATGTAACAAAGGCGCTCGTTGCCGGCAACGGCGGCATCGGAAGCGTCACGGAGGAGTTCGTGCTCGGCGCGCTCTCCCTTGTCGTGTGGACGGTCACGCTGCTGACGACCATCAAGTATGTGCTCATCTCGCTGCGCGCCGATAACCATGGCGAGGGCGGTATCTTTGCCCTGTACAGCCTAGTCAAGCGCTGCGGCAAGTGGCTCATCATCCCCGCCATGCTGGGCGGGGCGGCGCTCCTCGCCGACGGCATCCTGACGCCTGCCGTTACCGTTACCACGGCTATCGAGGGCCTGCGCACCATCCCGGCGGTCCATGCCGTGCTCGGTGACGACCAGGGCCGCGTTGTCGCCATCACGCTCGCCATCATCATCGTGCTCTTCTTGGTACAGCGCATCGGTACGGCCAAGATCGGTCACGCCTTTGGCCCCATCATGACGCTGTGGTTCCTGTTCCTGGGCGGCACGGGTCTGTTCTTTGTCTTCCAGCACCCCGCCGTGCTGCTGTGCCTCAACCCGGTGCGCGGCATCGCCTTTTTGCTGAGCCCCAACAACCACGCGGGCATCATGATTCTGGGCAGCTGCTTCCTCGCCACCACCGGCGCCGAGGCGCTCTACTCCGACATGGGCCACGTCGGCCGCGGCAACATCTACGCCACCTGGCCGTTCGTTAAGTGCTGTCTGCTGCTGTCCTATATGGGCCAGGGCGCTTGGCTTATCAACAACGCTGCCAACCCCGAGCTCTTGGGCATTGCCGACCTTAACCCGTTCTACCAGATGCTCGCCCCGGGCCTGCGCCCGTTTGCCGTCGGCCTTTCAACCATCGCGGCCATCATTGCCTCGCAGGCGCTCATTACCGGCGCGTTCTCGCTGGTGTCCGAGGCCAGCCGTCTGGACCTCATGCCGCACATGCAGGTCTTCTACCCTGCCGAGACCAAAGGCCAGCTCTACATCCCCATGGTCAACAACGTCATGCTTGTCGGCTGCGTCATCGTGGTGCTGCTGTTCCAGAACTCGGCACATATGGAAGCCGCCTACGGCCTTGCCATTACGCTGACTATGATGTGCACCACGCTGCTGCTCTTCTTCTACCTGCACGAGGAGCGCAAGCTCAAGGTTGCTCCGTGGATCTTCGCGGCCTTCTTCCTTTTGCTCGAAGGCTTCTTCTTCGTGAGCTCGCTCACCAAGTTCTTCCACGGCGGCTACTTCACCATCCTTATGGCTGCACTCATCATGGGCATTATGGTGTGCTGGTACAACGGCACGGCGGTCGAGCAGCGCCAGTTTACGCTGCTGCCGCTGCGCAGCTACCTGCCGCAGCTCAAGCGCCTGCGTGACGACGACCGCTACGAGCGCATGAGCGACAACATCGTGTACCTGACCAAGGACACCCATACCGACTACATCGACCGTGATATCGTCTACTCGATCTTGGACAAGCATCCCAAGCGCGCCCGCGCCTGGTGGTTCGTGAATGTCGAGACCATGGACGAACCGCACACCTTTGCCTATTCGGTCGAGACGTTCGGCACCGACTACGTGTTCCGCGTGCATCTGTACCTGGGCTACAAGATCAACCAGCGCGTCAATGCCTACCTGCGTCAGGTCGTTCAGGACCTGGCTGCCACCGGCGAGCTGCCGGCGCAGACGCATGACTACTCGGTCTACAAGGATCCGGGCAACATCGGCACGTTCAAGTTCGTCATGATCCGCAAGCTTCTGGCACCCGAAAGCGACGTGGAGCCGAGCGAGCGTACGGCCATTACGCTCAAGTACATCATCCGCCGCGCCGCCGGCACGCCGGCGCGCTGGTACGGTCTGGAGAACTCCAACGTGAGCTTTGAGTATGTGCCGCTGTTCACCAAGTTTAAGGCCGTGAGCAAGATGCAGCGCCTGGCCCCCAACGAGCGCCCGTAGGCGCCGACGGGTTGCATGGAGTTGGTTTTCGATGGACAAGATTGGGGCCGGGGAGGCAAACATGGATGCAAGGATGCTTGATGGCCGCGAGGTGGTTGCCGAGATGGTGCGTGAGGCACGCGCCGACGCCGCCGAAGATCGGTTCTTTACGAATCGTGCCAACATGGACATGGCCGATCGCGTTATTTCGATCGTGGCACTGGTATTTGGAGCGGTGTGCGTGTGCGCCCTGCTCGCGCACGTGCTGTTTGTCTAGCGGCTACCGGTCGTAGAAGGCTTTACACTTAGAACCACCACGAGGGAAAACCACCACAAAGGTGCCTGTCCCCTTTGTGGTGGTTTTTGTTTTTGAGAGAGGGGCGGGGCGCTGATGGACGTCCGTACGGACGGCGATATTGCCGATAGCTTTTGGTGGCGGCGTACAACGCTGACGCGCCGCACTCCTCTGTATGACGCCTGCGTATCGGTGGGGCTGCTGGTCGCGGCGACGATTGTGGGCGCGTTGCTCGACCATCCTGGTCTCGCGCCGAGCATCATGATCGTCTATGTGTTCGCCGTGCAGCTGTGCGCATTCTTTACCTGGAGCCGCCTGTATTGCCTGCTGAGCTCAGCGGCCGCCGTGGCGCTCTACAACCTCTTATTTGTCGATCCGCGCTACTCGCTGTCGTTTATCGACCGCGTCTATCCCGGCATGTTCTTCATCATGTTTGCGGTCTCGCTCGTGTCGAGCTCGATTGCCTTGGCCCTGCGCCGTGCCCTGGCGCAGGCCGCTGCCAGCGACCGCCGCACGCATATGGTGCTCGAGACCAACCGCATGCTGCAGCGGTGCGCCGATCAGCAGCAGATTGTCCATGCTATGGCAACGCAGCTGGCGCGTCTTTCGGGCTGTCCGGTCGTGTGGTACAGCGCCGACGCCGAGGGCGATGACCTGCTGCCGCGCGCGACGTACACGGCCGTGGGCGATGTCGCGCCGGTGCATGAACTGGCGCCGCAGATGCCGCCGCGGCTCTCGGCGTCCGCCTATGTGGGAACGCCGCTCGATGCCACCTATGGCGGTTCGGCGTTCTACGGCATATACCTGACCGTGCGCTCGGGTGACGGCTTCGTGCGCTCGGGCGACCCCGCCTCGGTGGTGGGCGTGCTGGCTATCGTTGCCGAGCCCGACGTGCTGACGCACGAGGAGCGGACACTTGCCGATGCCATCGTGAGCGAAGGCGAGCTGGCACTCGATCGCGCCCGCGCCATGGAGGCTCGCGAGGAGGCGGCGGTGCTTGCCAAAAATGAGCAGCTGCGCGCCAACCTGCTGCGCTCGATCTCGCACGATCTGCGCACGCCGCTTACCAGTATTTCGGGCAATGCCGACGTGCTGCTCGACCAGGGCTCGACCGGCACCGCGGTGCTCGATGCCCAGACGCGCCGCGGCCTGCTGCTATCCATTCGCTCGGATGCGCTGTGGCTCAACGCCACCGTCGAGAACCTGCTTGCCATCACCAAGCTCGAGGGCGGCGGCATGCATCTGTCGACAACGCTCGAGCTCATGGACGATATCGTCGAGGAGGCGCTGCGCCACGTGAACCCGGCCGTGCGCGAGCACGACCTTAAGGTGGTGCCGTGCGATGAGCCGGCGCTCGTCAACGTCGATGCGCGCCTGATGGTGCAGCTGGTGGTCAATCTGGTGAACAACGCCATCGCCTATACGCCCGCAGGCTCGCATATTGTGATCTCGATTGGCGCTGACGGCGGGTGCGTGAGGTGTTCGGTCGCTGACGACGGGCCGGGCATCGCACCCGAGGACCGTGAGCGCATCTTTGAGTCGTTCTACACCGCCAACCACGGCTTGGCTGACAGTCACCGCAGCGTGGGCCTGGGGCTTTCGCTCTGCCGCTCCATTGCGTTGGCGCATGGCGGTAGCATAGAGGTTTCCGCGGCGGATCCGCACGGCTCGGTCTTCACGATTGAGCTTCCCGCCGCCGACGTTTCGTTTGATAAGGAGTAGCACCGTGCCGAACTCTGCCGTGAAACCGCTCATCTTGGTCGTTGAGGACGATCCCGCCGTTCGCAACCTCATCGTTGCCGCGCTCGAGGCGCACGGCCTGCGCCATATGGCTGTGGAGACCGCCCATGCCGCTATCGCCGCCGCCTCGTCGCAGGCGCCGAGCATCGTGCTGCTCGATCTGGGCCTGCCCGATATGGACGGCGTCAAGGTGGTCGAGTCGGTGCGCGCGTGGTCGGGCATGCCGATTATCGTGGTCTCGGCGCGTAGCGAGGACGCGGACAAGATCCGCGCGCTCGATGCCGGTGCCGACGACTACCTGACCAAGCCGTTTTCGGTCGAGGAGCTGCTCGCGCGTATCCGCACCACGCTCAGGCGCCTTTCGTATGCGCAGATAGGTGTGGGTTCGTCCGAGGGCTCGTTCGATACCGGTGAGCTGCATATCGATTTTGATGCCGGCATCGCCACGATGGATGGCGAGGAGCTGCACCTGACGCCGATCGAGTACAAGTTGCTCTGCTTGCTGGCGCACAACGCCGACAAGGTGCTGACGCACCAGTTTATCCTGCACGAGATTTGGGGCACGGCGACCAAGAGCGACCTCGCGAGTCTGCGCGTCTTTATGGGCACGCTGCGCAAAAAGATCGAGTCCGACCCTGCGCATCCGCGCTATATCCAAACGCACGTGGGCATCGGCTACCGATTGGTCACCCAGGGGTAGGGCAGGGCGCGGCCCCTATGGAGTGTGGCTCCCACGCGGTCTCTATATGAGTTGCGGTGGAATAGTTCCTGTTTTGGTCTTTGATGGGGCCGTCTGGGAACTATTCCACCGCATTTTTGTTATTTGCCCTTGGGCTTGCTGGCGTAGAACTTCTTCTTTTTGGGCTTGCCGGCGGGGGAGGGTTTGCCGTCGCCGCGCGGCCCTCGGTCGCTGGCCTGCGCGTGCGCGGGTGCTGCTGCGTGAGGCTTGCGGGCCTCGGGGTTACGCAGCTCCTCGACGCGCTCGGCAATTTCCTCGGCGCTAAAGCCGACCTCGGCCATGGCGTCCTCGATGGGCAGACGGCGCACGATGTAGCAGTGGTGCACCTTCTGGTTGCGCGCGAAGTCCTCGGGGATGGTCTGCGCCGTAATGTCTTCCAGCACCACACCCGCGCGCGCAAGCTTGCGCGTCTCGGGGCGGAAACCGCGCAGGTTGCAGCTAAAGATGGCATGGCCGCCCTGTGTGAGCAGGCGCGACACGCCGGCCAGCAGTTCAACGTGGTCACGTTGGACATCCCAGGTACGACGGCCCATCTTGGACGAGTTCGAGAACGTGGGCGGGTCGACAAAGATCAGGTCCCAGCGGTTGCGCGTCTGGCGCTGGTCGCGAATCCAGGCGAGCACGTCGTCGCGCACAAAATGATGCTGCGGGCCCACAAAGCCGTTCTGGCGCATGTTGCGCTCGGCCCAGTCCAGGTAGGTGTTCGAGAGGTCGACCGTCACGGTCTCCTCGACGCCGCCATCGGCTGCGTAGCAGGTAGCGGTGCCGGTGTAGGCGAACAGGTTGAGGAAGCGGCGGGCCTGCTTGGCGTGCTCGCGTACCAGGTCGCGGGTGACGCGGTGGTCAAGGAAGATGCCAACGTCCAGGTAGTCGTCAAAGTTGACGGCAAAGGTAAGGCCGCCCTCCTCGATGAGCGGCAGACGGCGGCGCGCGATGTTGGCGCGCTCGCCCGAGCCGCCCTTGCCGGCGCCCTGCTTGCCGTACTGCGAGCCGCCGCGCGAGCGCATGCGGGCCTTGGCGTGCACGTGCTCGGCGGGGACATCCAGGATGCGCGGCGCGATGGCCAAAATGTCGAGCATGCGGGCCTGGGCCAGCGCGGGGTCGATGGTCTTGGGTGCGGCATATTCGGCGATGACGAGCCAGCGGCCAGGAGTTTGCGGGCAGCCCTCGTACAGGTCGATGGCGGCAGAGTAGTCGGGCAGGTCGGCATCGTAGACGCGGTAGCAGCTCACGCCCTCGCGCTTGGCCCACTTGCGGCGCAGGCGGGCATTCTTGCGCAGGCGGTTGGCGAACTGCTCGGACTCGGGGATGAGCACGGGCAGCGGCTTGCCGTCACCCAGGTCGAGCGTGGCAGCGGGCTCGGGCATGGCGGGCACGGCGCCGGTCTCGTCGTCGGCGTCGCCGGCATCTGCGGCCTCGCCCACGGCATCCGCGCTGGTCGCGGCTTCAAACGCCGCGGCGGCATGGTCGAGCGAGGGCCAAACCTCGATAGCGGCCTCTTCATTGTTGGGCATGACGGCGATGGAGCGCGCAGGCTCGGCGTGGAGCGCGCGGGCCATGAGGCCGTCGCGGGTGAGTGCGGCGACCGGTGCCGAAGCAAGCTCGGGCGCACGGCGAAGCTCGCCGATGAGCGTCATGGCATCGTGCATGAGCGACAGCGGGGTCTCGGTGGTGTCCGCGACGATGGCGGCGCCGGCAACAGCGCCCGCGTGATCCAGCACGGTGGCGGGCTTGGCGGCGCAAAAATCGACAAAGCGCTTGTAGCCGGCGCACTTGACCATGCGCTCGGCGGTCTTGCGGGCGGCGGGGTCAATGTCCACGGCAACGATGCGCGCCTGGCGCTCGCGGGCTGCGGCCTCGCGCTCGCGCGCCTCGGCAAGCAGCTGCTCCCACAGGGTAGCGTCGTGCGGCTGCCAACCCTCAAAACCCCAGTGCTCGCGGGCGGCGCCCGGGGCGCGGTCGGTCAGAATATTCACAGCCTCCAGCAGCAGACCACCGCCGGCGCACGAGGCGTCGATCAGCGTGGGCAGGGCCTCGTTCTCGTAATCGTCGGCCGTCAACTCGCGCTCGCATAGCGCGGTCCAGCCGACCTGCGCCAACACCAGCGCGGCGTAGTCGGGGCGCAGCACATGCGTGCCCTCGCCGGCGCGGGTCGCGGCGGGCGGCAGGCGCTTGAACAGCGGATCGCCCGAAAGGTCCAGGCTGATGCTCGCGCGGCGCTGGCGCAGCGAAAGCAGCAGGTGAACGTCGGGGTCGGTGGCGTCGACATCGGCGCGACGGCCCGTGGTCTCGGCCAGGCGGTCGCACAGTGCGTCCTTGGCGCGCAGGGCGGAGAAACGTGTGTTGCGCAGCTGCTCGGTCACGCCGCGGGCGGTGATGGCGATGGTGGCGCCGGGGCGGACAATGTTCTCCCAGGCAATGTCGTACACGCCGTCGTACAGCTCGTCGGCATCCCGTGCCTCAAAGCGCCCAAGTACCACAAACACGCGGCTGGCCAGGCGCGACCACAGACAGGCGCGGTAGCCCTCTTCGAGCTCGCCCTCAAACGTGGCGCGGCCCTTCAGGCGGCGGACATGCGAAAGCCCGAGCCGCTTGAGCTCGTCGGCGAGTGCGGATTCAAAGCCCTCGGGGCAGCTTGCGTATAATTCCATGGGTGACCTCTCTGGTTGCGTCGCTCCATTATATGATGGATGCTTCGTTTGCTCTCGCCCTCGAAAGGAACCCATATGATTGATGCGTGCTCCTTGATTCCCATTTTCATTGCAACAGCCTCAGGACTCGGGGCCTCGCACAGGCTCCCGCCGCCTTATAGAACTGAAAGCTGGGCGTAGGGCAAATCCATGGCACGCGACCTGCGATTGCTCGGCCATAGATGGCGTAATCGAGGCTAAGGGAGGGCATCATGCGCAAGGCAAACGAGAGCTGGTTCTGGCACGCGAACGACATGGTGGTGGCGGGCGACATGAACCTCGTGGTCCGCGTCCTGTGGGCCGCGCTCATCGTGGGCATCGGCGTCGCGACGATGGCCACGCTCTGGATCGTCACGAGGTAGCGCGCCACGAACGGATGACGAGGCACGCGGCGCATGCCACGCTGGCGGAACCCTAGCCTCGCTGCTGGACAATCTGTTCGATGAGCTTCGCGACGGAGTCCTCGGCTGCGTCCCCGATCAGGTGATGGGCCGCGGCCTTCGCCTCTGGCATCGCGCCCGCGACTGCGTAGGAGTTCGGCACCTTTTCGAGGAGCGTCACGTCGTTTTCCGAGTCTCCGATAAAAGCGACCTCGTCCAGCGTGACCCCAAGGCTGCCGAGAAGCGCGTCGAGTCCGTTTACCTTGCTCCAGCCAGCCGGAACAACATCGAGGAAGAATGGGACGGGCGAGGGGAAATCAAGTTCTGGGCAGGCCTCCTTGCATCGACTCCGAACGACTTCCGTCGGGGCGGAGCTGACGTTGACGAAGATGCCGGCGGTGATGACGTCACGGTTCGTGGGCACGTCTCCGAGCGCCATGTCTCTTCCGGAGTCCTTAACGATTTCCAGGGCGAATTCGTCGCCAGGCTCGACGGCGCAGAGGAACTGCTCGCAGCGTTTGCCTGTCTCATCGACATCGGCGACTAGCCAGAGTGACGTCCCCGCGTAGGGGCGTACGGCGCTATCGAGCTTGACGAGGGCCTCCGTCGAGAGCGTCTTTTTGAACACGAGTTCGCCGCTGGAGAAGACCTTCTTTCCGTTGGCCATGATGCCGGTCGAGAAACAGCGCGTGTCGCCGTCAAAGGCATCGGCCAGGTCGGCGTAGTCGCGGCCGCTTGCGGGGCCGAACGCGATGCCCGCATCAAGCGCCGAAAGAATCGCGCTGTGCGTGCGCTCCGATACGACCCTTGAGCCAAACGGCAGCAGGGTCCCGTCCATGTCTGCGAGGATGAGCTTTATCAAGGGGTCCTCCCGTTTCGGTCTGGGCGTCGGTGTGCGTCGTCCTAGCTGTATTGCCTGTCTCCCAAGAGATTCTTCGAGATGATCCTGTTAAACTCTACCGGGTCATCCCAGCAAGAGGTCAGGAAGAGGAACAACAGCTCGATGACGAAGTTGATCGAGCTGTGCGAGAAGGCGACCTCGGTTCCGGTGATGGCCTGATCTCGCGAGACGGCTCGGATGATATACGTGGCACGCTTCGCGAGCGGCGTATCTGGGTTGTCTGTGATCATGATGATGGGGGTGTTCGAATCCTCGGCAGAGTCGAATATGTTGACGAGGCGCTTCGAGTATCCGGACGTCGAAATGACGAGCAGGATGTCATTCTCCTTGAGGCTGGTTGCGGCGGAGACCATGGCATCGGTGGTACTGGGGCAAAATGCCCTGACTCCAACCTGTGAGAGCTTAAACGCCGCGTTTACGCCCATGCTAATCGAGTTGCCGACGCCCGCAATCAGGACGAGGTTGGCGTTGTGGAGCAGATTGACGACTGTCGAAAAGTCATCGGAGTCAATGAGCGAGGCGGTTTGGGAGAGCTCCTTGACCTTGTGAGACAGGACGTACTTAATGGAGCCCTCGACGTCGTCCAGAGTAACCTTGCCGCCCGTGGCCTTTTCCTCGCCGGAGGCCCTGCTGATGGATATGCCGAGCGCCAGACGCATGTCCGAATAGGTTCGGTAGTCAAGCGTCCTTGCGAACCTCGAAACAGACGCCGGTGACGTACCGGTTTCTGCGGCGAGTTCGCGGACGGTCATCGTTGCGACGTCCGACGGGTGGTCGAGCACATACGTTGCGATTGCCTTCTCCGAGGGGGATAGGCTGCTCATGACCGCGCAGATGTGGCTGAGCACATCTCCTGTCTTATCCATGGTTACTCCTTGGCCCTAGTTTGCTTTGTATCTTAGGTCAAGAGAGGTGAAAATAAAGCAAAATGTTTCATAAGCGGTGAAATAGCGTTTCACCGCTGATTTCCTACCGTTCACGGTAAATCGATGCTTCCCCGGCGCAATCTCATCTTGAGCTGCTATCTTATGAGCCGTGAAACAACAGCACGAAAACGATGAAACAACAGAACATTGTTCCAACGCCTCGCAACTTCGTTTCACGCTAGATGGCGAATCACTTCGAAGCCCAGACAGGCACCCGGCGAGCAAGAAGGGAGAAGCACGATGCACAACGCCAGGACAAACGCAAGCATGACT
Organism: uncultured Collinsella sp.; assembly: GCA_958415665.1. Classification (GTDB taxonomy): domain Bacteria; phylum Actinomycetota; class Coriobacteriia; order Coriobacteriales; family Coriobacteriaceae; genus Collinsella. The sequence goes on along the minus strand of CATYZK010000014.1, from coordinate 19,773 downwards.
TCGCTGTTCTTCGCGAACGTCCTCTACTGGGTCTGCGCGGGCGTGTACTCGCCGTTCCTCTCCGCTCACTACACGAGCCTCGGCCTCAGCGCAGCCCAGACCGGCATCCTCCTCGCGGCGACCCCGGTGTGTGCGCTCGCCATCCAGCCGCTCTGGTCGACGATCGCCGACAAACTCGGGCGCCGCCGCGCGGTCATCGTGATCCTCTGCCTTGCGGCGGCGGTACTCGCTCCGCTGTATTACCTGGCGTCGACGTTCGTCCCGGTCCTTCTCGTAACCTTTGCGTTCTCGGCGTTTTTCTCGGGGCTCCTGCCCCTGAGCGACTCCCTCGTCATCGAGCTCGCGGATCGCTCTGGCCTGGACTTTTCTCGCATTCGCATGGGTGGCACTATCGGCTATGCCGTCGTCGTCCTGATCGTCGGTCGGCTGCTCGACATGGCTCCTCAAATCCAGTTCGCGGTGGTCTCTGCCGCGCTGGTGGTCTTCGCGGCTCACATGTGGCGCCTCCCCGAGGCGGGAATTCGCGCCAATGCCGCGGACGATCCCAAGGTCTCCCACGGAAAGGGCCTCCTCTCGCTGTTCACCAGCAATGAGATCGCCTTCGTCTTGGTCTTCGCCTTCATCAGTTCGGCCGCGATTGGCTTCATCGGGGCGTTCTTGGGCCGCTACGCGGTCGAGCTTGGCGAGGGTCAGAACCTCGTGGGCGTCCTGAGTGCGGTCTCCGCTGCGAGCGAGATCCCCATCCTGCTCGTTTCCTCCAAGCTGGTCAGGCGCTTCGGCGAGATGAACCTCCTGATCTTTTCCTGCTTCATGGCGGCGCTCAGGCTCGTGCTCGTGGGCACCGGCATCGTCCCGGTCATGATCTGCGGCCAGCTGCTGCAGAGCGTGAGTTACATGACCGTCTACTACTCCTGCGTTACCTACATTGCCAACCACACTTACGAGGATTGTCGCGCTCGAGGTCAGAGCGCCTTCGCGATGGTTCAGAGCGGTCTGTCCGTCGTGGTTGCGAACCTGTTTGGCGGTTGGGCGTGCGACGCGCTCGGCACGCACGCGGGTTTTCTGGCCTTCGCCCTCGCTTCAACGATTGCTGCGGTCGTTGCTTTTGTGGCGTACGTACTGTGGCGTCGAAGCGCAGCGCCACAGCCTGAGGGCCAGTCGGCCGCATAGGCTCCACCGCGTTTTGCAAGCGCCTGCCTGCCTCGCGCTTCTCTTCGTGTTCAACCAGCTGACGAGCTGAGAACTGTCCAATCCAATGGTTATCCAAGTGAAAGGAAGACAAAGATGTCTCTCATCAAGGTCAACGAGCTTCTTCAACATGCGACCGAGCACCACTATGGCGTGCCCGCGATCAACGTCATCAACACGGAGACCATCCGTTATGCGATCCAGGCCGCCGAGGATGAGCACATGCCTATCATCATCCAGTACTGGCCCGGCTTCGAGGACCACTGTGCCCTCGACATCATCGCCTTCGCCGCCCGCTATTACGCCGAGCGCGCGAGCGTGCCCGTCGCCGTCCACCAGGATCACTCCGCTGGTTACGAGATCGCCGTCAAGGGCGTCAAGGCCGGTTTCCCCTCCGTCATGGTCGACGGCTCCTCGCTTCCCTATGAGGAGAACTTCCAGCTCACGAAGGACGTCGTCCAGGTCGCCAAGATCTTCGACGTTGACATCGAGGCCGAGCTCGGCCACGTCGGCAACGGCTCCGACGCCAACGACTTCGTGAACAGCGACCACTATACCGACCCGAACCTCGCCGAGGAGTTCGTCGAGGGCACCGGCTGTGGTTCGCTCGCCATCGCCGTCGGCAACGCCCACGGCCCCTACGTCAAGGTCCCGAACCTCGACATGGAGCGCATCAAGGCCTGCAGGGAGGCCGTCAGCGTCCCCCTCGTCATGCACGGATGCTCCGACATCCCCGACGAGCAGCTCCAGGAGGCCGTGAACCTCGGCATGAGCAAGTTCAACATCGCCACGGAGTACTTCCGCTCCATGTACCGCGCCTTCGAGAAGGACATCAACTCCGGCAAGAACGACGGCAACGGCATTGGCCTCCTGATGGACGCCGCCCCCGACATGCGCGCGTTCGTCGCAAGCAAGATCCAGCTTCTGAACCCCAACCACTATTCGCTCTAGGAGAGACTCGATGAAGAAAGTTCTTGTCGCGTCGCACGGTTACCTCGCAAGCGGAATCAGGAGCTCGATCGAGATCCTGACCGGTATGGCGGACATGGTGGAAGCAGTTGACTGCTACGTGGACGACTCCGATTTCACCCCTCGCATCCAGGCGTTTATTGACTCGGTGGGCCCTGAGGACGAGGCCATCATCTTCACCGACATCTACGGTGGCTCCGTCTTCCAGAAGGTCGTCCTCATGGAGCCGGAGAAGCGCGGGATCGTCCATGTTACCGGTATGAACCTCGGCCTCGTGATCGAGGCGCTCCTCGGCGCTGAGCCGGTCACGGCAGATTCGATCAAGCAGAGCGTCGAGCTGGCGAGGGCGACGATGCAGGTCGTCGAGCCTCCGAGCAAGGCCGCGGACAACGAGGGGTCCGACGGAGACTTCTTCGATTAGAGAGCACTAATAAGTAAGGAGAGGAAACAATGATTGTTCAGGTTCGAGTCGATGACCGTCTGATTCACGGGCAGGTCGCCCTGGTGTGGACCAAGGAGCTCAACACCACCAGGATCATCGTCGCCAACAAGCACGCCGTGGAGAGCGATGCCCTTCGCATGACGCTTTCCATGGGTACGCCGGCGGGCCAGAAGCTCCTCGTCAAGGATGTTCCGGATGCTTGCCGCATCGCGAACGATCCGCGTGCGGACTCCATGCGCATCTTCGCGCTCACCAACTGCGTGCGTGACGTGCTTGAGCTCGTTAAAGGCGCACCGGGCAAGATCGAGGGCGTGAACGTTGCCAATGTCGGCCGCTTCGACAAGTCCGATCCGGATAGCAAGGTCGCCCTCAACTCCACGATCATGCTCAACCCGGATGAGCTCGAGGCCGCGAAGGAGCTTTGCGAGCAGGGTATTCCGGTTTTCCATCAGCTTATCCCGTCCAATCCCAAGACTCCTCTCAAGAGTCTGATCGAGGCGGCAGAGAAATAAGGGGATTTGGCCAGGCGGTCAAATGAAATGAGAGAAAGGAAGTCAAATGATTGGGTTAGCAGTAATGGCCTGGTTGACCGTGCTGATTTGCTACGGCGGCAACTGGGTTCTCGGTCAGTGCATGATCGAGCGTCCTCTCGTGGTAGGTCTCGTTGCGGGCCTCCTGATGGGCGACGTCAAGACCGGTGTCATCATCGGTGCCTCTCTCGAGGCGATCTTCATGGGCGCGGTTAACATCGGTGGTGCTATCTCCGCCGAGCCCGTTACCGCGACCGCCCTCGCCGTCGCCTTCACCGTTGGCGCCGGTATCGACCAGGGTGCCGCCATCACGCTGGCCGTTCCCGTGGGCGTCGTCACCGCGTTCCTCTCGATCTTCATGAACAACGTGTTCCTCGCGTTCTTCGCCGCCACCTTTGACAAGATGGCCGCCGAGGGCAACGAGAAGGGCCTCGCGCTTCAGCACTTCGTTCTCTGGTTCGTTAAGTACGCCGCCTTTGGCCTCATCGCCTTCCTCGGCGTTTACCTTGGCGCTGAGCCCGTTGCCGCCATCGTCAACCAGATTCCGGCCAATGTCATGAGCGGCCTCAACGCCGTGGGCGCCCTCCTGCCCGCCGTTGGTATGGCGCTCCTGCTCCAGATGCTGTGGAGCACCGAGCTCAGCATCTACTTCTTCCTGGGCTTCACGCTCTACCAGTACCTCGGCCTCCCGATGATCGCCATCGCGGTTCTCGGCGTCATCATCGCGGTTGCCTCCGCCCTCCGCGACAAGGAGATTTTCGATCTCACCAAGAAGGGCTTGGCCACCCAGGCCGTTTCCAACGACTCTGTAACCAGCGACGAGGAGGATTTCTTCGCATGAGCAACCTGACCAAGAATGTGAGCCCTGAAGACAAGAAGATGCTCAACAGCATTTTCCTGCGCTCTTTCTCCGTGTTCGCCTCCTGCGCTGGCGGTTCCGTCAAGGCTGGCGCCGACGGCTGGCTGTACTCCGTCCAGCCCGCGCTTAACCGCTACTACGCCGATGACCCCGAGGCCCGTGCCGAAGCCATGAAGCGTCACACGACTTGGTACAACATTACCCAGAACGTCGGCACGTTCGCCATGGGCCTCGTCGCCTCCATGGAGAGGGAGAACTCGCAGCACGAAGACTTCGACACCGAGTCCATCGACGGCATCAAGGTTTCCCTGATGGGCCCGATGTCCGGCATCGGTGACGCAATCTTCTGGGGCGTCCTGCGTGTCATCGCCGCCGGCATTGGCATCAACCTCGCCATGAGCGGCTCGCCCCTCGGCGCGATCATGTTCCTGCTGATCTACAACATCCCGTCGATCCTCTGCCGATACTTCATGACCTACCTCGGCTTCAGCATGGGCACCAACTTCATCTCCGAGATGTACGAGGGTGGTCTCATGAAGCTCATCACCAAGGCGACCTCCACGGTTGGCCTCGTGATGATCGGTGCCATGACTGCGGCGAACGTCCAATTCAACACGATCCTGTCCATTCCGGTTCAGGACTCTGACCCCGTCATGATCCAGACCTACCTCGACTCGATCTTCAAGGGCATCGTGCCCCTGGGGCTTACGCTCGTCGTCCTCTGGCTCCTGCGCAAGAAGAACGTGAACGTCAACATCATCCTGGTTGGCATCATGATTCTGGCGCTCGTCCTCGGCCTCGTGGGCATCGTGTAGGGCGGCTTCCGGATCATTCGAAGCTTGTTTAAGGCAATTCCCGGCGGCACGCGATCGAGGACATTCGACGCGTGCCGCCCCATTAGAAGGAGAGAACATGCGCTACACGCACCTCAAGAATTCCGACGTCGACGTCTCCCAGCTCGCCGTGGGCACCTGGGCGATCGGCGGCGACTCCTTTGGTGAGAACGATGACGCCGCCAGCATGTCCGCCATCCGCACCATGCTCGATCACGGAGTCAACCTCATCGACACCGCGCCGTGCTATGGCAACGGCACATCCGAGAAGGTCGTCGGCAACGCGCTCAGGGGCATCGACCGAGAGAGCTACCTGCTCTCGACCAAGGTTGGCTTGATTACCAGCGCCGCCGGCTATGACCGCGACTCCTCGTTCAAGAATATCATGAGGGAGGTCGAGAGCTCGCTGCGCAACCTCCGCACCGACTACATCGACTTCTACTTCGTGCACTGGCCCGACGCCAAGACCCCGTTCTCTGAGACGATGTGCGCCCTCCAGCTCCTCAAGGAGCAGGGCAAGATTCGCCACATCGGCGTCTCCAACTTCACGCCCGAGATGATCGAGGAGTGCGAGAAGGTCGCTCAGGTCGACGTCCAGCAGCCGCCCTACTCCATGGTCGACCGCTCCTCCGAGGACCTCATCAAGTGGGGCTACGAGCGTGGCATCGACTCCTTCACCTATGGCTCCCTTGGCGCGGGCATCCTGTCGGGCAAGTTCCGCGAGCTGCCGAAGTTCGAGGAGGGCGACGTCCGTGCCGGCTTCTACGACTACTTCCAGGAGCCCAAGTTCTCTCGCGTCCAGGAGCTGCTCAAGGTCATGGACGAGATCGCCGAGGCTCACGACAAGCCCGTGGCACAGGTTGCCGTGAACTGGAGCACCCAGAAGGAGTACGTGGGCACCGCGCTCGTTGGCGTGCGCACGGACGCCCATGCGATTCAGAACTGCGAGACGTTCGAGTGGGAGCTTTCCGCCGATGAGATGGCCAAGCTTGACGCTAAGCTTGACGAGCTGAAGATTGGCTAGCCATGGGCGCCGAGGAGAGGAAGTACCCCACTTCCGAGCTTGAAGTGCTTGAGCGTGGAGCTAGGGAGGTCGTCGAGCCCAACGGGCTGAAGCTCCTACTGAAGCCCGTGCCGGGAGATGAGCGCGAGCACGTGCTCGATCCGCGCGTCTATGCGCGCGCCCACGCGAAACTCGCTGCCGGTCCGGCGCCGGCGGGGCCGGTGGACGTGATCGCGTGGCGCTCCGCGCCCAACAAGGAGACCCATGTCGTGAGGGGCGCGGGCGTTGCCAAGAAGACCGTCGTCATGAACTTTGGCGACAGGGGCATTCCCCTGCACGTCTTCACGCCCGAGAGCCACGAGAGCGGTTCTGCCGCGCTCGTGTTCATCCATGGCGGCGGCTTTATGGTGGGCAACATCGGCCAGTACGAGAACTGCCTGCGCGACATCGCGGAGCGAACGGGCTGCGTCGCGATTTACCCGGAGTACCGTCTGTCTCCCGAGACGATGTTTCCCGGTGGCGTCGAGGACTGCGTGAAGACGCTCGACTGGCTTGTCGAGCACGCGGATGAGCTGGGTGTCGACGCGACGCGGGTCGTCGTGGCTGGCGACTCCGCGGGCGGAAGCCTGACCAACGCCGTCGTCCTCGACGGGTCCCATGCGGACAAGATCAAGCTCGTGGCCGAGCTGTATCCGCTCGTCGACGGCGGCCCCGTTCCGGAGGAATGGTCCTATGACCTCTATGAGATCGTGAACGACCAGAGGGCCGAGGCTCTGAGCAGGGTGGATCGCATCCGCAATGCCAACGACGACCTGCCGTTGATGTATACCAACGGCAATGCGGAGGAGATGCTCGACCCGAGGGTGTCTGCTCTGTTCGCGGAGGACGTGAGCGCGTTCCCCCGCACGGTCATCATCTCTTCCGAGTATGACTACCTGCGCTATCAGGACGAGCTGTTCGCGAAGAGGCTGCAGGATGCGGGCGTTGACGTCACCGCGATTCGCTATCGCGGCTGCGACCACGGCTTCTTCGAGATGTACGGCGTGATGCCTCAGGCTGAGGACGTCTGCCGCGTCATCTCCGAGGAGCTTGCGAAGATCTAGGGGCTCGTCGCGGCGACCTCCTGGACGAATGACGGTCCGGCGGGATGCTAGGTGCGTCCCGCCGGACCTTTGCGTTGGCGGGCGCGTGCCGCTTGCCGGCGGGCGCGTGTGGGGTTTGCCTTGGCGGTGCCGGATTGACTGGGAGACGCGTTTACCGCCGATCTTCCAGGCGAACCCAGCAAGCAAACCGCGAACTGAGCCCCAAGGGCATCGACAAAGGCGTGGGCGTGGCGCGAGCGCTGGCGTATCTGGGCCGCGAGGGAAATGCGCGCACCTTTGGCTTTGGCGATTCGGGCAACGACCTGGGCATGCTCGCTGCGGTCGAGACGGCTGTCGCCATGGGCAACGCCATGCCCGAGGTCAAGGCGGTCGCCGACTACGTGACCGACGATGTCGCACACGACGGTACCGTCACCGCCATGCGCCACTTTGGGTTGATCTAATAAATGGCCGGGTCGCCCGCGGTGGGGCGACCCGGCCATTTGAGCTATTTTGCAATATAGAGCTTGGGATGACTGCGACTGCTCTCGATCGCCGCCGTCATGATGCCCTCGTCGTCTCCATCAACGATGATGCCGTCGAGGTCATCGATCTGCGCGGACTGATAAAAACTGGTCTTATTGAACTTTCCCTGGTCAACCATCATGTAGCCCTGGTTTGAGTTGGTAAGGTACATATGCTTGATCATGGCCGAGAAGTCGTGCTCGACGGTAAAACCGTGGTCGGGGTGGAATCCGTCGGCACTGACAAACGCCTTGTCGGCATGTAGTTTGCTCATGCAGTCGAGCGTTAGTGCGCCCGCGAGATAGAGGTGGCCCTTGCGCACGGAGCCGCCCAGCAGCACTACCGAAGCATTGGGGAGATTGAAGCTGGCGTAGTTCGCGATTGCAAGATCGCCGGTGATAATGGTGATCTCACGCTTGTCCATGAGGGCCTTAGCGAAGTAAAAGCCTGTGGTGCCGATATCAATTACCAGAACATCGCCATCATCAACAAGAGTTGCTGCGGTTGCGGCGATGGCTTCCTTGGCCTCGACTTGGACATTGATGCGCTCCTCGGGATACGAGATTGCGTTGGAGCGAGAAAGCGATACCGCTCCGCCGCGTACGCGACGCAGCTTGCCTTCGGATTCCAGCGAGATGAGGTCGTGTCGTGCGGTGACTTCCGAAACCGAAAAACGGCGAACGATGTCGGATACCGAGATATTTGGCTTTTCGGCCAGCCAATTCATGATAAATCGCTGACGCTCGGCCGGTGAAAGGTCTGAAGTAGATGCCATATGCCGCTCCTTTTGAACAAAAGGTAAAAGATGCGCCTTTCGTAATCGAAATATAACGTATCGATATGAAAAGAACAAGGCAAATTCGAATGAATCAAAAGAACGGAATGGCATGTCACAAATGCATGCGTAGCAGATAGTTCGCACGTAAACGGGCTATAAAGAGTCTCATTCTGAAGGTGCCGCCCAAATGAAGTACGTTCACGCCCGATATTCGACCGTTCACGGAAAGTTGACAATTGAGCTTTCGATAGCTTTTGAAATGGTTTATAAAAGAAAACCGAAAAGCTTTTGAAACAAAGAAGAAGGCTTTCGATAGCAATAGTGTTAGATGAGAAAGGACCGAACATGGCGATCAAGGTGTTTGCCGACGGCGCTAACCTCGAGGGTATGCTTGACATGCATGACAATGGCAACGTTCAGGGCTTCACGACCAATCCTTCCCTTATGAAGGCCGGCGGCGTGACCGACTACCGCGCTTTTGCCAAGACGGTTCTTGAGCACATTACTGATGTGTCGGTCTCTTTTGAGGTATTCGCCGACGACGAGGCGGGTATGGAAGCCGAGGCTCGCGAGATCGCAACCTGGGCAGACAACGTCTACGTTAAGATCCCGGCGCTCAACACCAAGGGTGAGTCCACTGCCGCGCTGGTCAAGCGCCTTTCTGCCGACGGCATCAAGGTGAATGTCACCACTATCTTCACGCCCGAGCAGGTCGACGAGTTTGTCGATGCCGTCTCTGCTGAGACCCCCTCTATTCTGTCCATCTTTGCCGGTCGCATTGCCGATACCGGCGTCGATCCGCTGCCCCTCATGGCGGAGTCCGTAAAGAAGGCTGCCGTTAAGCCTGCTGCCGAGGTTCTCTGGGCGTCTACGCGCGAGGTCCTCAATATCTTCCAGGCGGAGTCCGTTGGATGCCAGATCATTACGGTCCCCAATGCCCTTCTTGCCAAACGCAAGAATTTCGGGAAAGATTTGCTTGAGTACTCGCTTGATACGGTCAAGGGCTTTGCCCGCGACATTCAGGCGCTTGGTTTTCATATCCTGCCCGAGGAGTAGGGGACGAGCATGCTGACCGATCTTCTTAAGCCCGAGCTTATTGCCTGCCACGTCGAGGCCTCCGACTGGGAGGAAGCGATCAAGGCATGCGGTAAGTTGCTCGTAGACGCTGGCAAATGCGACCAGAGCTATGTTGACGCCATGATTTCATCGGTTCACAAATTCGGCCCCTATATGGTCTTGGAAGAGGGCATCGCCATGCCCCACGCTCAGGCAGATGGCAATGTGAGTGAAGCGGGGATCTGTATCGTCACGCTTGACCCTGCCATTGCGTTTGGACACGAGGATTTCGATCCGGTTCACGTGCTCGTGGGTATTTGCGCACCCGACCCCAAGGCTCATCTTGGCTGCTTGGCGGAGCTTTCGCAGATGTTCGAGGACGAGGACTGCGTTGCCAAGCTCAGCGCATGCGATGCGCCCGAGCAGGTTTTGGAGACCATGCGTTCATTCTTTTAGGCCTTAATGGCACGGCGATGCGTCGCCGCTTTTGGATAGACGGAAAACCGTCACGTGTAGGAGAGGAAGGTTGCCATGCATATCATCACCGTATGCGGAAACGGCATCGGGTCCAGCCTGATGCTCGCTGGCAAAGTCGAGGAGCTTTGCGAGGAGGAGGGCATCAAGGCCGACGTTGAGTCTATGGACCTGAACGGTGCTTCTTCCGCAAATCCGGATCTGTTCATCACCGTTAAAGAACTCGCCCCCGAGCTCCACGGCAACGTTGTGATCGTTCGCAGCTATGTGAACAAGAAGAAGATCCGCGAAGACGCCCTCGAGGCAATCAAGGCGGCCGCCGCTAACGCCTAAAGCGGCACAAAAAAGGGCGGTTCCCTGTGGAAGAGGGAAACGCGCCCACGTTAAAAAGAAAGGAAGCCCAGATGCAAGTCATCCTTCCCATACTTGAGTTTATCCAATCGATTCTGACCAAGCCAGCATGGATTATGGGCCTGTTCGCTTTTGTCGGCCTTGTCGCGCTTAAGCGTCCCGCCCACAAGGTGATGACGGGCACCCTGAAGCCGATCCTTGGCTACATCATGCTGTCCGCTGGCGCCGCTGTTGTTCAGGAGAACCTTGCTCCGCTGGGTACCTTCATCGAGACCGGTTTCCACATCACCGGCGTCGTGCCCAACAACGAGGTCGTCGTTTCGATGGCCCAGAGCGTCCTCGGCGTTCAGACCATGATGATCCTGATTCTCGGCTACGTCGTGAACATTATCATTGCTCGCTTTACCAAGTTTAAGTACATCTTCCTGACGGGCCATCACAGCATGTTTATGGCCTGCCTGCTGTCTGCCGTTCTGCAGGCATCTGGCTTCCAGGATGTCCAGCTTGTCATCGTGGGCGGCATGTTCCTGGGCCTCGTGAGCGCTATGCTTCCCGCCGTTGGTCAGCGTTTCACCGAGAAGGTTACCGATGGCGATGAAATCGCCATGGGCCACTTCGGTTCACTCGCCTATTACATCTCCGCTGCAGTCGGTACGCTTTTTGCTAAGGACGCCGAGGAGAACAGCACCGAGAAGATCGAGGTTCCCGAGAAGTTCGCCTTCCTGCGCGACACTACCATCTCCACGGCTCTTACCATGGCCTTCTTCTACCTGGTTACCGCTTTCGCCGCTTACATCGCAGATCCTGCGGTCGTCACCAAGACCGCTGGCGGCGACAACGTGATTGTCTATGCCCTGACCTGTGCCCTGTCCTTTGCCGTTGGTGTCACCATCGTCTATAACGGCGTTCGTATGATCCTTGCCGACCTGGTCCCGGCTTTCCAGGGCATCTCCAACAAGCTGATCCCCGGTGCCATCCCCGCCGTCGACTGCGCCGTCTTCTTCCCCTATGCTCCCACCGCCGTCATCCTCGGCTTTGTCGCTTCCTTTATCGGTGGCGTGGTCGGTATGTTCATCGTGGGCGCTACCCTGGGCATCTTCATCATCCCGGGCATGGTTCCTCACTTCTTCTGCGGTGCTACCGCAGGCATCTACGGCAATGCTACCGGCGGTCGCAAGGGCGCAGCTCTTGGCGCTTTCGTCAACGGCCTGCTCATCACCTTTGCCCCGGCCCTGCTCCTGCCCGTTCTTGACGTCTTTGGCTTCAAGAACACTACGTTCGGCGACTTCGATTTCTCCGTCATTGGTATTACGCTTGGCCGCGCTGCCGAGGCCTTCGGTACCACCGGTGTCTACGCGATTCTTGCTGTCCTTCTGATCGTCGCCTTCGTCCCCAACTTCATCCACACCAAGGGTGCTGTGATTAACCACGTTGAGGAAGAGTAATCCAGGCATACGTTAAGCCCTAATCGGGCGGAGCTCCGATAACCGGCTCCTACACGGAAGCGGTGGCGTCTCAAATGAGGCGTCACCGCTTTTGTTTTGGAGTGGTTGTGAAAACGTACCGGTGAAGCGCTGTCTCTGCGCCGCGAACGGAATCAACCGCGATGATCAGCAAAAACGTTTTGCCGCTGGGGTGTCGATATAAAAATGGTAAAACTGCAAAACCGTTCGCCGAGAAGATGAAAACCCGCAGCTCACGCCTTGATAAACGTAGGTAAAGTGTTTAGCAGTTTATCGGCCGTATGCTAACGAAAGGAATCAGGCAGATGGCAATCAAGGTGTTCGCTGACGGTGCAAACCTCGAGGGCATGCTCGACATGTACGAGAACGGCAACGTTCAGGGTTTCACGACCAACCCGTCCCTTATGAAGAAGGGCGGCGTGACGGATTACCGCGCGTTTGCCAAAGAGGTCTTGACCCACATCACCGATGTATCCGTGTCGTTTGAGGTCTTTGCCGACGACGTCGAGACCATGGAGGTCGAGGCCCGCGAGATCGCTACCTGGGCCGAGAACGTCTATGTCAAGATTCCGTGCGTGACCACCAAGGGCGAGTCTACCGCCGAGCTGGTCCGCACGCTTTCTGCCGACGGCATCAAGGTCAACGTCACTACCATCTTTACGCCCGAGCAGGTCGACGAGATGGTCGAGGCCGTTGACGCCGAGACCCCGTCCATCATTTCGCTCTTTGCCGGTCGTATCGCCGATACCGGCGTCGATCCCATTCCGTTTATGACGGAGTCGGTCAAGAAGGCCGCCGCCAAGCCCAACTGCGAGGTCCTGTGGGCGTCCACGCGTGAGCTTATCAATATTTACCAGGCGGAAGGATGCGGTTGCCAGATCATCACGGTGCCCAACAGCATCCTGGCCAAGCGCAAGAACATCGGTCGCGACCCGTACGAGGTCTCGCTCGACACCGTCCGCGGCTTTGCCAAGGATATCGCCTCGCTCGGCTTCCATATCCTGCCGTAGGGCGAACGCGAGCCGCGGGCGTTGCCGCGGCGCAGGGTGAGAGGGCCGGCCCCTTTTACTCTGCGCTCACGCGCTTCGCGAGGGTCGCGCCGAGCAAAAGGGGCCGGCCCTCTCACCCTGCGCCTGGGGCGTCCTTGCTCGTAGGGGTTCTGAGCTGAATAAGACTTGGCTGGTGCCGCCTCTTTGTTGGGGCGGCACCATTTTTGTTGCGGTATCTGCAAGTTTTTCTCAGTGCGTGACAAAAACTTGCAAAACCTGCAAGTTTTTTCCATCAGGTGAGAAAAACTTGCAAGTTCAAAGATGGGCGGCGGATTGCCCTTCTGCTATTTGCCCTGCACCATGGTGAGGGAGATCTTTTTGCGGTCGCGGTCGACCTTTTCGACCCATACCTTCACTGTGTCTCCGACGCGCACCACGTCGCTCGGGTGCTTGACGAAGTGGTTGGCCAGCTTGGAGATGTGTACGAGGCCGTCCTGGTGCACGCCCACGTCGACAAAGGCGCCAAAGTCGACGACGTTGCGCACGGTGCCCTTGAGCTCCATGCCGGGCTCCAGGTCGTCGATGGAAAGTGCCGAGCGGCTAAAGACTACCTCGGGCGCGTCGTCGCGCGGGTCGCGACCGGGCTTCTTGAGCTCGTTGACGATGTCGATGAGCGTGAGGGTGCCGCAGTCCAGGTCGCTTGCCAGCGCCGAGATGCTGCCCAGGCGGCGCTCGATATCGGGCACGCCGCCGCGGCTGAGCTCGCTTGCCGCAACGCCGGCGCGCTCCAGGACGGCCGTGGCCACCTCGTAGCTTTCGGGGTGGACGCTTGTCGCGTCGAGCGGGTTCTTGCCGCCGCTGATGCGCAGGAAACCTGCGGCGTTGAGGTACGCCTTGGGTCCCAGCTTGGGGACCTTCTTGAGCTGGCGGCGATCGGTAAAGGCGCCGTTTTCCTCGCGGTAGGCCACGATGTTTTTGGCTACGCTCGGCGTAATGCCCGACACGTAGCCCAGCAGGCTTGCGCTCGCGGTGTTGACGTCGACGCCCACACGGTTGACGACGTCTTCCACCACGTGGCCCAAGGTGCGCGAAAGCTCGGCCTGGTCAAGGTCGTGCTGGTACTGGCCAACGCCGATGGACTGGGGCGGAATCTTGACGAGCTCTGCCAGCGGGTCTTGCAGACGGCGGCCCAGGCTCATGGCGCCACGTACGGTGACATCCAGATCGGGATACTCCTGGCTCGCGAGCTCGGAGGCGGAGTACACCGACGCGCCCGCCTCGTTGACGATGGTGTAGCGAAGGCTGGGCGCCTGCTCGGCAATAAACTCCGAGACGACTTCCTCGGTCTCGCGGCTGGCGGTGCCGTTGCCGATGACGATGGTGTTGACGCTGTCCTTCTTGACGAGGCGGGCGAGCTCGCGCTTGGTGCCGGCGACGTCGTGGCGCGGCTTGGTGGGGTAGACCACGCCGTGGTCGAGCAGCTTGCCGGTCTCGTCCATGACGGCGACCTTGCAGCCGGTGCGGTAGCCCGGATCGAGCGCGAGTACGCGGGCGCCGCGCACGGGGCGCGCCGAGAGCAGGCCTTCGAGATTCTTGGCAAAGACGTTGATGGCCTCGGTCTGGGCGCGAACGGTGAGTTTGGCGCGGGCCTCGCGCTCCAGTGAGGGGGCCATGAGGCGCTTGTAACCGTCAGCGATGGCGGCATTAAAGACGGGAGCAAACACGCCCTGGCGACGGGGCCAGCGGCTGCCGAGGCGTGCCGTAGCGGCAGCGCCGTCGACGTTCACGCGCACACGGAGCTTGCCCTCGCGCTCGCCGCGGTCGATGGCCAGCACGCGGTGGTTGGGGATGCGGCGCAGCGGCTCGTCAAAGTTGTAGTAGGGCTCGTAGGGAGTCTTCTCAGCGGGGTCGGTGGCCTCGACGACGATATCGGCGGTGTTTTGCGTAAAGGCGCGCAGGTCGGCGACGTTCTCGGGATCCTCGGCCACCGTTTCGGCCACGATGTCGGCGGCGCCGGCGAGTGCCTTCTCGGGCGTGTCGAAGCTAGCCTCTTCGTTAATGTAGGCCGCGGCGGTGTCGAGCGCACTGCCCTTGGCCGAGGCCTGCATGATGATCATGTTGGCGAGCGGCTCCAGGCCTGCCTCGCGAGCCTTCTGTGCGCGGGTCATGCGCTTTTTGCGGTAGGGCTTATAGAGGTCCTCGACACGCTGGAGCTGCGTAGCCTCGCGAATCTGCTGCTCGAGCTCGGGCGTGAGTTTGCCCTGGGCGTCGATGAGCAGGATGACGTCCTCTTTGCGCTGCTCAAGGTTGCGCAGGTAGGACAGGCGCTCATCGAGCGCGCGCAGGGCGACGTCGTCCATGCCGCCCGTGGCTTCCTTGCGGTAGCGCGAGATAAAGGGGATGGTGTTGCCCTCGTCGATGAGCTTGACGGCCGCCTCGACGTTGGCGGCCTTAAGGTTGAGCTCGCGGGCGAGCTGGGCGATAAGATCCATGGAACTCCTTGCGTTTAAGGTGCGTTTGCAGCACAGGGCTACCAAGGATACCACCCGCCACTCCACCAAAGCAGTCTATTTTGGGTCCCGGTTGATAGGGTCAAAGTGACCAAAATGCCCCGCGGGCAGGAGGCTGCTCGCGGGGCGAAGAAGAGGGGCTTATTTGTGGCGGGCCGAGGGGTCCGGCTTAGGTGTTTGCCGCGGCCCGCTCGGGCTTTACAGCTCGACGAGGTTGCCGGTCTCGGCGGCCTCCTTGACGGCGTTGAGAAGCGTGAGCGTCTTGACGTTGTCGGCGGGGGTCACGACGGGCTCGACCTCGCGGCGGACGACCTTCACAAAGTGCTTGAGCTGCATCTTGTGCGGCAGCGCCGGGTCCACAGCCGGGATCTCCATCTGCAGCGGCTTGTGCCAGTTGGAGGCGCCGTCATAGGAGAACTGGTGCAGGCGGGGCAGCGACAGGGCGCCCTTGGTGCCACCGATAAAGTAGGCGTCGGCGTCGAAGGGGCGGTACTGCGGATCCTCGCGAGCGGTGGCCTCCCAGTTCCAGGGGCTGGCGGTGGCGTCGGAGATGGTCATGCTCGCAAGCGCGCCATCGGCAAAGCGGACGTTGACCACGGCGGAGTCCTCGGTCTCAAAACCGCGGGCGGCGCTGGACTGCATGCCCTGGACGGCGACGGGCTCGCCCAAGAGGTAGCGGAGCAGGTCGACGTCGTGCACCAGGTTGACCAGGATCGGGCCGGCACCCTTCTTGCGGCGCCACTCAACGTCGAAGTACTCGTCGTTCTTATAGATCATGTAGTGGAAGCTCGACACAGTGAGCTTGCCCAGCTCGCCGGACTCGATGATCTCCTTGGCCTTGTTGACGAAGGGGTTGTGGCGACGGTGCTGGCCCACGAGCACGGGCACGCCGGCGGTCTCGGCCTCGGCGGCGAAGGTCTGGGCGTCCTCGAGGTCGTTGGAGATCGGTTTTTCGACCAGCGGCACGATATTGCGCTTGACGGCCTCGCGGGCAACGCCCAGGTGCAGGTCGTTGGGCGTGGCGATGATGACGGCCTCGGGCTTGACCTCGTCCATCATCTGGGCAGGATCGGTAAAGAACGGCACGCCGGCGGCCTCGGCCGTGGCGCGGGCGCCCTCAAAGGCGTCGGCGATGGCGACGAGCTCGGCCTCGGGCTCCTCGGTGACAAAGCGGATGTGGTTGCGGCCCATGGCGCCGGCGCCGATGACGGCAATGCGGACGGGGTTGAGCTCAGACATTTCGACTCCTTAATGGTGGTGGCGGTGGAATGCGGCAAGGGGGTGGCCCTTGCCGCATCAAGCAAAACTAAGCGGACTTCTTCTTGCTGTCGGAGACCATCATGTAGACGGTGAGCACGACGGCGATGGCGGCGATCACGATGGCGCCGTAGAAGGACTGCTGGTAGGCGGCGCTGCCGGCCTCGGCGTGATACAGCACGGCGGTGATGGGCTGGCTGATCCAGGTGGAAGCGGCGTAGCCCAGGAACATGATGCCGTAGTTGACGCCGATGTTGCTGGTGCCGAAGGCGCCACCGGTGAGCGGCGGGTAGATGACGAGCAGGGCGCCAAAGCTAAAGCCGAGCAGGGCGAGCGCCACGAAGAACATGCTCTGCGTAAAGCTCATCGACATGATGACGAGCGCGACGATGGTGACGATGAGGCTGATGAGCAGCGACTTGTAGGCACCGAGCTTGTCGATGATCTGACCAAAGGATAGACGGCCGACCAGGTTGGCGCAGGTGTTGACGGAGACGACCACACCGCCAAGGGCGACGGCTGCGGCGCTCGTGGGGTCGGCGAAGAGCTGGACGGCGGCGATGGAGGCAACCTTGCCGACGAGCAGGGTGCCGGCGGTGGCGGCGAAGGCGAAGGTGATGATGAGGACCCAGAAGCGCGGGGTCTTGACCATCTCGCCCGGGGTGAGGTCGCCGAAGGTGCCGGCGTGCGCGCCGCCCTTGGGGGCCTCGAAGCCCTCGGGCAGCCAACCGGCCTCGGGGGCCTTCAGGAACAGGGCGGAAGCGGCGATCATCACAAAGAAGATGATGCCGAGCGCCTTCAACGCGCCGAAGATGCCAAGGCTCGGGATGAGCAGCGAGGCGAGCACCGGGGACAGCACGGCGGGGCCGGCGGTCGAGGCGGCCAGGGTGATGCCGGAGGCGAGGCCCTTCTTGTCGATGAACCACTTCTGGCCCGTGGTGAGTGCCGGGTTGTAGCCCAGGCCGTTGCCGACGGCGGCGACGAGCGAGAACCACAGGTAGAACTGCCACGGCTCGGTGACGGTGCCGGACATGAACCAACCCACGCCGTAGCACACGGCGGCGGCAATCACGACGTTGCGGGGGCCGATCTTATCGGAGATGCGGCCGGCGAAGATGCCCGTCACGGCCATGATGGTCTGGAAGACCGGGAAAGCCCAGGTGAGGGCGCTCGACCACTCGGGGTAGACGGCGAGCAGGTTCTTGCTCACGACGGAATACAGCGCGATGGAGCTGATGAAGAACATGGTGACGCACGCGGCGGAAAGCACGACGGCGCGACCCTTGTTGGAGTTGGTGGAAGCCATTGGACTCTTTCTAATCGATGTGGGGAGGGGAGGGGCAAACGCCGCTGAGGGGTTTGCCCCACGACCCCTGTAAGCGGGCGGGTTTACTGGTCGGTCGGCTTAGCGACGCCGGACTCGTCGGACCAGAGCTCGACACCCTTGTTCTTAAGGTAGTTGTCGGCGTATGCGCGACGGCCGCCGGGCTTGGCGGTGAGGTCGCCCATCATGTTGGAGAAGCCGCCGTCGACCTTGATGGCGTCGCCGGTGGTAAAGTCCGAGCGCTTGGACGCCAGGAACATGACGGCGTTGGCGATATCGCTGACCTCGCCGATGCGGCGCGTGGCGATCAGGCGGCTGCGGCTCTTCTCGACCTTGGGGTCGGCGTAGAAGTTGGCCGACATGGGGGTCTTGACGAAGCAGGGCTCGACGCAGTTGGAGCGCACGCCATACGGGCCCCACTCGGCGGCAAGCATCTTGGACATCATGTTGACACCGGCCTTGGTGGAGCTGTACACGCCCGAGAACGTCTCGGGGGAGTGGCTGGCGACGGTGGAGATGTGCACCAGGCGGCCCTGGCCGGCCTTGATCATCTCGCGACCAAAGCGCTGCGAGGTGATGAAGTAGCCGGTGAGGTTGACGTTGAGTACCTGCTCCCAGTCGCTCAGCGGCAGGTCCTCCATAGCGGCGAAGCGCAGGATGCCGGCGGTGTTGACGAGGACGTCGACGCGGCCGAAGTTGGCGATGGTGGCGTCGACGGCGGCCTGAACCTCGGCCTCGTCGGTGGCGTTCATCTTGTAGCCCTCGGCGTGGATGCCAAACTCGGCGGCGAGGTCGGCGGCAGCGGCCTTGACCTTTTCCTCGTCTAGGTCGAGCATGACGACGTTGGCGCCATTGCGGGCGAACTCGCGGCAAATCTCGACGCCCATGCCGCCGAGTGCGCCGGTCACAGCGCAAACATCGCCCTCGAGCTTAAGCCAATTGCTCATAGGAACTTCCCTTCTTGTGCCTCCCGGTGGGTCGCTCCCATTAACCGACCCACGTGGTTTTCGCTGGTTATCGTATGCTTTGCGTTTGCGCAGGTGAATTGCATATTTGTTAGAATGGCGTTAACCATAGGTTTATACCATGTGCCGCAGTTTACCTGTGTTGAGCGTGTGACCTGCGAAAACGACCCCCTGCGGCAGCGTGTGGCCGTACGTGCGAAAACGGAGAGATGACGTGTACGATCGACGACTTGAGGCTATATCTGCCGCCGCGGAGCTGGGAAGTTTCTCGCGTGCCGCGGCAAAGCTGCGCGTGTCGACGCCGGCGCTCGTCAAACAGGTGTCGGGGTTCGAGGCCGAGTTCGGTATTACGCTGTTCGAGCGCTCGCATTCGGGCGTCAAGGTGACGCCGGCGGGCGCGCTGTTAGTGGACGACGCGCGCTCGATCATGCGCCAGTCCGAGGATGCCCTGCGCCGTGCCCGGCGCGCGGCGGGCGATGGCGGTGCGGTGCGCCTGGGCGTATCGATGATGTGCCCGGGGCGTCAGACGCTTTCAATGTGGACGGGCGTGCACGAGCTGGAGCCGTCGCTGCGTTTTGAGATCGTGCCGGTGAGCGACCTCTACGACGAGCGCGAGACCGTCATGCGCAGTTTGGGTCGCGAGGTCGATGTGGTGCAGTCGAGCTTTTCGACCCCGCGCTGGGGAGACGCGTGCCAAAAGCTCCTTATCGTCAACGTGCCGTTTTATATCGATGTGCCGCGCACGAGCCCGCTTGCGCGTAAGAGCCGCATCACAGTTGCCGACTTGGAAGGCATGCGCCTGCGCGTGCTGCGCCACGGCAACGACGCCATGGACAGTCTTCGTATCGACCTTTTGGCCGACGGCGGTGTGGATGTCATCGACGTCGATAGCTTCGACTTCGCGCTCTTTAACGATGCCGAGGAAAAGGGCGACGCGGTGCTCACCTGCGGCGCATGGTCGGGCGTGCATCCAGCCTTTGTGGGCGTGCCGTTCCTATGCGGCCGCGAGGTGCCGGTCTACCTGCACTACCCGCTCGAACCCACCCTCCAAGTGCAAAAATTCGTCAACGCTATGGCCCAACTCCTCAAGTAGCTTACACAAAACGAGGCCCTGGCCAAACGGCCAGGGCCTCACTAACCTTTATTCCGTTTTAAACGACGGGCTGATCACGCGT
>CATYZK010000013.1 GCA_958415665.1 uncultured Collinsella sp. | reverse complement strand
ACCTATGACGTTCTGATTCGTAGTCAGACCCTCTATCCAGCTGAGGTAACGCCGCAACGCACGGATTATTATGCACGTGACCCCTCGATGGGTCAAGCGACAATTTGGAAAAATTTTACGAAGTGATAATTCAGACGGCCGCGCCTCGACCGAGGTTCGAATCCATGCGGTGCTGCCATAAAAGAAAAGCCCCCGTTGCCGGAGGCTTCAAGTTCAATTGGTGCGGCGTATAGGATTCCGCGCATCCGCTTCGCGGATCCGCACCGGCTTCGCCCGCCTGCCGGCGCGCTCGCCCGCGGGCTAAAAACGCTCCGCGTTTTCTTGACGCCCGCGCCTCGACCGAGGTTCGAATCCATGCGGTGTTACCATAAAAGAAAAGCCCCCGTTGCCGGAGGCTTTCAATTTCAATTGGTGCGGCGTATAGGATTCGAACCTATGACGTTCTGATTCGTAGTCAGACCCTCTATCCAGCTGAGGTAACGCCGCAGCGCAAGACATATAAAACCACTTTAGCTTATTGGAGTCAAGCACAATCTCAAACTTTTTTGTGGAACGCAGTTTTGTCATGCTGCTCCGCATATACCGTCGTTCCCCGTACGATCGATTGGCTTTTCGATCACGTCAAACTTAGCATCAAGTTCCCTCAGGAGCGATCTCACCCGCTGGGCACAATCATAATCGGCAAACGAGATGCTCAACATGCGAGCAACCTGGTTAGATGTCCGGACCCCATAGAAATGCTCCAGGGCCGCCAGCCCCTCGTGCGCCACAAACGTCTCAACCACATGCGGCGACTCCTCGTAGCACCATTGGGTCAACGGACCCTCGCTCGTCTGTCGAACCACCAGGCCACCCATGCCAGACGGCTCACACGTTACAAGCAGGTACTCCCCGCCCTCGTCGCTCTCAAACAAAACCACCCGATCATCAAACAGCTCCATCGCGTCCCCTTTCTCTCGCTCTTATTTAGTAAAAGCATAGCAGGTAGATTGCTGTATACAGAACAGTTGTTCGTGTGTTTTCTATTGAGCTGTCCGCACGGCATGGTATGGACCTGCGCACGAAATAGGGCGCCCCCGAAGGAGCGCCCTTGCATATCGCCTATGCAGCCAAGTTACGCGACCGGCTCAATCTTCTCGAGGCCGCCCATGTAGGGACGCAGGACCTCGGGGATCGTGATGGTGCCGTCGGCGTTCTGGTAGTTCTCCAGAATGGCAGCCATGGTACGACCAGCCGGCAGGCCGGAACCGTTAAGGGTGTGCAGGTAGCGCGAACCCTTGAAGTTCTCGGGGTCGCGATACTTGATGTTGGCGCGGCGAGCCTGGAAGTCACCGCAGTTGGAGCAGGAGCTGATCTCCTTGTAGGCGTTGTAGCTCGGCAGCCAGACCTCGACGTCGTAGGTCTGACGGGCAGAGAAGCCCAGGTCGCCGGTGCACAGGCTAATCACGCGATACGGAAGACCCAGCTGCTGCAGCAGGTACTCGGCCTCGGCGGTCATGCTCTCGAGCTCCTCGTCGGACTCCTCCGGCTTAGCGAACTTGACCATCTCGACCTTGTCGAACTCGTGCTGACGGATGATGCCGCGGGTGTCGCGACCGGCGGAACCGGCCTCCTCGCGAAAGCAGGGAGTGAAGGCGGTGTAGCGGCGCGGCAGGGTGTCGGCGTCGAGGACCTCACCGGCGTGCAGGTTGGTGAGCACGACCTCGGCGGTGGGGATCAGGAAGTTGTCGCCCGAGACGTGATAGGCGTCGTCCTCGAACTTGGGCAGCTGGCCCGTGCCGAACATGGTCTGACGCTTGACGACGATGGGCGGCCACCACTCCTTAAAACCACGGCTGGTGTGCGTATCGAGGAAGAAGTTGATGAGGGCGCGCTCCAGACGGGCGCCGGCGCCACCGAGAACGGTGAAACGGCTGCCAGAGAGCTTGTTGCCGCGCTCGAAGTCGAGGATGTCCAGATCGGTACCCAGATCCCAGTGCGGCTTAAAGTCGAAGTCGAACTCGCGCGGGGTGCCCCAACGACGGCGCTCGATGTTCTCGTCCTCGTCCTTACCGTACGGGGTGGCATCGCACGGAATGTTGGGCAGGTGAGCCATGAAGTCGTACTGCTCCTGCTCGAGAGCAGTGCGGCGCTCGGCCAGACCGTCAATCTTCTCGTTGACGGCGCGCACGGCCTCCTTGGCGGCCTCGGCCTCGTCCTTCTTGCCCTCCTTCATCAGGGCGCCGATCTTCTTGGACTCGGCGTTGCGCGTGGCTTGAAGTTCCTCGACCTCGGTGATGACGGCACGACGCTCGTCGTCGAGCTCAAAGAACTTCTCGCGATCCCAAGACGTCTGGCGGTTAGCCATGGCGACATCGATGGCATCGGGGTTCTCGCGAACAAACTTGATATCAAGCATTAGATCCTCCGGCGATATACATTCCATTTAGGTTGCAACCTTGTACATGTATGGGCAAGTATATACTTATGAGCGTTTACGACCCAACTCAACTACGCAAGAAGGCACCCAATGGACGCAGTTTTTTCCTTTTTGTTTGGCACCCGCACCGGTTTTGCCATCCTTTTCGCCGGCGGCATCCTGCTGTTTGCGATTCTTGCCTTTGTAATGGAGAAGCGCACCCATAAGATGTATGTCGACCGCGGCCCCAAGTCCGAGGACGAAGAAGACAGCTTCTGGGACTAACTCGCCAAAAAGGGACAGGTTTATTTTGATTGGTTTTATCTGGGCAAACGCAAGCGCCCCGCAACTGGAATTGAACCAGTTGCGGGGCGCTTTTCGCTAAAAGGACAAAACAGCGGGAAAAACCTGCCAAAATAGACCTGTCCCTAAATAGCAAGTTTTACTGGAGGGTTGCGTCGATTGCCTTGACCAGGGCGCTGCGCATGCCGGCATCCTCGAGCGCGACGACGCCCTTGATGGTGGCACCGCCGGGCGAGCACACGGCATCCTTCATCGCTGCGGGATGCTGACCGGTTGCGAGCTGCAGCTTTGCCGTACCCAGCACCATCTGGCTCACAATGCGATAGGCATCGGCGCGCGGAATACCGTGTTTGACGGCCGCATCGCCCAGGGCCTCGATCGCCATGGCGACAAACGCCGGAGCGCAACCACCCACCGTGCCGCCCACAAACAGCAGGTTCGTATCGAGCTCGACGACAGCGCCAAGCTTTCCGAGCAGACCGAGCACCGTGGCACGCTGTTCATCACTAAGCGTGGAAGCCCTCTCGCAGGCGATGACACCCTCGCCCACCGAAACCGGCGTGTTGGGCACCGTCGAGATATGCGCGACGCCCGGCAGGACCTGCTCCCACTTGGCACTGTCCCAGGTCCAGGCAACCGACAGAACGACCTTTTTGGCAAGAGCATCCTTGAGCGGGGCGAATACCTTCTCGACCATGTACGGCTTGACCGCAGCGACCACGATATCGGATGCGGCGACAACCTCGGCGGCATCGTGGCAAGCGGCCATCCCGCGCGCCTCACAGCGCTCAACCAGTGCGTCGTAGCGACCCGCACAGGCGCACATGTCGCTCGCAGCTACACCGGCAGCGATCCAGCCATCGGCCATAGCGCTCGCCATATTGCCAAAACCGACAAATCCAATCTTCATATCACATAGTCCTTTCAGACACATTCCTCAAAACGAAAGCTATTGTCCCACGCCATTGTTTCGTATTGCCGACCTATTTGTGATACGGCTCGCCACGGCTGATCTTGCAGGCGCGGTAGATTTGCTCCAGCAGCACCACGCGCGCCAAGTTATGCGGCAAGGTAATACGTCCAAAGCTGAGCATCTCGTCGGCTCGTGCGCGCACGTCATCGCTCACGCCGTCCGATCCGCCAATCACAAAGGCGATGTCGCTGTTACCACGTAGCATAAGATCATCGAGCCGCGCCGAAAGCTCCTCGCTCGAGCGCTCTTTGCCCTCAATGGCCAGCAAGATCACATGTGCTCGAGGCGGCAGGGCTGCAAGAATCGCCGCCCCCTCCTTGTCGCGCGCGACATCCACGCCGCCCGCCTTAGCCGGGTCGATATCGGCCACCTCGCGGATATCCACCTTGGCATAGGCGCCTAGGCGCTTGGTGTACTCAGCGCAGGCATCCTTCCAAAAGCGCTCTTTGAGCTTACCGACGCAAACGACGGTGTATTTCACGCGTGCCTACTCCTTTGACTCGTTCTGAACCTTACCGGCAACCAGCATCTGCTCGAACATCGAGGCCGACTGCGAAAAGTCGCTCGGCAACACGACCGTCGAGTTTTTGCCCGTACGTGCGAACTCCGTCATCATCTCGGACCACTGCGTAAACATAAACAGCTGGTTGGCCTCGTCGTTACCGACGCCCGTCTCCTGGATAATCTCGAGCGAATCCTTGATGCCCAACGCGATAGCCTTGCGCTGGTTGGCGATGCCTTCGCCTGCCTTTTCCATCGCCTCGGCCTCGGCGGTCGCCTCGGTGACGCGCTTGATGCGGTCGGCCTCGGCGAGCTCCTGCGCGGCAGCGCGCTTGCGCTGGGCGGCGTTGATGTCGTTCATGGAGTTCTCAACCTCGGTCGGCAGTGCAATTTTGGTGATGAGCGTCGACACGAGGGTGAAGCCGTAGGCGGCCATCTGCTCGGAAACGGTAGCGTTGACATCCTTGGCGATGTCATCCTTCTTGGCAAAGACCTCATCGAGTGTGTAGACGGGGATGGAGGAGCGCAGGGCGTCGGTGATGAAGTCGCGCATCTGGTCGACGGGCTCCTGCAGCATGTAGTAGCTCTTGTAGATGCCCGAATCTGCCGGGCCGGCGCCCATGTCGTAGCTCACGTGGTACTGAGCGGAGACCTCAAGGCCGATGGTCACGTTGTCCTGGGTCTTAACGTCGATGCCAAAACCGTTTTTCATGGTGCGCAGGCTCACCGTGGCGGCCTTGCGGTCGATCACGGGCACCTTCACGTGGAAGCCCGCGTTGACGATACGGTTGAACTTACCCAAGCGCTCGATGATTACGGCGTGCTGCTGTTCAACGACGTAGCAGGCGTTGGGGAGCAGCAGCAACAGGATGATAATGGGAATCAAAAGGCTGGTAAGGGCGGCGATGATACCGGAAAACAGCATGGTCTCTCCTCTGATAGGCACACGTTGGCATTAGGATACCCGTCCAAGGAGATCGTGCATAACAAAAAAGCTCCCATTGCTGGGAGCTCTTTCATTTAATGGTGCGGGCGAAAGGACGTCCGCGTATCCGCTTCGCGGATCCGCACCGGCTTCGCCCGCCTGCCGGCGGACTCGCCAGCTCGCTAAAAACGCTCCGCGTTTTCTTGACGCTCGCTCCTTCACAGGTTCAAGTCCCTGCGATGGGCCCATAACAAAAAAGCTCCCATTACTGGGAGCTCTTTCAATCAATGGTGCGGGCGAAAGGACTTGAACCTTCATGGGGTTGCCCCCATACGGACCTGAACCGTACGCGTCTGCCAATTCCGCCACGCCCGCGTGCAGGAATTAGAATAACGGAGCGCCATCGCGAACGCAAGAACTATTTTTGAAAAAGTTTGCAGGCATTTTCCCAAGCGGCTTGCGCGATTGTTTCGGCGTCCTCACCAGTGCGATCGACACGGTCGTTAACCAGCGCGTTTGCCGTAATGGAGATCATTGCGGGCTCGCATTCAAGACCGCGGATGGGCTCCGGAGCCATATACGGGCAATCCGTCTCGAACAAAATTCGATCGAGTGGGGTTGCCGCAAATGCCTCGCGCACGTCGTCGTTGCGCTTAAAGGTGGCCGCACCACCATAGGCGATATAGCAGCCCAGCTCCACAAAGCGCTCCATCGTGGCGCGGTCCTCGCCAAAACAGTGCAGCACACAACCGGCCTGGGGCACGCCCACCTCACGAAGCACGTTGTAGGCGTCCACGTGCGAGGTACGCTCCTGGTCCATGTCCTCGTGACGCAGATGCAGCTCCACCGGCACATTGCGGCGCACGGCAACTTCGAGCTGGCGCGCCATGCAGTCAATCTGCACGCTGTGGGGCGCCGGCGCGATGTCGTCGTCGTAATCCATGTGGTAGTCCAGACCAATCTCGCCGATACCGGCGCACAAAGGGTCATCGAGCGCGGCAACGACCTGTGCGTGAACGTCGTCGGTATAGTCCGGCGCGCCATACGGATGCACGCCGGCAAGATACTTGATCTGCGGGATATCCTGCATCGGCAGAATCTCGCGCGTCAGCCAGTCGCTATAGTCCGTCACGCTGCGCTTATCGGCAATGGGATCGAAGACCGTCACCAACAGGTCGATGCCCGCCGCCTTGGCACGCACGAGTGTCTCGGGCACATCCTTGCCCCAGAACGAAAGCAGATGTGCATGTGTGTCGGCAAGCGGTGCCAAGGGCACGGGACAAGCAACCGTCTTCTTTTTCTTGGTAAACGTCACGCGTTCGGCATTAAGCGTCATGGGAAAGCTCCCGAGCCAGGCACACAAAGGCGGCGACGTCGAGCGTCTCGGCGCGCGTAGTGGATGCGATACCGCAGGCCTCAAAGGCGGCGTCGAGCACGTCCTTGGCAAAGCCGTTGGCGCTCATGGAGTTGCGAATCGTCTTGCGGCGCTGAGCAAACGCGGCGTCGATCACACGAGCCACAAACTCGCGGTCGAGGCCCTCGGGTACCACGCCGTCAACGCGATCGATGCGTACTACGGCAGAATCCACATGCGGCGCCGGCATAAAGCAGCGCGGCGGTACCTCAAAGCGCCCCGTCACCTGCGCATACAGGCCGAGCTTTGCCGTGTAGCCGCCATAGGTCTTGTTGCCCGGCGTTGCGGCAATACGATCTGCAACTTCCTTTTGCACCATGACGACAGCGCGCTTAAGCGCGGGCATCGTCTGGAAGAACTGAAGGATGATCGTCGCCGCCACGTTATAGGGCAGATTCGCGACAAACACCGTGGGTTCACCACCGGCGGCCTGCTCAATCTGCTCCGGCGTCACCTTGAGCGCATTGCCCATGATAAAGCGGAAGTTGGCATAGTCGGCGGCGTGGGCATCGAGCACCGGCTCAAGCTCAGGATCGGCCTCAATCGACGTAACGCACGCCGCCTCCTGCAGCAGGGCCAACGTCAGCGTGCCGCAACCCGGGCCGACCTCGAGCACGCGCTCATCGCCCGCAAGCTCAGCGAGCTCACAGATACGTTCGATCACATGGTTGTCGATCAGGAAGTTTTGGCCCAGGCGATGCTTGGTCGCAAGGCCAAACTCCTCTAGCAGCTCCCTAGTTGCCGTGGGGTTTGCCAAAGGCGAAGTTGTCATGGTTGCCTCCTTAACATGGTGGCTGCATCGTAAAGTAAAAGGGCATGGACCGTTGCGGCCATGCCCTTACCGTTACACAGCAAATTGCCGATATGGCATTCGCGCGACGTCTTAGCCCAGACGCGGGAACAGCGGCTCGCCCTTCTCGACGGGCTGACCACCAGCAAGCAGACCCCAAGCGCAAATGCCCTTGAGGTCGTCGCTCGCGGCCTCGCCCTCACAGGACAGGCGGCGCAGGGCCTCGGCAGAGGTCTGGGGCATGAGCGGCATCAGCAGGTGAGCGGCGATGCGGATGGCCTCGAGCAGGTTGTAGATCACAAATGCCAGCTCGTCGGCCTTAGCCTCGTCCTTGGCAAGCGCCCAGGGCTCGGAGTCCTCGATGTAGTGGTTAGCAGCATGGATGAGTTCCAAGACCTCATCCTTGGCTCCACCGTAATCGAGCACGTCCATCTTGGCCATGTAGCGCTCGACCAAACCGTCGGCAATCTTTGCCAGCGGGTTGTCGAACGCATCGAACGATGCAGGCTTGGCGGGCGCGCAGCCGTCAAAGTACTTTGCGCTCATGTTGAGCGAGCGCGAGATGAGGTTGCCCCAGCTGTTGGCCAGATCGGCGTTGTAGACCTGCTCCATGCGATCGAAGCTGATGGCGCCGTCGGTGCCGGGGACCACGTCG
The DNA here is from genome assembly GCA_958415665.1 of uncultured Collinsella sp. GTDB lineage: Bacteria > Actinomycetota > Coriobacteriia > Coriobacteriales > Coriobacteriaceae > Collinsella. The sequence goes on along the minus strand of CATYZK010000013.1, from coordinate 42,843 downwards.
GTCATAAAGTAATAGCGGTAGCCCTCGACGCCCAGCATGTCGATAACATCCTGCGGAGCGATGGCGTTGCCGCGGCTCTTGGACATCTTCTCGGCCTTACCGGTCTCGGCATTGCGCACGGTCAGGAAGCCGTGGGCAAAGACGTGCTCGGGCAGGGCCTCGCCGATGGCCATGAGCATGGCGGGCCAAATGACGCAGTGGAAGCGGATAATGTCCTTACCCACGATGTGGAACTGCGCGGGCCAGCGATAGGCCAGCTCGGCACGGGCCTCGTCGGTGTCGACACCGTAGCCGACGGCAGTCATATAGTTGAGCAGCGCATCGAACCACACGTAGGTCACGTGGCCCTCGTCAAACGGGACCTGAATGCCCCAGTCAAAGCTCGTACGGCTCACGGAAAGGTCATTGAGGCCGCCCTCGACAAAGCTGCGCACCTCGTTCATACGGAACGCAGGCTCAACAAAGTCGGGGTGCTCGTCATAGAGCTTGAGAAGCTTGTCCTGGAAGGCGGAAAGCTTAAAGAAGTAGGACTCCTCCTGCACGCGCTCAAGCGGACGGTGGCAGTCGGGGCATAGATGCTGGCCGACGCTGCCGTACTCCTCATCGCCCTTCTGGACCTGCGTATCGGTGAAGTAGGTCTCGTCAGGCACGCAATACCAACCGTCGTAGCTGCCCTTATATAGATAGCCTGACTCCTTCATGCGCTCCCACAGATACTGCACGGCATGATGCTGGCGCGGCTCGGTGGTGCGGATGAAGTCGTCGTTGGAAATCTCGAGCTTGCTCCAAAGCTCCTTGAAGTGCGGGGCCTGACTATCGGTCCACTCCTGCGGCGTCATGCCATGCTTGGCTGCGGCCTCGGCGACCTTCTCGCCGTGCTCGTCCATGCCAGTCAGGAACTTGACGTTATAGCCGGCGGAGCGGCGATAGCGAGCCTGAACGTCGGCGATGATGGTGGAATAAGCCGTGCCCAGGTGCGGATCGGCGTTGACGTAGTAGATGGGCGTCGTGATAAAGAACGAAGGCTTGCTTTGATCCATGGGGTTTGTCCTCCAGAAAAACGTTGCATACAGGGGATGATTCTAGCGCAAGGGCTGGATATCCTCCATCTATTGCATATCGAGCACCATGGCATAGACATCGCGCTTGCGGCGCGAATACTTCTGAGACAGGCGCTTGGCCACTGCAGAGGCGGGCTCCCCCTCCTCGAGCGCGGTGCGGATATCCTCGCGCAGGGCCTCGTCGGGATCCGCTACCGCAGCGCCAACCGGCGCGATGCCGGCCTCCTCATCCTCGCTCGGCGGCGCGATGACCAGCGCAATCTCGCCCTTTACCTCGCCGCGAGCACGCAGCTCCTCGGCAAGCTGGTCAGCGGGCCCGCGCAAGACCTCCTCGTGCAGCTTGGTGAGTTCGCGGCAGACGGCAACCTCACGCTGGGGAAAGACCTCCGCCACGGCCTCGAGCGTCGCCACGATGCGATGTGGAGACTCGTAGAAGATGAGTGCGCCAGGCACCACGGCAAGGCGCTGCAAACGGCGCACACGGTCGCCGTGCTTTCGGCCCAAAAAGCCCTCGAAGAAAAAATGCTCGCAGGGAATGCCGGACGAAACAAGCGCCGTGACGCAAGCAGAGGGCCCGGGAATAACTTCGACGGGCACATCGGCCTCACGCGCCGCCTCGACCAGCGCCTGGCCGGGATCGGACACGCTCGGCATGCCGGCGTCAGAGGCAAAGGCGAGGGTCTCCCCCGCCAGCAGACGGTCGACCAGGCCGGTGGCGCGGCTGGCGATCACATTCTCGTCGCAACGGACAAGCGGCTTGGAAATGCCCAGGTGCATCAGCAGCTTTGACGTCACGCGTGTGTCCTCGCAGCAGATGGCATCGGCGGCGGCAAACGCCTCGCCAACGCGCGGGGACAGGTCGCCCAGGTTGCCGATGGGCGTGCCGACCACATAGAGTTTGCCCGTATGGGCGCTGTTTTGCGTCATATCAACCTATTCAATCATGCCGCGCTCGAGCGTACCGAGCGCCGCGCGGGCGTCCCATGCTGCAATGCGCTTCTCGGTCTTCCACGTTTGGAAGAACCAACCGGCAGCCGGCGCAAACGAAGCCAGCTGGTTGGCGATGAACACGCGCTCGTAGGCATTGCGGCCCTCAGGCGTAACCGACGAGTTGGCAAAAATCGCCGCACCCGACCATTCGCCCACCAGCACGGGGAACCCAGTCGAAATCGCTTCTTTGAGCTCGCGCTTGTTACGCGAAATCGCCGTCGTCAGCCCGCGAGGGCTCGTGATGTCGAGCGCATACTCGTCGCGGTAATGGTACAGGTGAAGGTCCATGTAGACGTTCTTGTACTTGGCGCCGCGCATAAAATGCTTCCACTCGCTGGGATGCCCCGACGACGAGAAGACGACGATCTTATCCTCGGGCATATACGAACGAACGAGCTCGTAGGCATCGCGATAGAAATTGCGCAGGTAGTGAGCAGGAATGCCATCCGTCATGGTGAAGAGGCTCTTGCGAACGCTCATCTGCGGCGTGTCCAGCAGCTCAATGCCCAGCAGGCTCTCGGCCTCGCCATAGCGATCGGCCAAGCGCTCAAGCACGTCGAGTGCGACATGACGGCCGTTGGTGGACGAATGCCACTCGGCGACAGCCTCCGGCGTGGTGGGTGAATCGTTGGAATCGCCCTGGCCACCGGGCACAGTTGCCAGATCGAGCAGCACGCGGATGTCGTACTTGGCAGCCCACTCAATCGCGCGGTCGATGTAATCGACAACCGATATGTAGGAGGCATCGGACTCCTGTGAGCCAAAGGCATACCAGGGCACCGGCAGACGCACGGCATTGAGACCGATCTGCGCCATGCGACGAAAATCGTCCTCGCTCACAAACGTCTCGTAATGGCGGCGCATGCGCTCGTTATAGGCGGCGGTACCCATGGCCTCCTGTAGCTCGGCCGCGTTGGATGCACCGGTCGCCGCGTACAGCGACGGGGTCACCCAAGGCTCGGGAATAAACCAGCCAGAGAGATTAACGCCGAGTATCCTCTCCATCACTGCCCCCTTCGGATCATGCAGGTCGAACCCGCATCGTATTGCATAGGATAAGTATCGTTTTGAGTATACCCGCGTGTGCGGACAGGCGACCGAACGGTCTGTAAAGTGACGCGAAAGTGGGAGGAATGTCTGGGAGCAGACAGGCTCGGAATGGTGCGACAAGGTGCGTACGCGCGCCGGAGGCAGGCACCGGAAAGCGCGTCCCGTTCTATCGCTCAATAATGGGGCGCATTTTCCGCAGAACCCTACATAAAAGAAAAGGACCCCTTTGCAGAGGTCCTAGTCAATTCAAGGTGGCGGGGAAGGGAATCGCGTCCGCGCGCTGCGCGGACGGACCGCTGCGGCGCTTACGCGTTTACTCAGCTCCGCGCCCTCACGGGGTTCGATTCCATGTGGGGGCTGCATAAAAGAAAAGGACCCCTTTGCAGAGGTCCTAGTCAATTCAAGGTGGCGGGGAAGGGAATCGAACCCCTGACACGAGGATTTTCAGTCCTCTGCTCTACCAACTGAGCTACCCAGCCATTTGAGGTGTGCCTTGTTTCAAGGCTTGATTAGTATAACCAAGGACGCGTTCCGGTCAACCGAGAATTTCAAAAAAGTTTTTTGAGCACAGCCTCGGTTCTTTAAATCGGCACGTCAGAGGCATCAGCCGGCAGCAAGAAGTTTTTCGCTCAGAGCCGCACGGGCAAACTCACTTGGCGTCATCCCCTCGGCAGCCGCCCGTCGACGAATGGCCTCCTTCATTCCCAGAGGAATCTTGACCGACAACGTTGCCGTCCCCTCAACTGAGAGCGGGGGCCGTCCATGCACGATCCCACCAACGGTATGTTCGCCATCCGGAAACTCTCCGCGCTCGTACGACTCGCACCACGCGTCAATCAATTCATCCGTTACAACCTGACCATTAGCGGCCGTATACGTCTTGCCCATCATCGACCCCTTTGCCGAGCCCGTTCAATCTCCTGCCAAAATTTCTTCTGGACTGGAGACAAGGCATGAATGATAAGCCACCCACGGACAAGCTCGACCGCGACAAGCTCCACGCTTCGTCCGTCTGGGAGCCATCCAATCGCAAGCCATCTCGGCGGCTCGTCCTTCGACTCGCGACGAATGCACTCAGTAACCGCAAGCCAAGCGCTAAGCACCTGCTTTTCCGTCAGGTGCTTTTTAGCGTTGGGATGGATCTCAACATCCATGCATCTTCTCCTCCATCTTACCCAATTTCGTATGACGAAAGTCCGCTGTCGCCAATTCTTAAGCCGGCACGCGTTGGAGAGCAGGGGTCGAAATAATGATTGAAGGGCGCTCTAGTGCGGCCCAGGCGCCGGGGCAGGAGCACATACGCCAGGGACATACGTTTTCGTAGCGCGCGAGGATATTACCGTCGCGATCGATGAAGGCGATGTCGATGGGATAGGCCATAAAACACGTATGGACCGAAGAGCAGCGTGGAAACGCCATGACGAGCGGCAAGCCGTTGGCGGCAACCGGACGCCGTCCCAGCATGCCGCGCAGGCGCACGACAAACGCCTCCGCCACCGCAAACTCGGCCGGCGTCCAACCCAGCCTGTTGAGTGCCCGCGCGTAGGCGATGTAGGACGAGACCGCGGTCACATGACCACCCCCGGACGCCATGGATCGACCGTCACCGCGCGCTCGTGCGACAACGTTGTCGGCGCCCCCAGCGGAACGCCAGCGATGCTGAGAGAAGTCGGCCACGGCTCATAGTGCATGGTACAGGTGTAGGTCCTAAACGTACCGGATAGGGAGAGCAGACCACCATCCGATGCCTCCGCGCCTTGCTCGCTCGACACTTCGATCTGCAAGTCATAGCCTTCCATGGCATTCAGAATTTGAGTCTGGACCGTCGCCGAGGCATCGACAGAGCTTTCGTCGCCCTCCCCCTCCGACGCCACGGCGTGTGCCAACACGATGTCGGGCACCACGCGGTCGAAGCGCGCGACAGCGCTGGCAAAGATCATGACGTTGTACACGATGAGTGCCAGCACCAGCAAAACGGGCGTAACCACTGCCATCTCCACCGTCGCTTGGGCGCGCTCCTCGCGCAGACGCACGCGGATACTCATTACGACCCACCGCCCAGAGCGCCAACCAGCGTGGCGACATCGACGGTGAGCGGGATGGAGCCGCCGCCGGGCAGAGGAATCTCCGCAAGCGTGAACACCGTACCGCTGATGGTGCGTTCGACTTGATATTCCAACGCCTCGCAAAGCGCCTTGGGATCGGTCACGCCCAACGGAATACTTCGCAGTTTGTCTTGCGCTTGAGAGAGACCGGCAATGTCAGACCCCGGGCTCTTAATGACGTTGGCGGAATCGGTCAGCACCGGCTTTCGCAGGCGCAAGTCGCACGGTTCCAAACCCAGCGCCGCCACGGACGCCGAAACGGTATCACCGAGCCACGAGGCAATGGAGCCCAACGCGTCGCTGCCCCCTCCTAGGCCTTTAATCATCTCGTCCATAAGTTCGTCGGCCGAACCTTGGATGTCTCCGTATCCCACAAGCAGCCGTCCCCAGACATCCATGACGCCATCGAGTACGCCGGCAACGCCACCCGAGCGCTCCTTCAATGTCGAGAAAAATCGCGAAAGCACGTTGTTTTGCGCCGTCGCCTCATCGGGCGCCAGCACCGCGGCAGAGATGGCACCGCGATCGCCAAGCCTGACTGCCGTGTTAAACGAAGAGTTGAGCTCATCGGGGCTCGAGATGGCACCCGAAACCGCAAAGGCAACCACGCCGTTGCGACCGGGCGGAGCAATACGCGGACGCTCGCCCGAAAGCGCTTTAATGGCCTGGTCAAACGCATTGCCCGCACGGTCGGCCTCATCCTCGGTCTGACGCATGAGCTCAAGCTCTTTGTTCCGACATTTGACGTATTCCTCCAAGGCCTTTTTGAACTCGTCGAAGTGATATTCGAAGCCGTTTTCGATAGAGGTTGAAGGCGCCGCAACAGCACCAAGCGACAAAACGCCAAAATGGCATTTGCTGCATTTATCCTGTCCATCGTAATCGGCAACCGAAGCAAATCCGCTCGGCGTCCCTTTCTTATAGTTAGGGCAGGTCGTCCCGTAATGCAGATACGCCTTGTCATCGTTCACGCTCGTCGGCCACACCGCATCGGTATAGAGTTCCGTCGCCCGAACCTCATCAGAGTTGCGCGGCAGCAGCGGAATATAGGAGGAGACCCTGTCTCCGTTCTCGGTTATATGTGCCCGATCGACCTCCGCGCTCGCATAGGTATAAAACGCCTTACGCGCCGCAGACTCTGCCTTCATCTCGACACTCGAGCCGTGGGGCTTCTCATTTGTCAGACGCCAATGGTAGTAGTCCTTCGCGCGATCAAGGGCAACTTGGGGCTCCCACGTAACGCTCGATGAGTAATGCGGATTTTGAACACCGAAGAGATCCGTTAGGCTTTTCGCACGCTCCCACATGCAAGAACAGCTGCCGACCGAGCCCTTGTCAGACCCACCACAATCCGCCAGCCAAGCACGCTCTTTAGCCTTCGCCGTGTCCTCAGAAGCCTTCCGCAGCTCCTCGGCCGCACACTCTAAATCATCTGATGTGTCTTTAATGGCATCGGTCGAGATCTCGGACCCCTCGAGCGCAGCGAAGTCAGACTCGGATGTCCTGGGCACGGCAAGCGCCGTACCGGTATAGGCCACACTATCGGTATCCTGCGCCGACACCGCCTGCGTGGCACGCGCGGCGATCAGATACGGCAGAGCCGTCTCGATTTTCTGTAAGCCTTCCGATGCGCTTTTGGCAAACTTGTTGCGCGTTTTAATGATCTCAATCCCGGTGTCGACCATATTGCCGGCAACCGGCTCGGCACCCGGGATGAGGATGGCGACCAGGCCCGTCCCGATCGTGGCAAACCCCGCCAGCCCCAGACTCAAAATGCTCGCATCAACCACCGTGGCAGCCGTGTGATAGGACGACACTACGTTGGCACCCGCCAGCGCGCCGCTATCAGCCGCCACCTGGGTATCCCCGGCACGCGACATGCTCCATATCGCCGCGGTCGACGAAAACAACAATGTGAGCACCACTAGGATGACCACGGCAGAAGAAAGCGTGGTATAGGCGCCGTCTTCGATAAACAGATCGACACCGGCTCGACCCATAAAGCCGCCTCGCTTGCGATGGCAGCTCGGACGGCGCGTCAAAACGCGTCTAGACCAGAAACGCTTAATCCCATGTAGCAATCCACGAATCATAATCTCCCTCCAGCCATTCGGGACGCGATTGATACGAGACATCGACCTTGAGCTCAACGTAGCCGCCCTCGGCGGTACCACCCATAGCCTGCGCAAACGCACCGATCACAGGCAACGGCTTGACCTCGCCGGAAACGGACACGGACGAGACGCCACCCGCACCGGCCCGGCCAAGCTCGATATCCCACGACAACGGCCCGCCGGCATGAAAGATCGAAACGTTGGGCACTGCGGCAAGTCGGCGGCGGGTGAACTCCTTAAGATCGTCGTCCTCCGCCGTCGTCGTGGTCATGAGCCGCGCGGTCTCGGCGGCGGCAGACTCCATGACCGCGCGCGTATAGAGCAGGCACACCGGTTGCAGCGCGAGAAGGATGAGTGTCAGAAACGTCGGCAGCAAAAAAGCGGCCTCGACCGTAGACTGCGCCCGGTCCTCGCGCGCGGCATCAATACAACGCGATGTCCTTAGCGGCCGCAGCGGCGTCGATAACCGACGTCGAGGCAACGCCATGGGATGCCGCCCGCTCAACCAGCGCCGCCAAGCGCCCATCGGTGCCGGCACGCCAAAGTCCCGCGATCGCCAGCACGATCGATAACAGCGCCACCGTGACGATGGCGTATTCGACCGTCGCCTGGGCAGATTCCTCACGCAGGACATCATACATTTCACGATCCCTCCTTTGAGTCCGTTGCCTGCGGGCTCAGGCGCACGGCGCGCAGACGACACGAAGCATCGCCAGCATCCGCGGCAATTGTCACCATATCGACCCAGCCGCGTTCGTCGCGCACGATGGCGCCCCACACGTTTCCCTTGATGTCGAGATAGCCGCTCAGAGCAAGTTGCGCCGTGGGTACCTCGCGATAGGCACGCAGCATATCCGCCGCCGCTTCGGTCATCGGTCGGTCCTCGGACCATGCAAGCCGGACCGCAATCGCGTTGCCCTCAGGCGAATCCGTCGCAGTGCCAGACCGCTTGTCGAGCGTCCGCAGAAAGGTTTGCGCCGTGACAGCGACATCCGAATCGTCCGCATCTCGCATCTCATCTTTTTGAGACGCCACCGCCGAATCTGAGCCCAAATCGGAGGCGGTCCCAGGACGCTGCTGCCGCGCGGCGTTAAGCCCCCAAAGCACCGCCGCTATCGCCACGGTCAGGCAAGCAAACACCAGCAGCACCCCGATGGGGCGCTCGCCCTCTACAGGCTGTTGATGCCCTCGCTGATAGCATTCCATAGATCTTGGACCTTGCCCTTAAATGCGACGATGGCGATAATCGCGATCACCACGAGCACGCCGACCAAGATGGCATACTCGGTGGTACCCTGTGCACTCTCCTCCTGCAATAGTTCCTTGGCGCGCTGACGAACATGTGCCGCCCGGCAAAACGCCCAGCCCTGGACCTTGCCAGCAGCGTCAGTCATCGTGTTCATGTATTCCTCCCTACATCATCCCGCCTGCTCCCAGCAGCGGGCCCAATATGGACAGAAGCAACGCCGGCAAGATGAGCGTGCCGGTGGGAATCAGCAGCTTGACGGGTGCACGCTCGATCTCGCGCTCGACCGCGGCGCGATGAGCCGCACGGATCTCGCGACTTTGAGCGGCCAGCGTCTCGGCAAGTGGGGCACCCAGGGCGAGCGCCTGCCCCACCGTGATGGCAAAGGTCTCGAGCGCTCGCACGTCCAGGTCGCGCGCGGCGGCCAACAACTCGTCCTCACGCGTGCCCACGCCCACCTGCCACGCCATGCAGGCGCGCTCAAGGCGAAGAGCCAGCACTGACCGGCGGTTGGCGCAGAAAATCTCAAGCGCCGCATCAAACGAAAGACCGGCCGAAAGACCCAAGCGCACAACATCGATCATCTCGGACACTTCGCCGAGCGACACTCGCGCCGGGCCGCCCGCTCCAACCGCGCCCTTCACTCGCGCGGTCAGAGCATCGACCACCGAGCGACCCGCGGCAGCGACCAGCACCGCCTCGCGCTTGCAGGCCCCTGCGATCTTGCGTGCATCCGCCCGATCCAAACCCGTCGCGACAAATACACTCAGGGCGCACAGGCAAGCCGCAACTGCAACCGGGGCGCTCATAGCTCCACCCGCATAATGCGCCGGATAACCACCAGGGCAACGGCGTTGAGGGCAAGACCCAGCACCACAGCGCCCGCGCCGGCAGGCGTCGCAAGACCGCGACGAAAATCTGCCGAAAGCAGCGCCAACACCGCGCACATGCCCGCCGGCATCGCCGCGACCATATGCGCAGACATGCGAGCCTGCGACGTCTTAACATCCAGGCGGCGCTTGAGCTCAATGCGCTCCCCCACCATGCTCGACGCCTCGGACAGTAAGTCGGCAAGCGGAGCGCCGGTGCGCTGAGACACCTTAAGCGCCAAGGTCACAAGCGAAAGACCGGGGGCGTCGATACGCACGAGCAAGTCATCGAGCGCGTCGGTCGCCGAGATGCCGCAATCGATCGCCGCCGCCACCCGCAAAAACTCGGTATGCACTGGCTCTTGCGCATGAGCGCCCACAAAGCGCATGCCCTGGGCCAGCGAATGTCCCGAGGCAAGCGACATGGAAAGTGCGGTAAACGCCTCGGGCATTGCCTCTTCTGCATCGTGTTGCTCGCGCCGGCTCTCAAAGCCATCCCGAGCGGCGCCAACGGCAAACGGAGCAACAAATCCCAAGGCAAATCCGAGGGGCGATAACGACACCATCGTTAGTAAAACGCAGCAGACACCGCTCGATAGCAGCAGAAACGCCAAACGTCCCGAAGCATCTTCGATCACGAGGCCAAGGCGATGCGCCGGAGCCAGCGATGCCCACGAACGGGCGATCTTTTTCAGCAGATCGTTTTCCACCAGCTCACGCGGCAGCTTCTCTGCCACCGTCTCGAGCGCCTGACGTGCCAGCTCCGCCGGCGGTACCTGCGGCACACGAGGTTCCGCCCCGCACGCCGTCGCGACAGAAAGCCCTGCCAAGCCCCCTACGACGAGGGGCACAGTGATCTCCATTCGTCCACCTCCTCTTGTGTGAGCGTCCCCGACCGCAGGCCTTCTGCGATAAACGGCGGCTCGCGGTCAAGCGTCCAGGTGCGCTCGGCGGCATCGAACGTCACATAGCGCTCGAGCTCTACGCCACCCGATGCGGCGCGTCGCACCCCCGAATACGAGGAGACGAAACGCCTGCCATCGGCGTGGCGCTCGGACATCACGATGCCGTCGAGCGCCATGGCAATCTGCTCCTCGATGAGCTCGCTCGGCAGATCGATGCCATAACGTGCAAGCAACGTCAGACGCACCACGGTCTCCTGTTCTGAACCCGCATGAAGTGTGGTGAGCGACCCGTCGTGGCCCGTGTTCATGGCCTGCAACATGTCGCAGCACTCGGCACCGCGCACCTCGCCCACCACGATGCGGTCGGGGCGCATGCGTAGGGCATTAGTTACCAGGTCGCGGATCGTCACCGCGCCCTCGCCCTCAATTGAAGCCTCGCGCGCCTCTAGGCGCACCACGTGCGGATGATGCGCAAACTTGAGCTCGGCAGAGTCCTCGATCGTCACGATGCGCTCGCCGATGGAAATCTCACATGACAACGCGTTGAGCAGGGTGGTCTTACCAGATCCCGTGCCTCCCGCAACCGCCAGGTCCTGTCGCAGCGACACCGCACACGACAGCAGCTGCGCATACCAAAGCGGCAGCGATCCCAACCCCACGAGCTCGTCCAGCGAGCAGATACGGTCCGAGAACTTTCGGATGGTGAGAATCGGTCCGTCAATCGCCACAGGCGGAATCACCGCGTTGACGCGATAGCCCGTTTTGAGGCGGGCGTTGACGATGGGGCTGCGCTCGTCGATACGGCGGCCAAGTGGCGAGATAATGCGGTCGATAAGCACACGGATCTGCTCATCATCCTCAAACGCATGCTCGATGGGGTACAAAACGCCGCCGCGTTCAAAGAAAGCCGAGCGGCAGCCGTTGATCATGATCTCGGTAACGGTGTCGTCCTCGATGAGCGGCTGCAACGGCCCCAAGCCCACCACGTCATCCAAAATCTCGTCGATGATGGTCTCGCGCTCGGGCGTCGCGAGATCGGTCGGCTCCTCAACATTGAGCGCCGCCTCCACCGCAGGACGCAATTCCGAGCGGGCAAGTGCCGGGTCGATATAGGCGCTGATACGCGCCACTTCGTCGTAACCCATGCGGTCCATCACGGCGCGCTTGGTGCGTCGTTTCACGGCGCGGCGACGCCCCGCATCTACAGGCGCTGCCGCCGCCGCAGCACCGGCAGCCTTAATCCTCGTTTGCAGGCTCATCGCTGATCACCCTCGCGCGACCAGGGAAGGCGGATACGCGGGCGTTCGGTGCGCGTTGCACGGTCGGCGACCATATCGCTCCAAGGGCCGACGGCGCACCCCAGTTCCACGAGCATCTCGCGCGTGGCCTCACGCACGCTAGTCGCAAAAGCGCTGGTCTGCCCCACTGCCTCGTCAGCGCGCCCAAACGCCATGAGCGCGGCGAGATCCTGCCCGCCATCGGCGATACGAATCTTGGAGCTCAACGCACAGGCAATCTCAAAGCGCATGGCGACGTCCTCGTCTGCCCCGCGCGCACCGAACCGGTTGAACACGGCGCTCATGCGCGTGCGCGGCACACCTACTCGACCTGCCAGTTCAATGACGCGCGATGCCGATGCCGCGGACGACACCGCCGCATCGCCAACGACCAGGCAACGGTCGCTCGCCGCCACCGCAGCCGCCACGGCGTCGCCCCAAAAGACCGAGGTATCGATAAAGACCACGTCGGATTCGCGACGCAGGACATCAAGCAGTAGCTCCACCGGACGTGCCATGAGCTCGGCTTGCTCGGGCGCCGCGACGGGACCCCAGAGCGTAACGCCCGGCGCCACGCGCATCGAAGCGGCTACGATATCCGGCTCGGTGAGCGTGCCCGCTGCCGACGGCTCGATAAGTGCCGCCATATCGCGCGGAGCATCGACGCCTAACAAGTCGTAAAGGTTTCCAAACATCAGGTCCAGGTCGAGCACGGCGGCACGCAAGCCCAACAGCGACGATGTGTGTGCCATGGTGGCAACGATCGTCGACTTGCCGCAACCGCCCGAACCCGAAATAGCGCAGATGACTGGAGCTCGATGCGGCGGAGCGGCAGCGTCTGCCAGCGGCATCGGAGGCGGCGGGGCGGGCGTCGGTGACAGCGTCCCCGTCTCCCCCGCCGCAACCACGTGCTGCGTCCAAGCCGGCATGGCTGCTTGTTCGGTCTGCGAGGCAGGCTCGTTCTGCGCAATCTGCTCATGCTGCATCAGCGACAACTCGCCGCACCCGGCAAGGCCCTCAACTTCGTCGAGTTCATCCGCCAGATTCACGCCGTGCACGTATCCCATATCTACTGCCGGGGAGTCGCCAGCATGCTGCGCCAGCCCTCCAGCGTCATCGTATACAAGGGGGTTCCGGGGGCGCCGACCATGCTCGGCTTCCGCTTTTCCATAATCATCAACACGCGGGCCTCTTGTAGCGCGAGGCGCCCCGGGTTCCCTATCAACAAAAGCATCGGGCTCAATCGTCATGCGCCGATCGGAATCAACCGCTCCCTCGCCCGCGCGCCCGTTGCCGCATATACTGTGTGCAGCGATGACCTCGGTCGCCCCCGCGCGAAACAGCCCCTCGATATCCGACGGATCGAGCGCTTCTATCAACACGACCACGCGACTCACGCGGCCTTCGGCCGTCAGGCGCGCAACAGTCTTGCGCACATCTTCGGTATCAAACAGAGACGCCGCGATGATGGCGGCCCCGCGGCGCGACGGAAACGCCCGCGCCATGGAAACCAGCCCGTCCAGGTCACCCACGCGAAGCACCTGTGCACCCACATCACGGCCCTCGACTTCCCGCTGCAACAGTCCGTAATCGCCGCACGCGCAGCACGCAAGCCAGATCGCCTTCATCACTCGTCGCCTCCGCTCTTTTTGCCGCGCGCCGTGGCGGGAATCGTCAAGCTGACCGTTCCCTTGCCCGAGGCTCCCAGCAGTTCCTTGACGTCTTCGGGGTCAGCCGCCAGCGTCACCCATTCGATCTTGCCCTCGCGCGTGGCACCGGAATCCTCACTGGTATCGATCACGTACGCGCCGCACAGCCGATCGGTTACGCCGTCTTTTTGCACATACACATCCACGTAGCTGCCCACGCCCGTAGCGCCGCCGACCGAGTGCTCGGCATCGACCGCCACCGAAACGGCGACCTTGCCCTTAGGCACCTCGAGCTTGCGGCTCTCGGCCTTGGTGTAGACATTGCAGATCACGGCGTTTTTGGGAATACGCGAAGTCGTCACGTCGCCGCGCACCTGGCGCAGCTCGGTCGCCGCGTCACGCGGCAGCAGGCTCGTCAGCCATTCCTGGGTTATGACATTGGTCTCATCGAGGGTCTCGCCCACATCGATATCGCGCGCCGCGACGCAAACCTCGACGCGATCGCCACCGTACTTGGCCAAGGTCTCAGCCTGGACCTGTTCGGCTTGCGAGCGGATCGACGAGCCGTAAACCATGCAGAGCAGAGCAGCGAGCACGCCCGCGACCAGACTGATGGCGATGCGCTTGCTCTTGTTCACGGCCGCTCCTCTCATGGCAGTGCCGGGCGAATGCCCGTACCACCATTGTCTGGGCGGTCAGAGTGCAAAGCGGCGCAATCGCGATCTTGGTTTTCGATGTCAAACCAATCGCTGACCAAAAGCCGACCAGCCCGTCAAGCTCGTGGCAAGGTTTTGGTCGGCACGTCAGCAAACTGCATGTTTCGAGACTTTTCCGCAGCAAAAAGCCGTCTCCCGAACAGTTGGGAGACGGCTGTCATAGGAAAAATCAATTACAGATGGACATCGGGATCGAGCATTTGAGCGCTCACGCGCATGGATGACGCCAAGTTTTGGAACGTTTCCAGACGCAGGCTGTCGATCTGCCCGGCGTCCTCGGCCTCGCGAACGGCGCAACCTGGCTCATGGGTATGCGTGCAATCGCCAAACCGGCACGCGCGCGATGCCTCGACAATCTCGGGGAAGGCGCGGGCCAGTCCCCGCTCGTGACCCACGAGCGGTAGGCTGCGCAGGCCCGGGGCATCGGCGATCACGCCGGCGTCGCCCGGCAGCGTCACCATCACGCGCGCGACGGTAGTGTGACGGCCCTGGTCGTCGCGTTCGCGCACACCGCCGGTCGCCAACGTATCGTGGCCCAGCAGTGCATTGAGCAGCGTCGACTTGCCGGCACCCGACTCGCCCAGAATCATGGCGCAGCTCCCGGCGGGCACGCAGGCACGGACCTCGTCCAGGCCGCGGCCCTCGGCAGAGGACGTCACGATCACGCGCACGTCCGGACCCACCAGGCGGCGCACGCGGTCCAGATCGCGCTCGAGCTCCTCGGCATCGCAGCGATCGGCCTTGGTGAGCACCACCACCGGTTCGGCATCGCAGTCGAGCGCCAACACCAGCGAGCGCGCCACGCGGTCGAGCAGCACCTCGCCGGCACCGAGCGCCTGCACGATTAGCACGCTATCCACGTTGGAGCAGAGCACCTGGCGCTCTCCGCGGGCACGGCCGCGCCAACGCTCAAAGCTCGTACGGCGCGGCAGCACGCACTCAATCACGCCCATATCGTGCCCGGGAGCGCGGCGCACCGCCACACGATCGCCCACGGCAGGCAGCAGGACCTCGTCCTCGCCACGCAACTTGGCAAACCCCACGGCGTGCTCGGCACGGAAGGTGTCGTCGGCAGTCGCCACCAGCGGAAACCCGCGGTCCAGGCGCACCACGGCGCCCAGCTGCATCTGCTCGGGTTCCTCGGCCTGAGCGCAAAAGTCATCGAAGGCAGCCTGCTGAGCCGCATCGACCGGCAGGTCATCAAACGCTGGAACGTCCTGCAGCGCGTCGAGTCCCGGCACGCTTGCCAGCAGCTCCTCAGCAGATGCGGGAGCCTCGGTCGCGAGTTTCCGACGACGATCGCGCTTAGCCCGCGCCCCCGTCGTCTTTTTCTTCGCTTTAGCCTTAGCCTTGCCCACAAGCGCCTCCCAGCACCATAAATCACAACTGAGCAGGTATTTTAAATCAAAAAGAGCTGGCCGGGCAAAGCCCTAAATCAAAAGAGCCGGTCGAGCAAATGCTCGACCGGCTCACAAACTTTCTCTCAGTCTTTTTCATCCGCGCGAGAGAAGCCAGCAACGTTACCGCAGGGCCCGCCTGCCGGGAGGGGTTTCCAAAGGGCACATCCCGCAGCGCGAAGCGCGAGGACGTGCCCGTGGAAACCCCGCAGGCGGTCGGGCCCGGACAGGTACGTTACTCTTTCTCGACCGCGCGCATGATCGCCTTGTAGATCTCCATCAGCGGGATGATCAGGAAGGCCAGGCCCAGGGCAGCGACAACGCCCTTGAGCTCAAGCGTCACGGGGCCAAAGAACATCTCGGCAAGCGTCGGCTGCACGGTTACGATCACCGTCAGCACCAGCGCCAGCGCGGCGGAAGCCCACAGCCACTTGTTCTGCTTCTTCATGGTGAACAGCGACGCACGACGGCTGCGCATATTGAAGCAGTGGAAAATCTCGACCATGTTGAGCGTGATGAACGCCATCATCACGCCTTCCTCGTCGGCATTGCCGGCAATCATATCGGCGATGTGGATGTAGCCCATGTCAAAGTACACGCCCACAAAGAAGCTCGCCAGCACCAGCACGGTAATAATCAGGCCCTGGACCACACAGTCCAGACCCATATGTCCGGCAAAGACGCCGTCCTTGGCGTTGCGCGGCTTGCGCTTCATGATGTCGCCTTCGGCGTCCTCCATCCCTAACGCGAGCGCGGGGAAGCAGTCGGTGACCAGGTTCACCCACAGCAGCTGCACCGGCTGGAAGATGGTAAAGCCGATGAGCGTGGCAATGAACACCGAGAAGACCTCGGCAAGGTTGGCCGAAAGCAGGAACTGAATGACCTTGCGGATGTTGTCGTAGATGCGACGGCCCTCTTCGCAGGCACCGATGATGGTGGCGAAGTTGTCGTCGGCAAGCACCATGTCGGCGACGTTCTTGGTGACGTCGGTGCCGGTGATGCCCATACCGACGCCGATGTCGGCGCGCTTGATGGACGGGGCGTCGTTGACGCCGTCGCCCGTCATGGCAACGATCTGGTCGCGCGACTTCCAGGCCTCGACGATGCGGGTCTTGTGCTCGGGCTGGACGCGGGCGTACACGCCGTAGTCCTCGATATGCGCGTCGAGTTCCTCGTCGCTCATGCGGTCGAGGTCGGCACCGGTGATGGCCTGGCTGCGGTCGGTGACGATGCCCAGCTGCTTGGCGATTGCCACGGCGGTGTCGATATGGTCGCCCGTGATCATGACGGTGCGGATGCCGGCATCGTGCGCCTCGCGGATGGCGTCGGCCACCTCGGGGCGGACCGGGTCGATCATTCCGGACAGGCCGCAAAAGACCAGGTCGTGCTCGAGCGCGGCGGGGCTGCAGTCGGCCGGGACCTCGGTGTAGGTGCGGCTTGCCAGCGCCAGCACGCGCAGGGCTTCGTCGGCCATGGCCTTGTTGGCGGCCACGAGCTCGGCACGACGCTCCTCGGTCAGTGGAACGACCTTGTCGCCGTCGTAGATATGGGTACACAGGCCGATCACCACGTCGGGCGCGCCCTTGGTGTACTGCTCGTACTCGCCGTCCAGGGTCTCGACGACCACGGACATCATCTTGCGGCCCGAGTCGAACGGGGCCTCGCCCACGCGCGGGTGCTCGGCGGTCAGGCCGGTTAGGCCCGCCTTGCCGGCGTCGTTGACGAGCGCGCACTCGGTCGGCTCGCCCACGGCCTCGCCCAGCTCCTCGTCCCACTGGGCATCGGAGCACAGGGCCATGCCGGCCAGGAACTTCTCCTTAGGCGCGGCAAGCTCGTGCTTGACGACGGTCATCTTGTTCTGGGTAAGGGTACCGGTCTTGTCGGAGCAGATGGTCTGCGTGCAGCCAAGGGTCTCGACGGCAGAGAGCTTGCGGATAATCGCCTGGCGCTTGGCCATCTTGGTCACGCCGAGCGAAAGCACGATGGTCACGACGGCAACCAGGCCCTCGGGAATGGCGGCGACGGCAAGCGAGACGGCGACCATAAAGGTGTCGAGCAGCGCGGTCGGGTCGGTAAGGACGTTGCCCACGCCGTGACGCAGGATGTCAACGCCAAAGATCACGACGCAGATGACGATCACCATGATGGTAAGGATGCGGCTGAGCTCGGCGAGCTTAACCTGCAGAGGCGTGAGCTCTTCCTTGGCCTCGGCCAGAGCGCCGGCAATCTTACCCATCTCGGTGTTCATGCCGGTGCCGACCACGACGGCGCGACCGCGGCCGTACACCACGGTAGAGCCCATGTAGCACATGTTCTTGCGGTCGCCGAGCGGCACGTCGTCGGTGCCTGCGGCGAGCTCAATCACGTTGGCGTGCTTCTCTACGGGCACGGACTCGCCGGTCAGGGCGGCTTCCTCGATCTTCATCGTGGCGCTCTCGAGCACGCGGCAGTCTGCCGGGACGGAGTCGCCCGCCTCGAGCATGATCACGTCGCCTGGCACGAGCTCGGCACTCGGCAGGTGTACGAGCCTGCCGTCGCGCAAAACCTTGGACTGCGCCGCGCTCATCTCCTGCAGGGCCTCGAGGGCCTCCTCGCTCTTGGCCTCCTGGACCACGCCCAGCACCGAGTTGACGATAACGACGAACATGATGATGGCGACATCGGCAAAGTCGGGCTCGCCCTTGACCATGCCTGTAAGCGCGCTGATGACGGCAGCCACGATCAGCATGATGACCATGGGGTCGGCCATCTGCTCAAAGAAGCGCTTCCACAACGGCGTCTTCTCGGCTTCCTCGAGCTTGTTAGGGCCTGTCTTGGCGAGACGCGACGACGCCTCGTCGTTGCTCAGGCCGAGGTTCTCATCGACACCCTGGTCGCTGAGCACCTCCGCCGCGGCGGACAGGTATTCCTTTTGCATATAGAGTCCCCTCCTGGGATTCGGGCCACTCAGCAGATTGATGCCCGATCATAATTCCCAGGAGAAGGGCAAGGGCTCATCAAGGCTGCCGTGCTGAGCGGCAGTTGATAGTGGAGCTATGGTACCCCAAGGCGGCGCTTTTAGCCAAAATCATTCCATTTGGAAACACGGTCAGGTACAACGGTGCAGACGGTGTGATGCTCAATGTTGGTAAAACGTTTTTTCTTAGCCACATCGTCTAACTGAAATATCTCCCAGATAGCAGCGTTAAGAGCACCTGATAAAAGTTTTTCCTTTAGCCTTTTTGGAGTAAAAAATGAACTTCTTAATCGGCGTACGGTCGATTTTTAGGGGTATTCGGTCGGCAATTCGTTATAATCTTCTCGGTTTTATTTCTTATGGTTTATCTATCAGCGCAAGACGATGTCAGATGGAGGTCTGAATGTACAAGCGCACCAAGATTGTATGCACCATGGGTCCCGCCTGCGATAGCGACGAGACCATCCGCGAGATGATCAAGGCGGGAATGAACGTCGCCCGTTTTAACTTCTCGCACGGCTCCTACGACGAGCACCACGGTCGCATCGAGCGCGTCCGTCGTATTTCCAAGGAGCTCGGTCTGCCCGTCGGCATCCTGCTCGACACCAAGGGCCCCGAGGTCCGCACCGGCCTTCTGGTCGACGGCAAGAAGGTTGCCGTTAAGACTGGTGACAAGATCGTCGTCACCGCTCAGCCCACGTCCGAGGATTTCCACGGCACTTCTGAGCACATCTCCCTCGACTACCTGGCTCTGCCCTCCGAGGTCGAGAAGGGCTCCCTCATCCTGATCGACGACGGTCTGGTTGCCCTCGAGGTCGAGTCCGTCGACGGCCAGGACATGACCTGCGTCGTCAAGAACGACGGCCTGATCGGCGAGCGCAAGGGCGTCAACATGCCCAACGTCAACATCTCGCTGCCCGCCATCACCGAGCGCGATCGTCAGGACATCCTCTTTGGCCTGACCGAGAACATCGACTACATCGCCGCCTCCTTCATCCGTGACGGCGAGTCCGTCCGCGGCATCCGCGAGCTTTGCCGCGAGAACGGTGGCGAGCACGTGACGATCTTCCCGAAGATCGAGTGCGCCCTGGGCGTCGAGAACTTCGACGAGATCCTCGAGGCTTCCGACGGCATCATGGTCGCCCGTGGCGACCTGGGCATCGAGATCAAGCCCGAGCTCGTTCCGCACATCCAGAAGGAGATCATCGCCAAGTGCAACGCGGCCTACAAGCCCGTCATCACCGCTACGCAGATGCTCGACTCCATGCAGCAGAACCCGCGCCCGACGCGCGCCGAGGTTGCCGACGTTGCTAACGCAATTTACGACGGCACCGACGCCGTCATGCTGTCCGGCGAGTCCGCTGCCGGTAAGTACCCGGTCGAGGCCGTCAAGATGCAGGCCAGCATCGCCATGGAGACCGAGAAGTACCTCCCGGCTCACGCTCCGCTCGAGGTTCCGGCCGACGCTCACGGCACCCGCGTCGTCAACAACGTTGTGGGTATGTCCGCTGTGAACATGGCCACCACCGTTGGCGCCAAGTGCATCACCGTGCCGACGACCACCGGCCGTACCGCTCGCCTGATCTCGCACTTCCGTCCCAACATGCCGATCTGCGCGTTCTCCCGCCACGAGTGGGCCGTCCAGCAGATGATCATGTACTGGGGCGTTATCCCGCACCAGGCCGAGATTACCCAGGGCACCGTCAACGGCACGATTGTCAAGGCAATCGAGACCGCTAAGGAGCTCGGCTACGTCGAGGCCGGCGATTTGACCGTCGCTACCGCCGGCGATCCCCGCATGAGCGTCCAGCTCGAGGACAAGGTCTCCTCGACCAACGTCGCTTACGTCGCTCAGGTGCGCTAAATCGCACTTGCAAGCAGATTTGCATTGCAAAGGGCCCGGAAGGCTTTGCCTTCCGGGCCCTTTTTCTGTATGCCGATGCCGGGGCACGGCAAAACACGCGCCCATTTCTTTACCAAAAGCACGAAATCCGCCCTTCAAGGCCCAGAACTAGGACTCCTGGCTCCAAAAGTGTTCGCCCGGCGGCAAGCCCACACCCCTTGCAGAACTGCTAAATCGTTTTAGCAAGGTCAAAATCAGCCACGTTTTCGGAAGTATGCGGCAAATTCTGGGACCTCCGAGCACTCCCCGTTTTTCCGCAACAAAATGCCTGATAAACTAGCCTCAAAAGCCAGGTCTGCTCACAGGGTTCAGATTTTGCCGCATACTTCCGAATTGACACTGGCACTCCTTAATCCATAGGCACGTTTTTCAGCTAGGAGGGCATCGTGGACCTGACACTATGCGGCCAAACTGCTTTTTACTATCACCGCATTCCGCCGCAAATACTGGGTCTTTACCCTGCCATTAGCCTTGGCACTATGGATCGCAGATGTTGCGGCCTCGGAAGCCATGCGGTTATAAAAGACCTGCTTCACGCCCCGCTTCACAGGCTTGTATTCACCCGGGCACAATCCGGGTCGCGAAGCCTGTTCAAATCGCACCTCCTGACTCAAGAGCCACCTCCCGGCTCGTTTAGGCAGACTGAGCATGGATTTGATGTCACGTCGCCGGAGTTTACGCTGCTCAACCTTGCTACGCAGGTCTCACGTAGCCAATTACTCATGGCCTGTTACGAGATGTGCGGCTCCTTTGCAGTGTTTAAGCCCTGCGTGCGAACGCAGCAACAACTCGATGAAGCTATCTCGCTTAAGCTCATTCCGCCTAACTGTGGTTGGGAACGAGTTAACGACGTCAATGGCAACGACACCAACCTGTGGAAGCGCACACCGCTCCTGAACGCGGCGGATATCGCCGCGTTCGCCAAGCAGGCCGCAGGCCTGCGTGGCGTCAAACAGCTCCGCTGGGCAACCGAACGCATGACGGGGCAGACTGCCTCGCCCTTCGAAGTTCAGACCTCCATGCTCGTCTCGCTCCCCCGTGACGAGGGCGGCCTAGGCGTCCATATCGCGAACAACGTGCGCATCCCACTCAGTGAAGCCGCGCGCTCGCTGTATGACAAAACCTGCTGCTACGCCGACATCCTCATCGAGAGCAATACCGACAGCATGGGCGTCATCCTGGAATGCCAAGGCCGCTCCGCTCACGACAGCGAGGCCGCAAGTCTCTCCGATGTCGAGCGAACCACCGCTCTCACAAGCATGGGCTACGACGTCATCCAAATTACCTACGAACAGATCAAAGACAAGAAGAGCTTTAACAACATCGCCGAGCTCATCCATAAAAAGGCCGAGCTCCCCTACACCCCAAAGACCAAACAGGAACGCACCGCCGAAGATGCCCTGCGACGGGAGCTGTTGGTCAATTGGGATGAACTGTTCACCGTTAAGCCGGCCGGCTAGCAGCTAGTGATCAGAGGGACTGCGGGAACGTCAGAAGCGGCAGCGCGAGTCGTAAATCCCGCCTCGGTCAGCTCGATAACCTCGGTAAACGTTGCGTCGAAGAATTCCTCGGTCAGTAGGCGGTATGGCGGATGATCGGGCTCACCGGGGTTTTCGCGCACGATCTCGTGCATAACGCCGATGGTCTTGAGCACATACTCCTTCTGAATGGGATACTGCCCAAAACGCGTCGCCGCAGTATACAGGCGATCGGTCGCACGCGGGATGGAAACGATGCCGAGCGTCTTGCCAAACCAGTCAAAGTCACCCTGCTTTTTAATGCGGAATTCCTCGCTTGGCTTGCCGCCGTGCGCTTCCAGATACTGGTTCACGCGCGTGTTCCACACGGTATCGGCCACCAAATGCGACCAGACGCCCAGTGTTAAATCGAGCAACGACTGTGCCACGTCCTCGGATGCCAGCGAAAACTCGCCGGCATCCGGCCCGGCAACCGGCTCGGCATCCTTATAGCGCTGAGGACAGTGCACGCGATTCAGCCGCCCGCGCTCCTCGACAATCGAGGTCGCCGCAGCCGGTGCACCGGCGGGCGAACTTTTAAGCAACGGCGCCACATAGGTATCCCAAAACTCATGCTCGCGCGGCTTAGGAATAGGCTCGGGCTTGGCAAAGTGTGTAATGCGGTACGGAATGGGATCGGCGATGCCGGGAACCATATAGCCCACAAAGATATCTGGAACCACGCAGCCAAACAAAAAGGCGTTGCGATCGCGGACGCTATCGGCAAGCGCACCGGTGCGCTCCAGCAAACGCTCCGTTTGAGCGATATGAATGTTCCAGCTTGGCATAGCCACCCCCATAAAAACCTGGATAACTATACCATCACGGCAAAGCCGCGCGGGCGGCTACGCATGCTCCACGCAGCAACTATTCGACTATTCGACGACGCCGCTTTCGGTTCCATACGACGGCACGGGTGCCTCGACCACGTGGTGGTATCGATCGATATAGATCGCACGGGCGCCCAGACGTCGCACCAAATCCTGGTGGTGCGTGCTCATCAAGACCGTCTTGCCCGCCGCAACATAGGCCAGCAAGAAGTTGACAACGATGTCGCATGAATCTTCGTCGAGCCCGTTGGTGGGCTCGTCCAGCACCAGGATATCTGGGTTCATCGACACTACTGCGGCCAGCGCCACGCGCTTCTTTTGCCCGCCCGAGAGCTGATAGGGCGAGGCATCGGCCAGGTCGGCAACCCGGAACAGCTCCATGGCATCGCGCACGCGGCGCTCGAGCTCGTCTGCCGGCAGACCCATTTGAGCGGGACCAAAGGCAACTTCCTCGCCCACCGTGGCACAGAACAGCTGAGCATCGGCGTTCTGGAACACAAAGCCCACGCGCTGGTGGAAGCGCTGAGCGGCCACAGAATCCTTCAGAAACGCCGCATCGATCACGTGCCCATCAAACAGGTACGTGCCCGCGTCCGCGAGCTCAAGACCGTTGATAAGGCGCATGATCGTCGTCTTGCCGCAGCCATTGGGACCGAGCAGCGCAACAAGCTCACCGCGATCGACCTGCAGCGATACGCCATCGACAACCGTATGCCCCGCATAGGAGAACACTACGTCGCGCAACTCGATGAGTGGGGCTGCCTCGGCGCCCGCACCGTTCGTGCCCGCCGCACTATTCATATCGATCGTCAAAACGTCGCCCTTCCCTATTTCCATCCCCAGCCAGAACCAGCAGCGCCTACAGCACGGCGCACAACACTGCCAGCAGCGCCACGCCGGCCGCATAGACCGCATCGCGCCAGCCAAACCCGGCGCGCACGGGCGCCGGATACGCACCGGCAAAGCCGCGGCAAAGCATAGCCTCGTCCATCGCGTGGCTGCATTCCATCGCCTTGATAAACGTCATGCCCATGATACCCGCGACCGAGTCGGTGCGCGAAAACCCCTCAGGCGCGCGACCCACGCTGCGCAGCATGACCGATTCGGTCAGATCGTGCGCCGTTCGGCCCAGCACCTCGATGTGCTTGAGCGCCATATCAAACGTAAAGATAACTTCGTCGGGTAAATGCAGCATCTTGAGCGCCGCCGACATGCGGCTCCAGGTGAGTGTCCACGAAACGCCCAGCACCAGCGACACGTTAATGAAGGTCTTGAGCGCAATCTTGAGCATGGCGCCCGCGGCAGAAGCGTCCAGCAGCAAGGCGGGCAGCGCCAGAACCACCGCGAGCCCCGCAGCGTCAAGCGCCGGCACAAAGGTTGCCCGCAGCCCGCGTACGGGGCGCACGGCAACGAGCACCAGCGCGATAGCCGCCATCGACATGAGGTACAGCGGGCTCTGTGTCAGACACACGCACAGGACGCAAACGAACATCCCCACCAGGCGCACCGGAGCCGAAACGCAAGAAAGGGCGCGGTCGACCATCGACCCGCCCTCGTGCGCGCCTCCACCCAGGCGAACCCGCTCAAGCAGGCTCGCCAGGTGCAGGACGTTCTTTTGCATCACACGATGTCGAGCCCCCGCGGGCTCGTATCGCTCCTCAGCCGCAAGCCAGCTAGGCAGCTCGGCTATTGCCATGAGCACCGCTTTCCTTGACCGTCAGCGAGAACAGGCGGAATACGATGGTGAGCACCGCCACGCCAATCACGCCCGAAAGGATATACATGGCAGCCTGGCCGGCAAAGCCAAGACCCTGCTCCTCGGAATAGGCCTGCAGATAATCGCCCGTGGGCAGGGCATCGGCAAAGGTCGGGGTATCGAGACCGACCGAAGCCTGCAGGCTGTCGTCGCCAGCCTCCTGAACGGCGGTCGCGGCGCCCTCGGCGTCCCACTCGCCCCAGGCGTCACCTGTGGCCAGCAGGCCCAGCGGCGTGGCCACGACAAGCACGGCAACCAGGATGAGCGTGGGGACCAGCGAGGTCTTCTTGGCAGCAGCGCCCTCGGCAGCAAGCTGGCCATCGACGGCCTCGGGCCCGACGATAACGCTCGGCGCCGTCTTCTTAATGAAACCGTAGATGGCGGCCGTCGCAACGCCCTCGATCACGCCGGCAACCAGCATATGCGGGATCAACATGGCCGGAATAGCCACGGACAGCGGGAAGGGGCAGTACAGCGGCGCGCCCGAAGCGTTGGTGAAGAGCATCGGCTGAATACCGAACTCGATTGCCGCGCACAGGGCCGCCAGGCACAGGCCGACCCAACCGCTCACGATGGCAGAAGCCGAGGTGCCCCAGCTCTTGTCGTGCAGACGGCTGTTGAGCGCACGGAACACGATAGCAGCGGTAAACGGCAGCACAAAGGCCATGTTAAAGCAGTTGGCGCCAAAGGACAGAACACCGCCGTCACCAAACAGCAGCGCCTGCAGCGCGAGTGCAACCGAGACTGCAATGGCAGCAGCCTCGGGGCCTAGCAGCAGCGTGATGAGCGCGCCACCAACAGCGTGACCAGTGGTGCCGCCAGGCAGCGGCACGTTGAACATCATGAGCAAAAAGGAGAATGCGGCGCAAATGCCCAGGAACGCCATGTGCTCGCGATCGAGCGTGGCGCGTACCTTTTTGATGCAATGGACCCAAACGGGCACCATCGCCACCGCCATAACGGCATCGGTCTGCGGGGACAGATAATTATCGGGAATATGCATGAGCCCTCTCAATCAGAACGTTGCGTGTTACGTTTCCAACAATCCGTAACACCGACTCTGCATACTAACAAAAAGGCGCACCGCCCACAACGCAGCACGCCCTTGCAATACGTACGTTATTAACCCAGGTCCACGCACCGTCCAATAAAGGCCCATGCACTCCCAACTTTCCGGTCACCCGGAAGAAGGTGCGGTCCGCTCGCAACAAGGTTAACGCAGAAACCCGCCCCCGAGAGGGGTTTTCTAAGGCAACATCCCGCAGCCGCGAAGCGGCGAGGACGTTGCCGTGAAAACCCCGCAGGGGGCGGGTTCCGAACGGCAAGGATTACGAGCGAACCTCGCCGTTTACTCCCTTGCACACCTTGGTGACGATCTTCTGGTGCGCCTTCTCGACCTCTTCGCTGGTAAGCGTGTGGTCGTCCGAGCGATACGTGAGCGCAAAGGCCATGGACTTCTTGCCCTTGCCGATACGGACCGGATCGCGATAGACGTCGAACAGACGCACGCCCTCGAGCAGCTTGCCACCGGCGCTCGTAATGCGGCGCTCAAGATCCTCGCAGGTCACGGCGTTGTCGACCACGATAGCAAGGTCGTGCTCAACGGCCGGGTACTGCGAGAACTCGCGATAGTTCTCCTGGTTGCGAGCGCCCTTGATCAGCTTGTCCAGGTCGAGCTCAAATGCCACGACGACCTCGTCAATGCCCATAGCCTCGCGCGCCTCGGGATGAATCTCGCCGACCCAGCCCAGTACGGTACCGCCGGACAGAACTTCGGCCGCACGACCCGGCTGCAGGAAGGCGTAGCCCTCGCCCTCGACGGGACGGAAGCGGACCTTCTCGATGCGCAGCTGGGCAAGCAGCTCCTCAACGATGCCCTTGCCAAAGAAGAAGCGCAGCTTGCGGTACTTCATGTTCCAGGACTGCTCGCTCCACTGACCCGAGAGCACGCCCGCCACGGACTTGGTCTCCTTGGGCAGGCTGGCGTTCTCGCGACCGTGGAACAGGCTGCCGACCTCGTACAGGTGCACGTTGGGCGTGCCGTGGGCCTCGTTATAGGCCACGGACTGCAGCAGGCCCGGCAGCAGCGAGCGGCGCATCTCGGTCTGCTCAGCCACCAGCGGGTTCATGAGCACCACGGGGCAACCGCGGCCTTCGGTGGACATGCCGATCTTCTCCAGGTCGCCCGGGGCAGCAAAGCCAAAGGTCGTGGTCTCGTTGAGGCCGCAGGCGCGCAGGATCTCACCGACCTTGCGGGTGAGCTTCTGCTCGCGGGTCAGGCCGCCGATGTGGTTCTTGGCAGCCGGGATGGTCGCCGTCACGCGGCCCATGCCCCACAGGCGCAGGACTTCCTCGATCAGGTCAATCTCACGCGGCAGGTCGGGGCGGAAGCTCGGCGGGGTCACCATAAAGTCCTCGCCGTCGCGCTCGACGGTGCAGCCCAGGCGGGTGAGCGAGCGCTCGATAAAGTCGGGCTCGATATCGGCGCCGCAAATGGCGTGCACGCGGGCCAGACGAAGCTTAATGCTGTCGATGGTCTTGGGCGCGGGGAACACATCGATGCAGCCGGGAGCGACCTCGCCGCCGGCAATCTCCTCAATGAGGGCGCAGGTAACGTTGGCGACATCCACGCAGCCGGTCTCGTCGACCTGGCGCTCAAAGCGGATGGAGGCATCGGAGATCAGCGACAGGTCGCGGCTGGTGTGCGAGGTGCGGCCGGCATTGAAGCAGGCGCTCTCGACCATCACGTCGACGGTGTCGTCCTCGATCTCGGAATCCATGCCGCCCATAACGCCGGCCAGCGCCACGGGGCGCTCGCCGTCGGTGATCAGGCCCATGCCGGCGTCGAGCACGCGCTCCTCGCCGTCGAGGGTCGTGAACTTCTCGTCCTGCTGGGCAGCGCGAACCACCACGCGGCGACGGCCCTCGCGCTCGGCAAAGGTGTCTAGGTCAAAGGCGTGCAGGGGCTGACCGGTGAGCATCATCACGTAGTTGGTGATGTCGACGATGTTGTTGTGCGGGCGCACGCCCAGGGCGTTGAGGCGCTTGACCATCCAGTCGGGCGACGGGCCGACCTTCACGTTGCGCACGATGCGGGCAACGTAGCGGTCGCACAGGCCCTCGTCGGCAATCTCGACGGAAAGCTCGTCGTCGGTCGCGCGGCCGGACTCGGCCTTGATGGCGGGCAGCTCAACGTGGAAATCGCGGTCGAAGATGGCGCCGGTCTCGCGGGCCATGCCAATCATGGACAGGCAGTCGGGGCGGTTGGGCGTGATCTCGCAGTCGAGCACGGTGTCGCTCGATCCCACGTACTCGGCAAACGGCATGCCGCAGGGCGTGTCCTCGGGCAGGATCATGATGCCGGAGTGGTCGCCGCCCAAGCCGAGCTCGCGCGCGGAGCAGTTCATGCCCATGGACACGACACCGCGGAGCTTGCTCTTCTTGATCTTGACGTCGCCGGGCAGGACAGCGCCGATCATGGCCGTAACGATGTGGTCGCCGGCCTCAAAGTTCTGCGCGCCGCAGACGATCTGCAGCGGAGCGGGGTTGCCGTCGGCGTCGAGGTTCTTGTCGCCCACGTCGACCGAGCACACATACATGTGGTCGCTATCGGGGTGCGGGGTCTTGGTGAGCACCTTGGCGGTCACCACATGGTCGAAAGACTCGCCCACGGTGTCGATTGCCTCGACCTCGGTGCCGGTACGGATATATTCGTCCGAAAGGGTCTTGGGATCCTCCGGAATATCGATCATGGTCTTGAGCCAGTCGTAAGAAACGCGCATGTAGCTCTCCTAGTTCTTAATCTCCGCAAAGGGAGGGGTATCAAATGAAGACGTTCGCCTTAGGGTTGTCCAGGTGCCCCCAGGTTGGCGTGAAAGAGGAGCGACGCGTACTAAAGGTACGCGAGCGACGGTTTGAACGCCAAGATGGGGTGCCTGGGCAAGCCTAAAATTGGTTCAGGAAGCGCATATCGCCCGTCATGAGCGTTCTGAGGTCGGGCAGGTCGTAGCGCAGGGCCGCGACGCGCTCGGCGCCAATGCCAAAGGCGAAGCCGGTATACTTCTCGGGGTCGATGCCGCAGTTGATAAGAACGTTGGGGTCGACCATGCCGCAGCCCAGGATCTCGATCCAGCCGCTGTGCTTGCAGAAGTTGCAGCCCTTGCCGCCGCAGACGTGGCAGCTCACGTCCACCTCGCAGCTGGGCTCGGTGAAGGGGAAGAAGTGCGGGCGGTAGCGCGTCTTACGGTCCTCGCCAAACATGCACTTAACAAAGTAGTCGAGCGTGCCTTTCAGGTCGCCAAAGGTGATACCCTCGTCGACGACCAGGCCCTCGATCTGGTTGAACTGCGGCAGGTGGCAGGCGTCGGCCGTATCGGGACGGTAGACGGTGCCCGGGCAGATCATGTAGATGGGCGGCTTTTGCGACTCCATGGTGTGGATCTGCACGCCCGAGGTCTGGGTGCGCAGCAGCACATCGGACTCGCCGTGGGCGTGAGCCTCGGGATGCGCGACGCTGCCGGGATTGTTGTCGACCACATAGAACGTGTCGCGGGCCGAGCGGCTCGGGTGATCCATGGGGGCGTTGAGCGCAGTGAAGTTGTAGTAGGAGGTGTCGACCATGGGGCCGGACTCGACGGTGTAGCCGATGCCGCAGAAGATGTCCTCGGCCTCCTCGATGATCTGCTTGATCAGGTGCTGGTGACCGATCTGCGGACGGATGCCCGGCAGCGTGATGTCGACGGCCTCGTGCTCCAGTGCGTGCTTGAGGGCGGCGGCCTTCATCTCGGTGTTGCGCTCGTCGAGCATGCCCTCGATCAGCTGGCGCATCTCGTTGGCGCGCTTACCCATCACGGGACGATCCTCGGGGGCGAGCTTGCCCATCATGCGCATCAGGCCGGTAATGCGACCCTTGCGGCCGAGCAGCTCAACGCGCGCAGCCTCGAGCTTGGCGGCGTCGTCGGCGCCTGCGACGAGCTCCTTGGCCTCTTCCTCGAGTTTGACCAGATCATCAATCAGACTCATGTCTTCCCTTTCGTCTCTCGCGCTCCCCGCTCGCCGGGACGACTGCCGCCGCCCAGCGTTGCGAAAACGCGGCCCGGTTCGGTAACAAAAAACCGCCCTCGGGCATGTGCATTGCCCAAGGACGGTTGAATTCCGCGGTACCACCTTGTTTGACCCGGCGGATGTCTGGCCCGCCGTGCCCACTCTGCGCCCCTTATCGCGAGGCTCACGGCTTCCCTACTGGGGCTTCGCCGCCGCTGGCCGCGCGCCCGTTGAGGTTGCTGCTCGGGAGTGAACGCTTGGCCCTTGCCACCGCAGGAAGGCTTGCAGCCCATGACCTTCCCTCTCTTGCCGGCGACGCGGCGGGCAAAACCCTCTCCGTCAACGCATTGGGCTATAGGATAACACATTCTGCGTGTGCATCGCCGCGTTCCGTTTTGTTCGCACTGGGTACAAGGCAGGTAGCTGTGCAAACTGGCCGCACGCCCACCCGTGGCGCTCGACCTGCGAGATCAAGGATATAGGTATGGGAAAGAAACTCGATAAGAAGGCCGAGCCTGCAGCGGGCAAGACATCCAAAGGCATGAAGGTCGATAAGGCCGTCAAAAAATTCCGCAAGCTCGAAGGCAAGCTGTGGACTCGCGAGTACCTGCTCAAGATTGCCGAGTTCGATGGAGCGACGATTGCTCCTGCCAACGGCGCAGCAGCGCGTGCCGACGCCATGGGCACGCTTGCCGGCGAGCATCACAAGCTGCTGACCAGCGAGAAGTCCGTTGAGCTCGTACGCTCGTTAGCGCGCGAGACCGTCGCCGGCGGCAAAATCGACGACCCTCAGCTGCTCGACGAGATCCGTGTGCTCGGCCGCGATCAACGTGAGGCCAGTGCCATCCCCACCGAAGAAGCCGAGGCCTGGACCAGGCTCACCTGTGAGGCGGACGCCGTGTGGCACAAGGCCAAGGCAGCCAACGACTGGGCGAGCTTTGAGACCTATGTGGATAGAATCGTCGCCCAACTTAAGCATCAGGCCGAGCTCATGGACCCCAAGCGCGATCCATACGACGTTTGGCTCGACCAGTATGAGCGCGGCCTTTCCACCGAGAGCTTCGACGCATTTTGCAACGAGGTCAAGGCCACGGTCGTGCCGCTCGTGCACGCCATCGGCGAGCGCGGCCAGCAGCCCACTGCCGACTTTTTGCACGCGCATGTGCCCGAGGCCGCCCAGCGCGCCATGAGCTTCGACCTGATGAAGCTTGTGGGGCTGGACCTGGACGACACCACGCTCGCCTTTACCGAGCATCCGTTTAGTGAGGGCTTCTCGGTGGGCGACGCGCGCATCGCCACGCACATCTATGAGGACGATTGCATCTCCAACGTCTACAGCATCATTCACGAGGCCGGCCACGCCATGTACGAGCTGGGCGTGAACCCGGCTTATGCGCGCACGTGCCTGGAGGGCGGCACCTCCATGGGCATCCACGAGAGCCAAAGTCGTTTCTTTGAGAACACCGTGGGCCGCAGCCGCGCCTTTATGGGCCCGCTGCTCGAGGTGCTGCGCCGTCACGCGCCCGAAGTCTACGGCAACGTAGACGAGGATATGCTCTACCACGCCGTGAACATCGCGCAGCCGTCGCTGATCCGCACCGAGGCCGACGAGCTCACCTACCCGCTGCACGTTATGGTGCGCTACGAGATCGAGCGCATGCTGTTTGCCGGCGAGGCCACGGCTAAGGATATCCCCGCGCTCTGGAATCGCTTTATGGACGAGTACCTGGGCATTCCGGTTCCCGACGACACGCGCGGCTGCCTACAGGACACGCACTGGAGCGGCGGCTCGTTTGGCTACTTCCCCACCTATGCGCTGGGCAGCGCCTACGACGCCATGTTCGTGCCGGCCATGTGCCGCGACGGCGTCGACCTTACCGGTGCCTGCGCGAGCGGCGATCTGGCACCCGTCCGCGCGTGGCTGGGCGAGCACATTTGGCAGTGGGGCCGCGCCAAGGACGCGCCGGAACTCATCAAGGGTGCCTGCGGCATGGACTTTGACGCCCGCTACTACTGCAGCTACCTGCAGGACAAGTTCACCACGCTGTACGAGCTGTAAGGATTGACCAGCACGCCATCGCCAACGTCAACCATGTTGACGCCAATGTCTTGGCAACGTCAGCGAAAACGACCCTAAGCGAGCAAGGTGACGTGAAATGAAAGGGCGCTGACCTTCTGGTCGCGCCCTTGAAATTGAACGTCAGATTGCCGCTTGGGGCCGCTTGCAGCGTCGAGTAGTTACGCGGTTTGGTAAAACCGCGTAACTACAGAGCTTCCAACGCGTTGGCGATGCGCTTCATGGCGGCGTCGGCGGATGCTTGGTCGGGCGCCTCGGCCAGCACGCGGATAACCGACTCGGTTCCGCTCTTGCGCACCAGCACGCGGCCCTCGTCCGCCAGCGACGCCTCGGCCTCGGCGATGGCGGCCTGCACGCCCATGTTCTCGAGCGCGGCGTCCTTGTCCGCCACGCGCACAGCCACCTGCGCCTGCGGTAACAGCTTGCACGGAGCCGTGAGCTGCGAGAGCGTCTCGCGCTCGGCGCGGATCACTTCCATCACGCGCAGCGAGGTCATAATGCCGTCGCCCGTGCGCTCGATATCGCCAAAGATCGTATGGCCCGTCTGCTCGCCGCCCAGGCTGTAACCGCCCTCGCGCATCTTGGCATACACGTGACGGTCGCCCACACCGCTGGTCACGGCGCTCAGGCCGGCAAGCTCCAACGACTTGATCAGGCCAAAGTTGCTGGCAATCGTCGGAACCACGGTACCGCCCGAAAGGCGACCGTGCTTGTTCAGGTACACGCCGCACACGTACAGGATCTGGTCGCCATCGACCACGCGGCCGCGCTCGTCCACGGCCAGGCAGCGGTCGGCATCGCCGTCGTAGGCAAAGCCCACGTCCAGGCCCTGCTCCACCACGTGGCGCTGCAGACGCTCCATATGCGTGGAGCCGCAGTCGACGTTGATGTTAAAACCATCAGGCGCGGCATTGATCACGCGCACGTCGGCGCCCAGCGCGTCGAACACCGGCTTGGCCACCGAGGACGCCGAGCCGTTGGCGCAGTCGATGCCGATCTTGACGCCCTGCAGTGAAAAGTTCGCGCTGGCGATGAGCGAGGCAATGTAGCGGTTGCGGCCCTGCATGTAGTCCACCGTGGCGCCGATGTGGTTGCCCGTGGCCAGCGGCACCTCGCTCTTGCCATCGATGTAGTCCTCGATGAGCTCCAGTACGTCCTCGTCCATCTTAAAACCGTCGCTATTAACGAGCTTAATGCCGTTATCGCAAAACGGGTTGTGGCTCGCGCTGATCATGATGCCGCAATCGAAGCAGCCTTCCACGGTCTGATGTGCTACGCCCGGCGTGGGGATCACGTGCAGCATATAGGCGTCCGCACCGCTCGCGACCAGGCCGCTCACCAGCGCCGCCTCGAACATATAACTCGAGCGACGCGTGTCCTTACCCACGATGACGCGCGCCTTGCGCTCGCGGTTGGCGCCGTAATACCAGCCCACAAAACGGCCAATCTTATAAGCGTGCTCTACCGTCAGCCCAACGTTGGCCTCACCGCGAAAGCCGTCGGTGCCAAAGTACTTCATGCGCTCTCCTTACAAAATAGGGGCGAACAGATTGCCTGTCCGCCCCAAAATGGTACTCGATTATCTGCGCTACCAGAAAAACCCTACGCCGACGCGCTGTCGCGAGCCGCCTGGCATGTAGGAGTCTGACGCAGCGTAAGCGGCTTGTCCCCCGCCTCGGCCGACGTGGTCAGCGTATACGTGATCGTCGTCGTCTCGCCAGCATGCAGGTCAACGGTGCCCGAATAGAAGGGAATTCCATGCCACGTAGCGGCGCCAAGACCAAACTGGGTGCCCTCAACCGTAAGGTCACTGATGTTGCCGCCCGTCGGGGCAAACAACGAGACATTCAGACGCTCGTCGTCGCGCGCGGCATCGGGCGCGCTCGCCGCGACGTAATCAGGCAGCTTGCCTGCCTCCTCCTGCGTCATGATGTTCGTCAGGGTAACGGTGATGCGATACGAGCACGTGCCGTCGCCGTTCTTGACGCCCTGGCCAATCTGCGTATCAGCGTTCAGGTACCAGTCGAGCTTGGAGAAGCTCAGGTTGTTAAAGTAAACGCCGGCAACGGGATCGGCACTCGGATCATCCGGATCGGGTAGCGAAGCGTCAATGCCCGTCTCTTTGATGGCATTCTGCTCATCATCGTTTCTCATCCAAGCAATCAGACGGCCCTCTTCGGCACCGCGCTCGAATGCACCGACAAGCTTTGTAACGTCGACGTCACCGATGCCACCGAGAATCTTGTCGAAGGCGGCGCTGGCAACAGCTGCAAAGATGCCGTCCGATTCCTCGACCGGATAGTTCCAATACACATCGTGCATGAGAACCTTCGCCGCGTTGGTACCGTCGACGACCGTACCATCGGGCAGCGAGACATTACCGACAAGGCCCAGCAGGTACTGCAAGAACACAGGATCGATGCCGACGACGCCATCAACGTCCTGCCCATATTGGGACTTCCACAGCGCGGCGACACGCTGCGAGTTGCGGGGCCAATCGGGCGAATAGGTATTGCCCGAGTTGTACAGGTTACTGTGGTTGCCGAACAGCGCCTCATCCTCTTCGTCGACGCTCTCGACCGCCTCATCCTCACTGAGTCCAATGCGGGGAACAAACTCGCCAATCGACATCTGGCCGTCGGTGACCGAAATCAGGCCCTGCGAACCGCCAAAGCCGCCGCAGGCACGAATCTCGACGTTGTTCATGGCATACACAAGGTAGTTGCGCGTCTGGCCGTTGGCGCCGAGCATCTGGGGAAGGACGGGGGCGACTTTCTCCGCCGCGTCAACCGCGCCGTTGAGGGTGGCAAAGCCGTCCTTGGCCTTATCAACCAGCTCGGTCACCTGAGAAATATGCGTATCGCCAATACCCTGGATCTTCTCGTTGGCGCTCTTGAACACCTTCGAGCTGCTGGAAAGCGAATCGGCGACCGCCTGCAGCGCAGACACGTTAATCATGCCGTCCTGGAACAGCTTGCCGGGCGTGGCCTGCGAAAGGTTGTCGGCCATGGGAACCAGTGCATTGCTCGAAACATCGGACAGGGCGTCGATCATGGTACGGGCCGCGTTGATGTCGCTGCCGTACACCGGAATAAACGAAGCCGCCGTCCACAGCGGGCTCGAGGTCTCCGCCTTCATGCTATTGCAGAGCTCGTCGATCTTCTTAGCATCGTCGGGCAGCGTCGAAAAATCGCCCGACGTGACCTTATCCTTAAGGCCGCCGACAATCTCGACAGCCTCCTTCGCTTCGCCCTTTACGGTCTTTGCCGAGTTGAGCAGCATAAAGCCACTCGCACCAAGCGCAACGAGAAGCACCGCGACAACGGCGGCGACAACGGCGCCAACATGGCGCTTCTTGCGCTCGCCCTTGCGATGACGATGACGGACCAGACCGTCCGAGGTTGAACTCGACGAAGCGTCGTTGCCGTAGTTCAGGCCAAAATCGTAATAATCTTCCTTGGAACCCGAGCCCACAAACTCGGCACCGCTATCATCCAGGCGGGCGAACGTGCCAGTCTCGGAGGCGCCGGTGTAAATCGTGCCAAGGTTACCCGTAAGCCCCGCGCCACCGGCAGAGGGGGTATTGTTGGCGGCATTGCCGGCATTAATGTTGCCGGCGGCATTCGCGGCGTTGGCAGTGCCTGCGGTGTTCGCAGGTGTCGAAGGAGCCCCGCTCGGCTGCGATGTGGGGGTCGCACCGCCCGCAAAGACATTCCCTTTTGCTCGACCGGTCTTTTTGGCCTTCTGAGACTGCTCATACAGAGCGGTAAACATCGCCGTCTCGCCCGGGGACGTGCGCTTACCGGCACTGTTCTGACCAGCTCCGCTCGGCATGCCGGCTTTTCCAGTCCCGTTCGAACGCGGCGGAACCGCAGGACGGCCGCTGTCGCTGCCCTTAAAGTGATTACCAGCCATAAAGAAATCCTCGCAATTGAGTCGCAATGAAAAAGTCCATAACGTTACTAGTTTATGGCATATTGGGCATCGACAGCTAAACTCCAGACACGGATATCAATTGGCGAAAATGTGGCGCAACACCTTATCTGTCTTGGCGGCGCCAGCTACACCGTAAGGAACATCATCACGATGATCATGGCAAAGCCGATAAGGTCGGTCGGCAAAAATACCGTGCCCAGCATAACGGCACTAGTGATAGTCGCCGAAACCGGCTCCACGGTTCCGATGAGGCTCGCACGCACCGAGCCGATGTCCTTAACGCCCTGCATATAAAGCATGTAGGCAAAAAACGAGCCGATAACCACGAACACCGCGAGCGCCTCGACGCCGGCAGCGTCGAGCGTCGGCATATGCGCCCAGGGCTGCACGAAGACACACGAGACCACGCCCGCCGTGAGCATTGCCGAGCCCGTGACGATGGGGCTGCCGTATTCGGGCAGGATCTTGGCGGGAATCACCGCCATACACGTGGCGCTGACCGCACACATGAGACCCGCGATCAGGCCGAGCGGCGAGATATTCAGGCTGGTGGGGTCACCACCGGTGGCGATTAAAAAGGTTCCACCCAGAGCCAGACCAATGCCGATAACCTCGCGCGGACGCGGCATACGGCGATCGATGACGCAGGTGTATCCCATGATGATGACCAGCTGCAGGCATTGGAGCACCGTCGCGGTTCCGGCGTTCGTCAGGCGCACGGCCGAAAGATAGCAAAACTGGTTGAACAGCAGACCAAAGGCGGTAAAGAGCAGCAGCTGCTTGCGGTCGGCAGGCGTGGTCCACAGCTTGACCAGGCGCGCGCGATCGCGCGCGACGACCACGACCATAAACAGCAGGCCGGCGAGAATCTGACGTACGCTCATGAGCCACAGGGTATCGACGTGGTAGGTATCGAACAGAAAGCTCGCGCTGGTACCCGAGAAGCCCCAAAACGAACCACCCACCAGCGTGGCCAGAACGCCCGTGATCATCTTGCGCGTCGAGGCGCTGTTAAGGCGGTCGCGCCACGCGCGACGGGTGTTGCGGCTGAGCTCGTCGGTGCCCTCGGGCACATCAATGTTCGATATATCGGTCATCGGCACCGAAGCCCCTGCGCCTTCGACCTGCTCGACACACTCTTTGCTCATTCCACTCCCCCGAAACAGTCTGGAAGCAATTCGGCTTACCTTACCACGGCGAAGGCACCAGCCGAAGGCTTGTCCGCTTATCGGTAGGACAATTCCGCAGGCGTCTTTCCATAGCTCGACACCGCAACGGCCTTGCATTATGCGACAGCCAAATCGCGGCAGCAGACTCTTTTGAAATGGATATGACAAGACCCCCGAATTCCACAATGTAAGCGATTTTTAAAAATGTTCTTGCCACCGAGTTCAGGCTCCGTTATATTATCCCTTGCGCGCTTGCGCACCCTTGATCGGGCGTTTAGCTCAGGGGGAGAGCGCTTCCCTGACACGGAAGAGGTCAGAAGTTCAAATCTTCTAACGCCCACCAAATGTTCGCAGCTCAGAGGCTATGTCCTCTGGGCTGTTTTGTTTTATGTCGCTAAATCCGCTGGCAGTTCCAACCGTCATCGCAACGCAACATCAATTCACCTGACGAATGGCAGCCAAACATATTCAATACCCCAACATCAACAATAGCCAGGCACAAAACTGCGCCGCAAGCTGCTCCAACCGCCCAACTGGCCAAAAGCCGACCATCTACTTGCCGATCTATCCATCGGCATAACCAATCAGTCCGCACCGCAACTTCTCAGCAAAACGCCGCGATGTCTGCGCCCTGCGGTATCCTTGAGCCACTTGCACCTGCAGCACCAAGGAGCCGCCATGCGCACCGAGCTCAATGTCCCCTTTTCGCACAAAGAAGAAGCCAAGGCGCTGGGCGCCAAATGGGACCGGACCAAGAAGATCTGGTATGTACCCAGCGGCGTCAACCCCGAGCCCTTTGCCGAGTGGCTGCCCGGTGTTGACCGATCCGACCCCTCAGCGCCGTATATATATCTAGTACTGGGCAAGCGCGAGTGCTGGAAATGCCACGAAGAGACCTCGGTCGCGGCCTTCGGCATTCCCTATCGAACCGATGACGACAAGGGCATCGCCATTGCGCACGCGCCCAACGAAGCCGGGCACATTGCCATCGACACGGCCAATGCCAACGCGCTCGCCATCGTTCCCGCTCTTGGCTGCGTCCCGAGCGAGATCCGCGACTATCTTTCTAAGCGCTGTGGCTACAAACCCGTAGGCGCACGAGCCTCCAAAGCCCCGTCGCTCGGCAACACGTGCACCAGTTGCGACGCGCTGCAAGGCAGCCACTATCTGTTCGAAGAACCCACGTCCCCGTTTGCCCTCACCGCCATCAACAAACTGCCGGCACTGGAGTTTGTGCGCGTCGAAGTTGCCGGCGTCTTTGGCGTCCCGGCCACACGCACCGACTTTGACCAGGCACTCTTTACTTGGGCACGCGACCATCACGCCGAGTTCCACAAGCAGCTCGGTGAGGGGATTTATTTATAGGGACAGAGATGCCTTCACAGCCAGCTCCTCCGCATCACCTATCCCTCGTCGCCGGCGTCGTACACGATATCGAGGCCACAAACAGGGCATTTCTCCTGATACACCGGCATATGAACGCCCGTCCGTTTTCTCACTTCGTCGCTAAGTCTGTCGCGCGCATCGATGAACCGAATGTCGAGGCACGGTATTTGCGAGCCGCAGCAAGGACAGGCGACGACAAACGACCCGCAATCAACTTCTACGCTCGGAAACATTTTGTTGTCTATAAGGGCACACGGCAGTTTTCCGTACTTCCCCATCGCAATATCGCCTCGCCAGCTCACGCTCGCTCCCCTCTCGCTATGCAAATCAGGAAGAGCATGCACCGGAGGGCGTGCGCGAGATCGCATCGCCACGCGATCCGATCAAACAACACGATCTTAAAAGAACGCCAAATCCTAATACGCTAATACGGCAGAAGCCCCGCCTTTTCACGCTTCTTTTCCGAGCAATCGAACTCGATGCGATGGGCCTCAAGAAACACCGTATTGGGTCCAAACCATCCGTTTTCGGGCTCGAACCGTTCAACAAACGCAAGGCCGAGCACCTTGTAGCCCACCTCGGTTGCAAATATGACTCCGACTGGAATGCCACATTCCGTGCAGTTGAGCATTTTACGGTTGTAATTCTGGCCTCGAAAACCAACGGTACCCGGCGCTTGAACCGAATACTTAATGACCCACGTACCATCGTCCAAATAGAGCGGAGGCACATTGTTGATGCTCTCGGTTTGCCGCTGGCGCACTTGTACCCCGCTACCCCACTCCCCTGTATACTGATGTAGCACGTGTTTCATCCGGGCTTGTTGGGCCGGATTGTTCATGGGAGGTTCTTGTGGCTGTTTCGAATCCGCCTAAGGGGAGCGTTTCTTCTTCGTCCATCAAGCCGGTTACGCGCAAGGCCGTGCGCTGCCAGCGCGAGGTCGCTTGGCTCGTCACGCAGGCGGCGGGCAGACTCGTGGCGAGCACGGAGGACGTCAATGCTCCCACACCGAGCTTTGTGCTGGCAGCGGCGCTGGATCGAGTACGCCAGCTGGAACTCGCCGCACAAGAAGACGGCAGCCATCTTGGCTACCAAGACGCTATGGCGCCCGACCTGTTGACCTTTTGTCGCATGACCAAGTTGCCCGCCGCACCCAATGCGCTTTCGGACGCAGGCTACATGTTTACGCTTTCGGGCGCGGACCTTATCCGCGACATCTATGCATACTGCAGCGAGCTCGCCGAGCGCCACGTCTTTGACGCGGCAGAAGTCAAACCGGGATATGTCATCAAGCTGGTTCTTAGGCTGTTCTTAATGGACGGGTTCGGGGCCATGCCGGCGTAAGCCGAGTCTTTAGCATCACCGTCGACTGAGCAACAACCGCTTTACCTTAGTGGGCGCCAATTGAGGGTCGATTATTGGGTCGCCTCGTCCACTAACGCAAGATGCCTTGGACGGTCGAGGTACGGCGCAGGTTTTTGGCGACAGCCGCGACAGTATCCGAAATCATCTCGTCCAACTATCCCTCACAGATTGTGCGGTCCATGAACCTCAGCGACTCCGCCGTGCCTTTCCGGGTCCCCGCATAGACAGCCATGTCGATAAAGAGCTTGGGATAAAACTGCTGAGGGCAGGTGCCCGCAACTTGGAGTCCAGCCTTGGTGACATTGCCCTGGGAATCAAGGAAATCCGCGGATAGATTTCCCTCGTCTCTCAGTTATCTCTCGTAATTATCTCTCATCTATCTCTCTATCTCTCGGCTTAGAGATAGAGAGATAGATGAGAGATGGAATGTCTACCATTTGCTTCATTTATACATGTTTTTGCTGGTAGAGCAATCGGCATTGAGACAATACCATGATTGCCTGTCTCTTTGCTGATCAGTTATCTCTCATAATTTATCTCTCGTCTTTCTGCTTTCTCTCGTATTAGTGACGAATGAGAGACGAGAGATACGTGAGTGATGGACGAGCGTGGATTTTTGGACGGTCGGAAAATCCCTCAAACAAAAAAACGGGGCCGGCCTTACGCCGAGCCCCGTTTTCAAACGGTCAGTTAGTTATCCAACGCGCGAGCATAGCAGTCAACATTACGCCGCCGCGAACACTCCCAAGCCCGTTCCGATGATGCAGATCGCAAAGATGCCCAAGATGATCCAAATGGTCTTGACGCCCTTTTTGTACAGGGCGACGCAGGCAAAGGTTGCCAGCAAGGGCAGCAGACCGGGGAAGATCGAATCGAACAGATCCTGCAGGACAATCTCCGAACCACCCACGTCAAAGGTCAAAGCAGTGGACAGTGAGACCTGTGCCGCAATCATGGCGCCGATAACGGTCATTCCGAGGACACCGGCAGCATGCGTCATGCGAGACATAAGGTTGTTCTCTTCGGACTGCTGCAGGAACTTGGTTCCCAGGTCGTAACCCAGATGGGCTGCGACGATACGCGTTGCAAAGTTAATCACGGAGTAGATGAGCGCGTACACGATGGGGCCAAGCGGGTTGCCCGTCGAAGCGATACCAATACCAATGCCGGCGGCGACCACGCGGAACGTACCCCAGTAGAACGAATCGCCAATGCCGGAAAGCGGTCCCATGAGGCCGACCTTCATGGCGTTAATCGAGGACGTGTCGAAGTTCTTATCGGCAGCCGCCTGCTCTTCCATCGAAACCGTTAGGCCGGCTACAAACGGAAGCACATGAGGCGTGATGTTAAAGAACTCGGTATGGCGATCGAGCGCCGCATAGTAATCGTCGTCGTTGGGATAGATCTTTCGCAGGGGCTTCTGAATGGTGTACATGAAGCCCATTGCCATCATCTTGTCGTACGACTGCGAGCACTGGCTCGTAAACTGGCGAAGGAACATGCTCCGATACATATCGGGGGTCATAACCGCGTCCTTCTTGGCCTCCTTGAGGTCGGTGTTCTGGGTAGCCATTAGAAGTCCTCCTCTTCATCTGCAGCAACCGCCTGCGGACCGGACGAGCCCTCGCGGAAGGCCAGGAGCAGCGCGACGCAAATAGCAGCTGCGGCGACGCCGACCACGTCCATCTTGAGGTAGATGACCATAATGAAGCCGATGAACAGCCAAGGAAGCAGCTTGTTGTCGCCCATGGTCCTAATAAGAAGAGCGAAGCCGATGCAGACCATGACGCCGGACGCAACGTTGAGGCCGTCCATCACAAACTGCGGAATCGCGTTGAGCGCATTGTTGATGAGGTCGGCACCAAAGAACAGCGAGCCAAACACCAGCAGTGCAGACGGAATGCCAATCGACAGCGGCACGATGGTCAGATGGTACAGATTCGCCTTGGCAAGATCGCGATTTGCCAGAGCGGTCTCAATCTTCTTGCAGGCAAAGGCACCCGGAACGGCGTAGCAGAAGTTACGCCACACCTGAAGGAAGACGGAGACGGGAAGGGCGAGCGCGACGGCAGTTGCCGTGCCCGTACCCGTAATGACGGCAAACGCGCAGCCAAGCACGCCGGAGGCATAGACCTCGGGAGGAACCGCCGCGCCGACCATGATGGCGCCCATGAACATGGACTCCAAAGCAGCGCCGACGATAACGCCCTGCTGGACATCGCCTAGGATCAAGCCGACAAACAGACTTGTAAACAGCGGACGACCAAGCATCGTAATGCCAAATAATTGCTCGTCCATGGACGCAATAAATGCGACCAGTGCAACTAGAAGATACTGGACAACCATTTCGATCAACCCCAGAAATAGGTCTGCAGGCGAGGCATTCTGCGCAGCTCGCCTGCAGACAACCGCAGCAATTTGAGAGGATTAGTAGTTCATCTGGTGATAGTAACGACGCGTGGTGAGCGGGTGGTTACGGACGTGCTCGAGATGGCAGCTCAGACGCTCGGTGATGGTGTAGGTGACCATCGGGGAGACAATCTTGCGGAACTCGGGGTCGCTGAACGGCAGCTCGACCTCGGCGGTGTCAAACTTGTTCACGCGGACGTTGACGCCCTTCTCGTCGGCGAGCATGTGAGTGAAGTTGTCCACGCGGTCCATGAGCTTACGGGTGTCGTCCTCGCCGTAGAGCATGATGAGGCTCGTGCCCTCCTCGCACAGCTCGATGGTGCCGTGGAAGAACTCGGCGGCGTGGATGGACTTGGTCTTGATCCACTGCATCTCCTCGAGAATGCACATGGCGTAGTCGTAGGCCTCACCCCAGAGCATGCCGGAGCCAATCACCATGTGGTAATCGGTGTCCTTGAAGTCCTCGGCCATGGCGGCGCAGCGCTCGTCCTGAGCGTCCTTGGCCTTGATGAGGTACGGAGCGATGTTGCCGAACTCCTCCATGAAGGTGTCGTACTTGGGGAAGGCGCCGGCGTTCTTGAGGAAGCGGGCGACCAGCGTGATCTGGTAGGTGTAGATGGCCTCGCACAGGACGTCGTCCTCGGCGAAGCTGAAGAACTTGTAATCGGCGTACTCGGTGGCCGGGGTGTTGTCGTTGGAGACATACATCAGCGTGCGGGCGCCCTGCTCCTGGCAGAACTTGGCGGCCTCGATGATCTCGGGGGTGGTGCCGGTACGGGTGGAGAAGACGCAGACCGAGTCCTTGTTGAAGGTCTTGGGCGGGCATGCGAGGAACTCAGCGGCAATCTCGCAGTGGACGTCGACGTCGGCCGTGGTGGTCTCGACCCAATACTTCATCGGGAGCGTGTGGGCCCAGGTGCCGCCGCAGCCGATGAAGAAGATGTTGGAATAACCCTGCTCGCAGACCTTGTCCACGGCAGCCTCAATCTGAGGACGGAGAGCGAGGGCATCGCTCACAACCTTCTCGTAACGAGGCTCATCGAAATTGAACATCCCTTACTCCTAACTCACTTGGATGAACCCTTCATTCATCCCATGACGTTATAATACTTTATAT
>CATYZK010000012.1 GCA_958415665.1 uncultured Collinsella sp. | reverse complement strand
CCATATTATTAATGACGTCGACAGGCGGGGTGGTTCCCCGCGTACGTGCCATCTGAGTAACCGAGGGGAGGGCGCACATGGGAATGACTGGTGCATACGAGCGCAATCTCGATGCAAAAGGTCGTCTGTCCCTGCCTGCACCCCTTCGCGAGGAGCTTGGAGAGCACGTTCGCGTGTTCAAAGCCCTGGATGTCGATGCTCTGTACGTGTTCTCTGCCGAGGCCTTCGATAAGTGGGTCGAAGGACTCTTCGCGGGTCGTGAGGGCCACGAGGGTTTTAACCCGCGTGACATTAACGACCAGAAGCTCATGAGGGCGATCAACAAGCGCACCACGTCGATGGACGTGGACAGCGCCGGTCGTATCGGTCTTTCCGAGTCTCTCCGCAGGCAGGCGAACCTCGACCGCGAGGTCACGGTTGTGGGCAACTACGACCACCTTGAGGTTTGGGATCGCGCCACGGCCGATGAGGACGATGACGATGAGGCCCTGCTGGACCTCTTCTTCTCGTAAGGGCAAGGCACGGGTAACGGATGGAGCGTGGGATCTTGACACAAGAATATCGGCATGAACCTGTCATGCTCGGCGAAGTGCTTGAGTCGCTGCGGCTAAAGAGCGGCTCCGTTGTCTGCGATTGCACCCTTGGCGGTGCCGGCCATTCGGTAAAGATGGCCGCGCAGGTGGGGGAGACGGGCCTTTTGCTCGGCGTCGATCAGGACGACATGGCCCTCGAGGCCGCTGGCGCCCGTCTGGACCGCGAGGTTCCCGGCGTTCCGCACCAGCTGCTGAAGGGCAACTTCGGCGACTTGGACGAGCTGCTTTGCTCGGCCGAGGTGCCCGGG
The DNA here is from genome assembly GCA_958415665.1 of uncultured Collinsella sp. GTDB lineage: Bacteria > Actinomycetota > Coriobacteriia > Coriobacteriales > Coriobacteriaceae > Collinsella. Next base: position 53,484 of record CATYZK010000012.1, on the reverse strand, counting down.
GTCGATGGCTTCCTGTTCGATTTGGGCGTTTCGTCACCGCAACTCGATATCCCTGGCAGGGGCTTTTCGTATAACGAGGACGCCCCATTGGACATGCGGATGGATCCGGGTAATAACACCTTAAACGCAGCTGAGGTCATCAACACCTATAACGAACACGACCTCGCCCGGATTCTACGCGTCTACGGCGAAGAGAAGTTCGCCTCGCAGATCGCGCGCGAGATCGTGCGCCGCCGCGAGCAAGAACCGATCGAAACTACCGGCCAATTTGTCGAGATCATCAAGGCGGGTATCCCGGCCGCCGCTCGTCGGCATGGCGGACACCCGGCCAAGAAAAGTTTCCAGGCCATTCGCATCGAGGTCAATCACGAGCTCGATGCGCTCGAACGAGGGCTTGATGCCGCCACCAGGTGGCTCAATCCGGGCGGACGTATCTGCGTCATCTCGTATCACTCGCTCGAGGACCGTATCGTAAAGAATCACTTTAAGGAGATGAGCCAGGGGTGCACGTGTCCGCCGGAGATTCCGGTGTGCGTGTGCGGCAACGTGCCGATACTCAAGGTCATCACTCGCAAACCTTTGGTTGCCCAGCCTGATGAGGTTGAGCGCAACCCTCGGGCGAGATCAGCCAAAATCCGCGTGGCGCAGCGTCTGTAGGCGCGACCGCGCGATATTGGACCTCCCGCTCGCACCATAAACGAAGCTTAAACACACTACCAACGTACTCGGGATGGGAGGCGGCATATCATGGGCTACAACACTTCAAGCGCAGCACTCGCCTATGATATGAACGCCATGCCCGCCTATCGTGAGACGCCGCAGGCCCCCGTTGCTCCCCGTGAGCAGCGCACGCCGCGCTTTGATGTCTACACGGGCGCGGGCCGTCAGGCAAACCAGGCGGTAAGCCCGGTTTTCATGAGCGTTCTTAAAACGTTTTGCATCATTGCGGCTATCTTCATGACGATTGGCGTCGCCCGCGTGGCGCTCGCCGGCGTTACGGCCCAGGTGCTCAACAGCAACGCCGAGCTTACCAACACGCTCGAAAAGGCGACCGATGAGAGCTCCGACCTGGAGGTCATGCATTCGGTCTATGGCGCCGACACACGCATTCGCGACCTTGCGGGCGCTTATGGCATGGTGGAGCCCAGCGAGAGCGTTACACTTGACTTTTCGCAGGATGCAGCCGCGGGCGCCAACGCGACCGCGACCGCTCAGTAGCAAGACGGTAGCTGAGTATGACAAATGACTATCGCCGCGGTTCCGATGGGGGCCGCGGTTCTGGACGTCCCTCGTCGCGGGGACGTTCTGGTTATCAAGGAACGGGTCGGCAATCTTACAACGCCGGGCAGTCCCGTGGCAACGACCCGGCGTCGCGACTTCGCGGCTCGGGCGGCCCTCAAGTGCATAACACCAGGTCGCGCAAGAGTTCGTCGACCGAATGGCTCACAGGCACGCCTCTGCCTCGCCGCAAAGCCGTCATGGGCTTCATTGGGCTTGGCTTGGGCTTGGGCGTCTTTCGCCTTGCCGACTATCAAATTGCCGAAGCCGACAAACTGCGCGAGCGTGCCGATGCGCGCCGCCTGCTTGCGCAGACCCTCTATGCCAAACGTGGCACCATCTACGACCGCAACGGTAACGTGCTGGCGTCGTCGGTCGAATGTCGCAACATCGCCGTGAACCCCCAGCTTGTCGAGGATGTTGACAAGACGGTGTCGGCGCTGGTCAAGGCAACTGGAATCGATAAAAAGACCTGCCGCAAGCTCGTTGAGTCCGATGGAACCTGGGTGTATATCAAGCGCCAGGTGGACGAGGACGACGCTGCGGCGCTGGAGAAGAAGAACCTGCCCGGCGTGCTTTTTGAGCAGGCCATGAAGCGTGTATATCCATACGGCAATCTGGCATCGCAGGTGCTGGGTGTAGTGAATGTAGACAACGACGGCTTGACGGGTCTCGAAAAGCAATACAACAAGCTTCTGACCGGCACGAACGGTTCTCTCGTACGCGAGCGCGCGAGGGACGGCAGCTATATCGCGGGCGGTGCCTATAAAAAGGTGGCTGCGGTCGACGGCGTTGATATCGTGACGACGCTCGACGTCAATATCCAGCGTGCGGCCGAGGATGCCCTGGCAGAGGCAGTTGAGAAAACTAAGGCCAAGAACGGCTCGGCGCTGGTCACCGATCCTACGACAGGCGAGATCTTGGCAGCCTGCTCGTATCCGACCTACGACCAGACCGATTTGGAAAACGCCAAGACCGAGGATATGAACTTGCGCTTGGTCACCGACGCCTACGAGCCCGGCTCGGTCTTTAAGACGCTCGTGGCGGGCGCCGGCTTCGACTTGGGCGTCGTGCGGTCGAGTACGTCGTTTGAGGTGCCGGCGAGCATCAAGGTGGGCGACGATACCGTCACCGATGCCGACAAGCGCGACTACGCCATGACCATGGATGTGCGCGAGATGATGCGCCGTTCGTCCAACGTGGGATTTGTCCTGGTGGGGCGCAAGATCGGTGCCGACGACTTTGCCGCCTATGTGGACAAGTGGGGCATCGGTCACAGCTCTGGTGTCGATTTTCCGGGCGAGAGCCTGGGCATCGTCAAGGAGCGTGACCAGTATGACGGCGCCACGCTGGGCTCGATGAGCTTTGGACAGGCGCTGTCTGTCTCGCCGATTGAGATCGCACGTGCCGTGGGCGGCATCGCCAACGGCGGCGTGATGATGACCCCGCACTTCTATAAGTCCAGCAAAGGCGACGAGAAGGACTGGGGCGAAGGCGAGCGCGCGATTTCGGTGGACGCCGCATCCCAGGTGACATCGTGCATGCAGACGGTCGTGTCGGAGGGAACGGGCGTTGGCGGCGCGGTTGACGGCTATGACGTGGCGGGTAAGACCGGTACGGCCGAACGTGCCGACGAGAACGGCGGCTACCTCAAGGAGAACTACATGTCGTCCTTTATGGGCTTTGCACCGGCACAATCGTCCAAGGTGCTGTGCTATATCACGCTCGACGGAACGCCGAGCGGCTCAGATGCCGCTGCGGTGCCGTTCCAGTCCATTATGGCCAACGCGCTCGACGTGCTGGGTATCCCGCACACGAAGTAGGGGGTTACAATCTTTGGGGCGTGGTTTGTTGTCCCATATGAGGGGTGTTCACATGCCCTGCACCACGCATGCGCGGCGCTGGGATACAATACGCCGATAGCATTATTTAGGTTTACAGGGGAGCTGCAATGATAGAGATCGCCGTCAACAACCTCGCGGCCGCAACAGGGGCCCGAACCGTGACGGGAGAAGTCGATCGGGTATGCCGCGGGTGCGTTATCGACTCGCGCCAGGTCGAGGAAGGGACGATTTTCGTCGCCTTTCCCGGTGAAAACGTCGACGGCAATGATTTTGCTTCCCGTGCCGTCCAGTCGGGTGCCGGCGCCGTCGTGATGACGCGTGAGCCCGAGGCCGAGCTGGTCTCGCTGGCGCAGGACAAGGGCTGTGCCATCTTGCTGACCGATGATCCCGAGGAGTTTCTGCTGCGTTTGGCGCACGCGTATCGCCTGGAGCTTGGCTGCCTGGTCGTTGGCATTACCGGTTCCATCGGCAAGACGACGACCAAGGACGTTCTCGCCGCTGTGCTCTCCAAGCGCTATCGTGTCTGGGCCACCAAGGGCAATTTCAATAACCTGATCGGCATGCCGCTCACGGTGCTTTCCGCTCCGGCCGATACCGAGGTCCTGGTGCTCGAGATGGGCATGAACCATTTCCACGAGATCGAGCGCCTGTCCCAGTCCGCCAATCCCAACCTTGCCATCGTGAGCAAGATCGGCACCTCTCATATCGGCATTTTGGGCAGCCGCGAGAACATCGCCCGCGCTAAGGCCGAGATTGTACAGGGCATGTGCGCCGCCGGCGACTATTTGCCGCTGCTGGTTTTGGGCGGCGAGGACGATTTTACGCCGTTCATTCGCGATGCGTTCGCCCAGCCTGCTGGTATCGACGTGATGCTGGCCGGCGTCTCGGACGATGATGAGGTCCGTGCCCGCGACATTCGTGTTGATGACGAGGGCCGTCCGGTCTTTACGCTCGATTTTGGCCAGGGTGAGACGATCGATACCATGCTTGCCATCCCCGGCGTGCAGTCCGTTCCTAATGCCGTTAAGGCCGCCGCGGTTGCCTATCGTCTGGGCGTGACGCCCGAGCAGATCGATGCTGCCTTTAGGGGCCTCACGATCACCGGTCACCGCCAGGAGATCAAGCGCGCCAAGAGCGGTGCCCGCGTCATCGACGATTCCTATAACGCCAGTGCCGAATCTATGGCTGCTGGCCTCGATCTGCTGTGCTCGCTTTCGTGTACGGGGTCTCGCATGGCGATCCTGGGCGAGATGGGTGAGATGGGCGATGAGGCTCCTCGCATGCATGAGCTCGTGGGCGCCTATGCCGCCGCCAAGAAGCTCGACATGCTGGCGTGCGTGGGTGGTGAGCTGGCCCAGCTTATGGCCGATGCCGCGCGCATGATGGGCATGGACGAGGACCGCATCCAGGTGTTCTCCGATTATCAGCAGGTGCTCGACCGCATGGGCGGTGCGCTTGAAAAACATGATGTTGTACTGGTCAAGGGTTCCCGCTTTGTTGAGCTCGACCGCTTTGTGGAAGGTGTGTGCTAGCCCATGTTCGGCAATCCCTCGTATCCAACGTATCAGGCTTTTTTGGGGCTTGGCATCGCCGCAGCCATTGCGCTGCTGCTCATGCCGTGGTGGATCAAGCTGCTCAAGGTCGAGGGTATCGGCCAGCAGGTTCGTGCCGACGGCCCCAAGCGTCATTTGGTTAAGCAGGGAACGCCCACCATGGGTGGCGTTGTCATCCTCGTCGCGATCTCGCTGACCTGCCTGCTGATGGGCAAGCTCACCACCGAGCTCGTACTCGTGCTGCTCGCCACGCTGGCCACCGGCGTTCTGGGTCTCATCGACGATCTGACCTCCGTTACGCATGGGCGCTCGCTCGGTCTGACGCCCCATGCCAAGATGATCGGCCTAACCATTATCTGTGTCACCTTTACGGTACTTGCCGTCAACTGGTGCGGCGTCGCCTCCGAGATTCGTTTTCCCGGTGGGTTGACGATCGACCTTGGCGTGCTTTCGACCACCATCTGCGGCTATTCGTTCCCGTGGCTCTATATTGTCTTTTGCTGGCTGATGATTGCCGGTCTTTCTAATGCCGTGAACCTGACCGATGGCCTTGACGGTCTTGCTGGCGGCACCTCCATGATCGCCATGCTCGCCATGGCTGCCATGGCGTTTTTGCACGGAGACGTGAACCTGTCCATCTTCTGCACCGCGTGTGCCGGTGCCTGCTTGGGCTTTCTGTGGTTCAACTGCTATCCGGCGAGCATCTTTATGGGTGATACCGGCTCGCTTGCTCTGGGCGCCGCGTTTGCCTGTACGTCCATCATGACTAACACCGAGGTCGTCTCCCTCATCATCGGCGGCCTGTTTATCGTTGAGACTCTGTCGGTCATGATTCAGGTTGTCTACTTCCACTTTACGCACAAGCGCGTCTTCCTTATGGCGCCCATCCATCATCATTTCGAAAAGAAGGGTTGGGCAGAGACCAAGGTCGTCATCCGTTTTTGGATTATCGCTGCGGCATTTGGTGCCGTTGGCCTTGCTCTGTTCTTCCAGTTGGGATAGTGGTCTTTCATGCCTCTTGCTGATGTCTTTAGCCTGCTCGTTTTGGGTCAGGGCAAATCCGGTCTCGATGTCGCCCGCTGGGCGCTGGCACATCCCGAGCGCGTAAGCGCCGTTACCGTGTATGGCGGCGGCACCTCTGAGCCCAATGACGCCACGCGTGCGCTCGAGGCTGCTGGTGCGTCGTTTGTCTATGGGACCGAACAGGTCGAGGGCGCCTATGACGTATGCGTGACGTGCCCGGGCATCTCGGAGTTCTCGGGCTTCTTTAAGGCCGGGCGCGAACATGCCGCTCAGATTATGGGTGAGCCCGAGTTTGCCTATCGTCTGTCGCCCGATAACTGGATTGCCATCACGGGCACCAACGGCAAGACGACCACCACGTCGCTGACTGATTATCTGCTCAAGGCTGCCGGCGAGGCCAGCGTAGCTGTCGGCAACATCGGCGAGCCGCCGGTCAACGAGATTGACGGCCGAGCCCACAACGAGTGGTTTGTGGCTGAGCTCTCGAGCTATCAGATTGCTACGACCACCGAGCTCCACCCTCGTGTGGCGGTGCTACTCAACATCACTCCCGACCACTTGGGCTGGCATAAGAGCCATAAGAACTATGCGCTTGCCAAGATCAAACTGTTTGACAATATGGTCGATGACGATCTGGTGGTTGTCGACGTCGAAGACGCCGGCATTCACGAGTTCGATGAGTACATCTACACGCCGGGTCGTCGCATCTGCAAGGTTGCCTTTGACGAGCCAGAGGGTGAGGATGTCGCCTTTGTGCGCGATGGCAAGATGATCGTGCGCCTGAAGGGCGTCGAGACCCCGCTCATCGCTACATCCGAACTCAAGATCTCGGGCCATCATAATGTTATCAATGCCCTGTGCGCTGCCACGGTTGCCCTGGCAGTCGGTGCCGATGTCGATGGTGTCCGCCGCGGTCTGGCCTCGTTCCAGCCGCTCGAGCACCGCGTGGAGCCGTGCGGCGAGATTGACGGAGTGCGCTACGTCAACGATTCCAAGGCGACCAACACCGACGCGGTCGAGAAGGCACTGACGGCATTTCCCGATGACGACGTGATCTTGCTGCTCGGTGGCCACGATAAGGGCACACCGCTCACGGACTTCGCGCGCGTTGTTATGGATAACGTGCGCTCGGTCGTCTGCTTTGGCGATGCGCGCGAGCGCTTCACCGCCGCTATGGACGAGGCCGATGTCGATGGCGATGTGGATATCGCCCAGGCGGATGACCTACGCGATGCCGTGGACGTTGCCCGTTCGCTGTCGAGCCGTGGCGACGTGATCTTACTTTCTCCTGCGTGCTCTTCGTTCGATGAGTTCTCGGGCTATGAGGAGCGCGGCCGCGTGTTTAAGGACTATGTGGCCCAGCTTGCCGCTGCAGCGAAATCGCAAATGGAATAGGGGTTGCCGGTGAGAGAGGAGAGCCCCCGACAAGGTATGAGGAGGCCCGACTCGGACCGTGCTTCCTCGCGGCGTAGCACACCGCGTTCCGGTCGCGGCGGGCAGTCGTTTAGCGAACGCTATATTGCCGGCGTTCCCGCCCGCATCATGCGCCCCCGTTTGATATTTATGGCCTGCCTGTTTACTTTGGTGTGCTTTGGTCTGCTGATGGTGTACTCGGCGTCTTCGGTCGAGGCGCTGCACGAGAATGGCTCGGCGACGTTTTTCCTGGGTCGACAGGCCGCGTTTGCCGTGGTTGGTGTTCTGGCGCTGATTGCCATCGTGCGCGTTTTGCCGGACAGCTGGTTTGGGGAGGATGTGCTTAGGATCTTCCTTATCGGCATGATGTTCTTGCTTCTGCTGGTGTTCTTGGTGGGCAGCGGCAGCCGTGGCGCCACGCGCTGGCTCAACATCGCCGGCATTCAGTTCCAGCCTTCCGAGTTTTTAAAGCCATTTGCCATTGCGTATTCGGCCATCATGCTCGACCGCTTCTTTTCGCCCGGTGGCAACATCAACGAATTCCTTCGCAAGATGGGCATCTACCTGGGCATTTCGCTCTTTCTGATCTTTATCCAGCCCGATTTCGGTACCGTCCTGATCATCCTGTTGACCCTCATGTGCATGGCGTTGTTTGCGGGTCTCGACCCCAAATTTATCATCGGCGTGATAATCTTCGGCATTCTCGTGATCGTGATTGCGCTTGTTGCAGAGCCGTACCGTATGGTGCGTATTCAGGTTGCCTTGAACCCTTGGGCCGACGAGTATGGTGACGGCTATCAGGCCACGCTTGCCATCATGGCCTTTTCCTCGGGCGGTCTGTTCGGCCGTGGCATCGGCAACTCAACCATGAAGTACTCGTATCTGCCCGAGGCGCACAATGACTACATCCTGGCCATCATTGGCGAGGAAGTCGGTTTTGTCGGAACCGTGCTGTTCTTCTTGGTGTTTGCGATGCTGATCTACTCGGCGTTTCGCATTGCCGAGCAGGCGACCGATCGTCGGGGCGCGCTCATGGCGTCTGGCTCTGCGGTCATTCTCGCGGTGCAGTTTTTGATTAACGCGCTGGGCATCCTCAACGTGTTTCCCATGACGGGTAAACCGTTGCCGTTTATTAGCTACGGCGGTTCGTCGATTATTGTGTCGCTCATGCTTGCCGGGTTGATCCTGCGCGTTTCGTACGAGAGCGCCCGCCGCGATGAGTATGACCGCCGCCGTGAGAGCTTTGCCGTTATGGACGAGAGCACCGCCGGCGTAGCCCATGTGCGCGGTGAACGACCTTCGCGTAGCGGCTTTACCGTTCTGGATGGCTCTGCGACCGAGCCGGCAGCCCGTCCGCGTCAGCGAACAGCGCCGCAAGGCCGTCCGCAGCGCCCCACTCCTCGCAATGCGGGCGGCGGATATAATCGAATCGATTTGAACTCGGACCCGTCGGCGCGTTTGCGCACCGACGACCAGGGACCGCGTGTACGAAGGGACTACCATGACCGATAAGATGACCGTTGCTATTGCAGCCGGCGGCACGGCAGGGCACATCAACCCCGCGCTTGCCTTGGCCGAAGAGCTGCGTGACCGTGGCCACCACGTTGTGTTCGTGGGCCAGTCGCGCAAGCTCGAGGGTCGTCTGGTCCCCGAGGCTGGGTTTGATTTTGTGCCCATTACGGTCACGGGCTTCGACCGCTCCCGTCCTTGGACGGCGCTGACCTCGCTGTGGCGTGTCAACAAGGCCAAGTGTGCGCTCGCCAGTCATTTCTCAAAGGTCGGCAAGCCCGATGCCGCCATCGGTTTTGGTGCCTATGTCGAGGTTCCGCTGCTGGGGTGGTGCAAGGGCGCGGGCGTTCCGTATCTGCTGCATGAGCAGAACTCTGTTCCGGGCCTGGCCAACAAGATGATGAACTCCCATGCCGCTCGCGTGTGCATCTCGGTGCCGGCAGCGCGCTCGGTCTTTGAGCGCGAAGGTGACCCTGACCATGTACTCATGACCGGCAACCCCGTACGTCGCTCGGTGATCGAGGGCGATCGCGCTCGCGGCCGCAAGGCACTTGGCGTTCCCGAGGACGCTACGCTGCTGCTCGTCTTTGGCGGTTCACTCGGCGCCCAGCACCTCAACGAGCGCGTGGTTTCGCTCAAAAACGAGCTGCTTTCGCGCAAGAACCTCTATGTGTTGCATTCGACGGGTGCCGATGGCTTTGAGGACACCGAGTGCGCTTTGGCGCTGACGCCCGAGGAGGCAAAGCGTTACCGCGTCCAGCCTTACATCGACAACATGGGCGATATGCTGGCTGCTGCCGATTTGGTGCTCTCGCGTTCGGGCGCATCGAGCGTGGCCGAGATCGCTGCGCTCGCCGTGCCCTCGGTGCTCGTGCCGTATCCGCATGCGACGGCCGACCATCAAACCACCAATGCCCGTTATCTGGTCGACGCCGGGGCCGGCGTGCTCTGCGCCGATGCCGATATCGACGGTTCTGCCTTTGCCGATGAGCTGCTGCACCTGGTCGATGACGTGGCGGCGCGCGACGCCATGCGTCAGGCGGCGCGTGGCCTGGCTCAGGATAGGGCCGCCGCTCTTCTGGCCGATGCGGTAGAGGGTTTGCGTTAGTTAGACGGGATATCGTCGGTCGCCCTCGCGCTGATGCGGTAGGTGCGGTACAGTTAACGGGTTACAGGCAGTGTTTACGCAAGGAGTACACGAGCACATGGCTGATTCCCAGACTGCAACCTCCGCGCCCGAGTTTAAGAGCGCCCACTTTATCGGTATCGGCGGCGCCGGCATGAGCGGCATCGCCCTCGTTCTGCACGAGCGCGGTTATGCCGTTACCGGCTCCGACCTTAAGACGTCACGTTATATCCGCCAGCTTACCCGCGCTGGTGTGAAGGTGCATGTGGGCCATGAGGCCGCCACGATCGACGAGGTCAAGCCCGATGTGGTTGTTGTCTCCACCGCTATTCCGGAGTCCAACCCTGAGCTCGTGCGCGCTCGCGAGCTGGGCATCCCCGTGTGGCCCCGTGCCAAGATGCTCTCTGCATTGGGCCACGGCTACACCACCGTCGCTGTTGCCGGCACGCATGGCAAGACCACCACGTCTTCGATGTGCGCCACCATGCTCGACCGCATGGGTCTGGATCCGAGCTTCTTGATCGGCGGCATCGTCGAGGGCTATGACACGAACGGCAAGAACGGCTCGGGCGACTACTTTGTCGCCGAGGCCGACGAGTCCGACAGCTCCTTCCTGTTCCTGAACCCCAACGTGGTCATTGTGACCAACGTCGAGGCTGACCACCTCGATCACTACTCGGGTATCGAGGAGATCGAGGCAACTTTCGCCAAATTCATGAGCCTGGTGGGCGAGGACGGCACCGTCATCGTCTGCGGCGAGGACCCGCATCTGGTCGAGCTCGCCAAGTCGACGGGCCGTCACGTGCTTTCCTACGGCTTTGCCGAGAGCAACGACATCGTCTGCGTGCACCCGGATGTCAAGGGCATCCAGAGTGACTTTATCGTTCGCTTTGAGGACGGCACTGAGCACGCTGTGGAGATCAAGAGCAATCCCGGTCGCCACAACATGCTCAACGCCACGGCCGTGCTCACCGTCGCCCATGTCCTGGGCCTTGACATCGACGCCGCCGCCAAGGCGCTCTCGAGCTTTGAGGGCGTCCGCCGTCGCTTTACCCACGTGGGCGATATCGACGGCATCACCGTGGTCGATGATTACGGCCATCACCCCACCGAGATCAAGGCGACGCTTGCTGCCGCTTCGTCGCTGGGTTACAAGCACGTCGACGTCGTGTTCCAGCCGCACCGCTATTCGCGCCTGCAGGCCCTGTGCGACGACTTTGCCGATGCATTTGCCAATGCCGATAAGCTGCTGCTGATTGATGTGTTCTCGGCTGGCGAGATGCCCATTCCGGGTGTCACCTCTAAGATGCTCGCCGATACCGTGCGCGCCAAGCATCCTGGCAAGGAGGTCGTGTACTGCTCCAGCCGTCTTGAGCTCAATCAGGAGCTCGAGCAGATGGTGGGCGAGGGCGACCTGCTGCTCACCATGGGTGCCGGTGACGTTACGACCGTCGGTCCCGAGTTCATTGAGTATCTGACTGCCAAGAAAGACGCTTAAGTCTAATGGGTCTGTTTAACGCCGTCATGGCGCTCTCGGGCATGATCGACACGGATGTGATCGAGGACGAGCGCCTTGCGCGTCATACGAGCTATCGTATCGGCGGCAAGGCCGACCTCTTTGTGACGTGCCATAGCTATCATGCCCTCCGCCGCGCCGTGGCGGTGCTCGATCGCGAGCAGGTGCCGTGGGTCATCATCGGCAAGGGCTCCAATCTGCTGGTTGCCGATGGCGGTTATCGCGGTGCCGTCATTTCGCTCGGACGTGAGTTTCAGCGCACGGTTGTTGCCGATGACGGTTGTACGCTGACGGTCGGCGCGGGCGTGATGTTTGCGCGCCTGGTCAACGATGCCCTGTCGCGTAGCCTTTCGGGCCTTGAGTTTGCCGTTGGCATCCCTGGTTCGGTCGGCGGTGCGATATCTATGAATGCCGGCACACGGACCGAGTGGATTGGCTCGCTGGTTGAGGATGTCGTAACGTTTGACCCGGCATCCGGTATCAAGCATTATACGGGGTCCGAGATCACTTGGGGCTACCGCGAATGTAGCCTTCCCCGCAATGAGATCATCCTCGAATGCGTGCTCAAGCTTAAACCGGCGCCCAAGGCCGACATTCGCGAGCGCATGGAGCGGTACCTTACGAGGCGCAAGCGTACGCAGCCCATGGGTCGCGCATCCTGCGGGTCGGTCTTTCGCAATCCGCCCGATGCGAGTGTGGGCAAGCTTATCGAGGATTGTGGATTAAAGGGTTTTTCGATTGGCGGCGCGGAAGTTTCGCCCGTTCACGCTAATTTTATCGTTAATAACGGAACTGCCTCGGCCGATGACGTTGCCGCGGTTATCAGACATGTGCACGGAAAGGTGAGGGAGGCGTATGGCATCGAGCTCAGACCGGAAGTTAAATTCCTCGGCTTCTAGAGCATCGAAACCCACCTTCCGCCGCGCCGGAGGGCGTTCCGGCGCGCCTGTCAAACCTCAACGCAATACCGTCGCGCACTCTAAGTCTGTCGGGCATGCTCGACAGACCAGTCGACCGGTCGTCGGCTCGCCGCTCGGTAATCGTCCGGCCGCAAAAAAGTCCTTGCGTCCCTCGGTGACGTCAAAGCCTGTTATGGGCGCCAAGCCTGCCCGTCCCATGGCAACTCCCAAGCCCTCGACGGGAACTAAAGCGGCGCGTCCAGGTCGCACGCTGGGCGCATCGAAACCGCGCTCGCTGACATCGGTGCCGGCTACTGCCAAGAAGCCTTCGAGTAAAAAAGGTTTCAACCCGTTATCTTCACTTGGAGCGATGGCAAATAAAACATCAGACGCCGCTTCTGTCGTTACCGGCAAAGGCAAAATCGTGGGCGGCGTTCTGGCCGTCTTGGCCGTGCTCGTCGTCGTTGCCATCGTGGTGATCAACTCTGGATTGTTTACTGCCACTGATATTCAGATTCAAGGCAGCGAGCATGTGACGAAGCACGATGCTATTCAGCTGATCGACTTGCCCGAGGGAACGTCGCTTTTTAACGTCGATCACGACCAGATTACCGAGGATCTCAAGCAGAACCCGTGGGTCTCGGGCGTGGATGTCCAGCGCCAGTTTCCCCATACGCTTATCATCACGCCGACGGAGCGTAAGGTTATCGCCATTGCGTATATCAGCTCCGACGACCTTGCCTGGGCTATCGGAGATGATGACACCTGGATCGCCCCGCTGTCGACGTCGGTCGAAGTGGACGACCAGGGGAACGTCATTACATCGGGGGAGGGTGCCAACACCCTGACCGGCATCGATGCGGCCCTGGCGCTTGCCAAGCACTACGGCGCCGTGCTGTTGACCGATGTCTCGGCCGATGTCGCACCGGTTTCCGGCCAGGCGGTGAACTCCAAAGCCGTTAAGGCCGGTCTGGATTATGTGCGTGGTTTTTCGAGCGAGTTCTTGGGACAAGTCAAGGATATTTCCACGCCTTCGGTCGAAGCCATCTCGGCAAACCTCAATAACGGCATTGAGGTGTCGCTGGGCGATTCGGACGATATCGCCAAGAAGGAACGCGTAGTCACTAAGTTGCTTTCGCAGGTAGAGGGCGTAACGTATATCAATGTGCGCTCTCCGGGCAACTACACATTTAGGAATGCTCCGACCTCGTAGCGCTGGTTGATGCTTTGTTGAGGGGCCATACCACGCCGTTTATCTGGTTTGTTTGGTTTTCACGGTCAATTATTTGACTGATACGTTCATAATGTGCAAACATAATACGGTTTACCTTTGCATTTACTTTCAACCTGAAGGTTAATGTGCGCAGGGGTCGACCCATGCTATGGCTATAACCTTTGTTCGGAGGACCGACATGCACGAGACAGAGATCAACAACTACCTTGCCGTCATTAAGGTGGTCGGCGTCGGCGGCGGCGGTACCAACGCGGTCAATCGAATGATCGAAGAGGGCATCCGCGGCGTCGAGTTTGTTGCCATCAACACCGATGCTCAGGCACTCGCGATCTCTGATGCCGATATCAAGGTGCACATCGGCACCGACCTTACCCGCGGCCTGGGCGCCGGCGCCAACCCCGAGGTTGGCCGCAAGGCTGCCGATGAGTCCCGCGACGACATTGCCGAGGCGCTCGCTGGCGCCGACATGGTGTTTATCACCTGCGGTGAGGGCGGTGGCACCGGTACCGGCGCTGCTCCCATCGTTGCCGATATCGCGATGAACGAGGTCGGCGCACTGACCGTCGCCGTCGTGACCAAGCCCTTCACCTTCGAGGGCCGCAAGCGCAAGAAGAGCGCCGAGGAGGGCATCAAGACCCTCTCCGATTGCGTCGACACCATGATCGTCATCCCTAACGATAAGCTGCTCGACATCGCCGAGAAGAAGACCACCATGCTCGAGGCCTTCGCGATTGCCGATGGCGTCCTTTCCCAGGGCACCCAGGGCATTACCGACCTCATCACCGTCCCCGGTATCATCAACTTGGACTTCGCCGATGTTAAGACCATCATGAAGCAGGCCGGTACCGCCATGATGGGTATCGGTACCTCTTCTGGGGATACTCGTGCCGTCGACGCTGCCCAGCAGGCCATCTCCAGCCCGCTGCTCGAGAGCTCCATCGATGGTGCCACGCGCGTGCTGCTCTCCATCGCTGGTTCCAAGGACCTGGGCATCCAGGAGATCAGCGACGCCGCCGACGTTGTCGCCAACGCCGTCGACCCCGAGGCGAACATCATCTTCGGTACCGTTGTCGACGAGTCCCTGGGCGATCAGGTGCGTATCACCGTCATCGCTACGGGCTTCTCCGATTCCAACGTCAACCGTCAGGACGAGCTCTTTGCTGCTCAGCAGTCTCAGAGCAAGGCCGCTGCCTCCGCTGAGCCGCAGCGCACCGCTCCGGCTGCCAGCCCGGCTCAGGCCGCTCCGACCCGCAACGTCGGTGGTACCGAGCTGCCCAACTTTGGCAACGACCAGTTCGAGCTTCCCGACTTCCTGAAGCGCGGTAGCTTCTAGTTCGTTTTTCTTAACGACCTGCACGGGGTGTGTCCATTTGGATGCACCCCGTTTTGTTTCTCGTTTGTAAACGAAAGCCTCCAATCTCCTTACGTTCCCTTTACGTTTGGTCCCTACCGCTGCGGGTATCCTTTTAAGGAAGTATGACAGCCGTATAAACGCTGGCTGTAGCGGCGATGCCGCGGTACTTGTGTTATTAGGAGGCTTTAGTATGGCAGCACGTGCGGACAACGTTTCGCGTGTCGACCATGATGGAGTTACGTTGGTGGAGGGCGCGACATCCGATGTTCGCTTTGCCTTTACCGAGCGCACTGGTGGCGTTTCTGAAGACGCGTACTCCTCGCTCAACCTGGGCTCGCATGTAGGCGATGACCCCTTTGCTGTTCAAGAAAATCGTCGTCGAGCGCTCGAAGCTATGGGCGCCACTGAGTGCGAGCATAATCTGCTCGTGCCCAATCAGGTACATGGTGACCATATCGTTACGGTGACTTCGAACGGCGCCGACGATCTTGAGGCTGTTCGCGAGCAGATTGCCGAGGGCTGCGATGCCATCGTCTGTACGGCCCATGACGTGCCCGTGCTGCTCTGCTTTGCTGACTGCGTTCCCGTGGTGCTGGTGGCCCCCGGCGGATTTGCCGTGGTGCACTCCGGTTGGAAGGGCACGATTACACGTATTTCTGCCAAGGCGTGCCAGGCGCTTTGCGATGCTGTCGGCTGCGATGCGAGCGACGTTTCCGCCTATATCGGCCCCCATATCTTGGCTGACGAATATGAGGTATCTCAGGAACTCATGGACCGCTTTGCCGCCGAGTTTTCGTGCATCGATGCGGGTGCTTCTCGCATGCTCGATCTATCTGCCGCCATTCGTGAGGCGCTGGTAGATATCGGTGTGGACGCGGATAATATCGTGGATACCCAGCTTTCGACTGTGCGTCAGAACGACCGCTTTTATTCCTACCGTAACGAGGACGGCACCTGTGGGCGCCATGCTGCGATCGGCGTGATGCTATGAGAAAGATCGTATCGGTCCTGAGCGCCGCTGTGCTTACGCTTACGCTGTGCGCCTGTTCTTCGGGATCTTCTACCTCTTCCATTACCGTGGCCGGCTCCACGACCTGCCTTCCTATCGCCGAGATTGCGGCAGAGGGCTTTAAGGAGGAGACCGGCATCGACGTGCTCGTTTCCGGTTTGGGCTCTTCCGCTGGCATCGAAGCCGTCAGCGCTGGCACGGCCGATATCGCCAGCTCCTCCCGTGGACTCAATGTCGACGAACAGGATCTGGGCCTGACTCCCATCGTCATTGCCCACGACGGTATCGCTGTCATCGTGAACGACGATAACCCCGTCGATAACCTCTCGACCGAGCAGCTCCGCGATATTTACGCCGGTAAGATCACCAACTGGAAGGAAGTCGGCGGAGAGGACCTGAAGATCCAGGTCATCAACCGAGACGAGGCGTCCGGCACGCGTGAGGCCTTCCGCACCATCGTGATGGACGGCACCCCGTTCGATCGCCGCTCGGCCGTTCTTTCGGGCACGGGCCAGGTGCGCGACGTGGTATCTCGTTCGCGCGGGGCTATCGGCTACATTTCACTGGGCTTCGTCGATAGCCTCAACGCCAAGACCTCGGTCAAGGCCGTCTCGGTCAATCATGTTGAGGCGTCCGAGAAGACGGTCGCGAGTGGCGGCTATCCCATCTCGCGCGACCTTTACTTCTTTGTGAAGGGTGCGCCTTCGCAGCAGGCGCAGGATTACATCGACTACGTGACGTCCGAAAAGATGGACAAGCAGATTCGCGAGGCGGGCTTTATTCCCGTCACCAACGACGAGAAGGGGAGTGAGTAGCATGGAAGCACAGGAAAACTCCCAGACTGAGCAGAATGCTCAGGCGCCCAAGAAGCGCGAGCTGGCGCTCGTATCGCGCAGCACCTATATCAAGGAGAAGGCGCTGCAGTGGATCTTCTTTGCCTGCGCGTTCTTGGCGGTTGTTACCGTCATCCTGATTTTTGTCTTTACCACGTACTCGGCGCTGCCCGTCTTTACCGACATCGGTCTGGCGGACTTCTTTAGCTTTACGTGGGCGCCCTCTGAGGGCCACTACGGCATCGTGTCGCTGCTTGCCGGCTCGGGTCTGGTGACCGTCGGTGCGCTCGCCATGGGTGTGCCCCTGGGCGTGGGCACGGCCGTGTATCTGGTCGAGATCGCCGGCAAGCGCGTACGCAAGCTCATCAGCCCTGCCGTTGACCTGTTGGCCGGCATCCCTTCTATCATCTATGGCTTCTTTGGCATGATCATCATCCGTCCGTTTATCGCGCAGGTGACCGGTGGTCTTGGTTTTGGTGCGCTGACGGCGTGGTTCGTGCTTGCCATCATGATCGTCCCTACCATCACCACGCTCACCATCGATGCCCTCAATTCCATTCCCATGGGCATTCGCGAGGCATCGTATGCCATGGGCGCCACCAAGTGGCAGACCATCTATAAGGTCGTGCTACCTGCCGCCAAGCTGGGTATCGTGGATGCCATCGTGCTGGGTATGGGCCGTGCCATCGGCGAGACCATGGCCGTGCTCATGGTCGTGGGTAACGCCCCGGTTATTCCCGACAGCATTGCGAGCCCCATCTCGACGCTCACGAGCCAGATCGCGCTCGACATGAGCTATTCCTCGGGTCTGCACCGCTCGGCGCTGTTCGGCATGGGCGTGGTCCTGTTTATCATCTCCGCCACGCTGGTGGGCATTGTCCGTCTGATTTCCAAGAAGAAGAGGGGGTAGGCTATGTCCGATTCCGTTGACGCGACGGTCGATACGACCTCGTCGCGCGAGCGCATCAAGCGTGCCCTTTCCCACGGCAAGAAGGGCCGCATCAACAAGGACTTGTCCAACAAGATCATGCTCGGCGTATTCCGCGCGGCTGCCTATATCACCACGCTGGTGCTGGTCGCTATCATCGCATATGTGGTCATTAACGGCCTGCCGCATATCTCGCTCGACTTTATCTTCGGTTGGCCCCAGGGCGTCAACGCCGAGGGCGGAATTTGGCCCACGATCGTCTCGACCGTCTATGTGACGGCGCTCGCCATGCTTATCTGCACGCCGATTGCTGTGCTGGCAGCCGTCTATCTGGCCGAGTACGCCAAGCAGGGCAAGGTCGTCGAGCTCATTCGCTACGCTGCTGACGCTTTGGCCTCGGTGCCCTCTATCGTTATGGGCCTGTTTGGCTACGCCTTGTTTGTCGAGGCCATGGGTCTGGGCCTTTCGATGGTCTCGGCTGCTCTGGCACTCGCGCTCTTGATGCTTCCCATCGTCATGCGCACCACCGAAGAGGCCATTCGCGCCGTTCCGCGCTATATCCGTTGGGGCGCGTACGGCCTGGGCGCCACCAAGTGGCAGGTCGTCTCCAAGATCGTGCTTCCTTCTGCCTTTGGCCGTATTGCCACGGGCATCGTCCTCGCCATCGGCCGTGCCATTGGCGAGACCGCGGTGGTGCTCTACACCATGGGCCAAGCCATCAATCTACCTATTTCGCCGCTCGATTCCGGCCGCCCCATGACGGTTCACCTGTACCTGCTTGCAAACGACGGCATCAACATGAACGCAGCCTACGGCACTGCGCTCTTGCTGATGGTGATCATTCTGGCCTTCAACCTGTTTGCGCGCTTCCTGTCGCGCAAGCGTCGCTAGTTAAGGAGTTCCATGTCCGTTTATCAGTCCGCTCCCACGCTGGAGCAAGCGGCCATTACGGCCAAGGATTTCAACTTTTGGTACGGTGACTTTCATGCGCTGACGGGGCTTGACCTCAACATCGCCAAAAACGCCATCACCTCCTTCATTGGCCCTTCGGGCTGCGGCAAGTCGACGTTTTTGCGCTGCATCAACCGCATGAATGATCTGATCGAGGGTACGCGCGTCGAGGGCACCATGACGCTCGACGGCAATGATATCTATGCCGAGGGCGTCGACCCGGTCGATCTCCGTCGTCGCGTGGGCATGATCTTTCAGCAGCCCAACCCGTTTCCCAAATCCATCTACGAGAATGTCGCCTTTGGCCCTCGTCTGCAGGGCGTGACTAGCAAAAGCGACCTCGATGACATCGTGGAAGAATCGCTCAAGCGCGCCAACCTCTGGAAAGAGGTATCCAATCAGCTCAACAAGGATGGTTTGGCGCTCTCGGGCGGTCAGCAGCAGCGTCTGTGCATCGCGCGCGTGCTTGCGGTGCAACCCGATGTTCTCCTGATGGACGAGCCCTGCTCCGCCATCGACCCCACGTCCGTCTCTAAGGTCGAGGATCTGATGGCCGAGCTGGCGCCCGAGATGACGATCATCATCGTCACGCATTCAATGCAGCAGGCAGCTCGTATCAGCGACTACACCGCATTCTTCTTGCAGGAAGTTGCCGGCGAGCCAGCCACGCTCATCGAGTATGGTCAAACCGATGCGATCTTCACCAGCCCGGTGGACTCGCGGACGGAAGACTATATCACCGGCCGCTTTGGCTGATCGGTGTGACTAGTCCCAAGCCGATCGGACCTGGTCCGGTGCGTATTCACTGTGCGGGCGGCATGACCGCACCCAACTGATTGGAGTGAACCATGCGCAAACTGTTTTCCCGTCAGCTCGTCGAGGCCCGTCACGAGATGCTGAGCATCTATGAGGCCGTCGATCTGGCCCTCCACGATGCCGTGAAGGCCTATGTGACCGACGACCGCAAGCTCGCCACCAAGACCAAGAAGCGCACGCTTTCGATTGACGCGCGCTGCGCCAACCTGGAGGCCGTCTGCTACAACCTGATCGCCACGCAGTCACCGGTCGCCTCCGACTTCCGCCTGCTTCAGACGATCATCTACGTCGACTTTAACCTGCAGCGCATGACCGATAAGGTCCGTCAGATCTGCCGTGCCACGCGTCATATGATCAAGGCCGACATCTCGCTGCCCAAGGAGCTTGTCGGCACGGTTGAGGCCGAGGCTGAGGCCGTCTACCAGGTGCTGGGCTCTTCGCTTTCTGCGCTCGTCACCAATGACATGTCCATCATCTGCAACCTGGCCGTCGAGGACGAGCCAGTGCACGCCGCCTACGAGAAGTTCTTCCGCACCTTTAACCGTATGGATACGGGCGACTTTATGGACGACGACAGCAACTATGACGACCTGCGCCGCGCCATCATGGTTTCGCGCTACCTCGATCGCATCGCTTCGATTTCCATCGATGCCGCTTGCCGTTTGACCTTCCTGTTGACTGGCCAGCGTATGAACGCCGGCGATATCGCCCGCACTGATGAGGATGAGCTCGAGAGCATGCGCGTGCCTTCGGGCGAGGGTGTTATCATGAGGCCCGCCGTCGACGCGCGCTACGTTGCCAAGGTGCCCGTTAACGAGGTCAGCGAGGGTCTTCGCTACCTGCTCGATCATCTTGAGGACGAGGACGATGGCGAGGACGACGAGGAGTAAGTAGCCCTGTTCGTCGAAAGATTGTAAATACCTAAGTGAGCGCGGCCTTGCACATGCGGGGCCGCGCTCTTGCGTTAGCATGGGACTACTTGTTTGACTGTCAGCGGAGGCGATTAGCAATGGATAACTATTTGGACTTGATGCGCGCTCGCCGCGAGCAGATTCTGGAACGTTTTTATGCGGCGCTCGATCACGCGGGCCGACTCCATGACGCCGCGCGCCTCATTGCCGTGTCCAAGACCGTTGGTGTCGATGAGGCCGTTGCCGCCATCCAGGCGGGGTATCGCCATTTTGCCGAGAACCGCCCGCAGGAGCTGGTTCGCAAGCTCACGGGTCTGGCGGAGCATCCGGAGCTGCCCGAGGTGCGCTTCGATATGATCGGCAACCTGCAGACCAATAAGATCAATGCGGTGCTGGGCTCAGCCGAGCTGATTCACTCGGTGGGTTCGCTGCATCTGGCACAGGCGATCTCGAGCCGTGCTGTCCGCAAGATTGAGGCAGGCGAGCTCGCCGGCCCCCAGCGTGTGCTCATTGAGGTCAATGTGAGTGGTGAGGAGTCGAAGGGAGGCTTTTCGCCCGATGAGATTCGCGCCGCCGCGGGTGAGCTTGCGGAGCTTGAGGGGATTTGCGTGCAGGGGCTTATGACTATGGCGCCCCGGGGGAATAAGGATGTGGCACGCCGCACCTTTGCGGGGCTTCGTGAGCTGAGGGATGAGCTGGAGGCGGCGCATCCCGATTTGAACCTGCCTGAGCTTTCCTGCGGCATGAGCGAGGACTTTGAGCCTGCCCTTGAGGAGGGCTCTACGCTCGTTCGCCTGGGCAGGGTAGTATTTAGCCCGGAGTTTGCAGTAAAATAAGGCTCTGAAGTGCGCACTGATTATCGGGGCGCCTGCACTAAACCGCGAGAGGACACAACCATGGGCTTCCTTGACGAGATTAAAAATAAGATGCACCTGGGCGGCCAGCAGGGTTACGACCAGGGTTATGGCCAGGACGACGACTACGGCTACGATGACGGCTATGACGATGGTTATCAGGGCAACGGCTACAGCGGTGCTTCGGGCGAGGGCTTCTACACCCAAGACGAGCCGAGCAACGGCCTGCTTGGTCAGACGCGCCGTGGTGAAGCTGAGTCGGTTGCCGTGTATACGCGCTCCGGTCAGCTTGTCGGCGATGACTCCCGCCATGCCACGACGTATAACCCGCCTTCGCGCTCGCAGGACAGCGTTGCGAGCGGTTATCGTCCTGGTGCCTATGACACGCCGTCGAGTTACGCCGAGAACACCCGCGCCCGTGCCGCCGCTGCGCCCGCGCCTGCACCGAGCGACGCCTCGGCCTATGCGAGCAATATCATCAACGCCACGCCGCAGCTGCCGGCTTATGTTCTGCGCCCCGAGAGCTATGACGACGTGGAGACTGTGGTGCGACGCGTTCGCACCAAGCAGCCTGTCGCACTGATTTTTGTGGGCGTACGCACCGAAGTTGCCAAGCGCGTCTTGGACTTCTCTTACGGCTTTGCCTGCGGTCTGGGCGCCACGGTCAAGGAGGTAGGCGACCGCGTGTTCATGGTGCTGCCCGCCGGTTGCGAGGTCAAAGATTCCGATCTCAAGAAGCTTCGTGCGGACGGCTACCTTAAGTAAAGACAAGACGAGGAGATTCCCATCAACATCTACACTATCGTCCAGCTGGTCAACACGCTGTTCAACTTCTATTCCACGCTCATTGTCGTCTACTGCTTTATGACGTGGATTCCCATGAAGCAGGGTGGTTTGCTTCAGGATATTGCCGCGGTGCTCGATAGCGTGTGCGGTCCGTGGCTCAACCTGTTCCGTCGTTTCATCCCGCCGATGGGCGGTATCGATTTTTCGCCGGTCGTTGCGATTATTGCGTTGCAGTTGGTGCAGAGGCTGGTTCTGCAGCTTCTTATAGGTATACTCGTGTAGAACTGACTTAGTAACTTACGTCGGGCGTGTAGCGCCGAGGCGATGAAAAAGGAGACTTGTTATGGCTATTACCCCTGCAGACATCCAGGCTCAGACTTTCTCTGAGGCCAAGCGTGGCTACGATCCTGCTGAGGTCGACGTCTTCTTGGAGACGCTGTCCTCCGAGGTTGACGCTATGCTCGCTAAGATCGTCGACCTTAAGGGTCGTCTGACTGCTACCGAGCAGCAGCTTGCCGATGCGCAGACTCAGCTTGCCCAGGCTCAGGATGCCACCGCCCAGGCCGTTCCTGCCGCCCCCGTGGCTGCTCCCGCCCCTGACTTCTCCGCTCAGGAGCGTCAGATTTCCGCTGCCCTGATCGCTGCCCAGCAGACCGCTGAGACCATCGTCAACGATGCCAACGAGAACGCTGAGCGTATCCGCAACGAGGCTGACGCTAAGGCCCGCGAGGTTATCCGCCAGGCTCTGACCGAAAAGCAGGCCGAGCTCGAGGAAATCGATCGTCTCAAGGCTTCCCGCGAGGAGTTCAAGGCCGAGTACCTCAAGCTCATCCAGCACTTCATGGATGATGCCCAGAACTCCTTCCCGGCCGACCTCATGGCCTCCACGCCGGTCGGTTCTGCCGCTTCTCCTGCGGTGACTGTTCCCGCCGATCCGCTGCCCGTCGCTGACCCGGTTGTCCCCGTGGCCGATCCTTTCGCTCCGATCGACAACTTTGCCGCCGACGACCTGGACTAGCATCAGAGCTACAATCTAGTGTCCTTAAGAGGAGCTCGCACCTGCGGGCTCTTTTTTTGTGGCTGTATACGGGTTGGGAAACAAAACGCCGAGCTCTGCATGCGATAGGACAGAACTCGGCGAAGGGCGCGTGGTAAAAGGTAGATTTTAAGGTATGTCTAAAAACTACTTGAGGAGGAAGTTGGAGAGGGGAATGGTGCGGGCCTCGCGATGCTCGGGATCGGCGATGTGGTCGGCAGGATAGCCACAGACGAGCATGTGATAGGGATAGACGCCCTTGGGCAGGTTGAACTGCTCCTGTGCCACCTCAGGCTTAAAATGGCATACCCAGCACGTTCCCAGGCCCTGCTCGGTAGCCTCCATCATCATCTGATCACATACGATGGACGTATCGATTTCACTGGAATTCATCTGGTCATACGGACGCACCCAAGCATCATCGGTAACGCTGCAAATAAGGAAGACGAGCGGAGCCCCAAAGATAGACCCATCACGAGCAAACCGAGGCTGACAAGCAGCAGCCTTCTCCAACAGCTCAGGCGTATCCAGCACCATCACACGGGCTGGATGATTATTACAAGCAGAAGGAGCAATACGCCCAGCCTCAACAATGGCATCCACCACAGCCTGCTCAACAGAACGATCCTCAAACTCGCGACAAGAATAACGACCCCGAGCCAGATCCAAATAAGACATACAAGCCCTCCAACAATTTAATAACGAAATAAAAGACAACCAAAGGGTACCCAGAGCAACATTCAGCCAAACGCTCAGCGCTGCCCAAAGTCATGACTGATGCCAAAGACGCTTTCAACCAAAGCCACCATGCATTCCGCCTATTAGCCCAGGTTCCCAATGGTGATACGTAAGGCGAAGGCCCGACACCTATTTACTTTCGAACGACTCTGCCACGCAGCCGGAGTGAGAAAGCAAATAGGTGCCGGGCCTTCGCCGGTGGGACGCGTACCACTAATTAACCGCTTTTGAACGACTCTGCTTGCAGCCGGAGTGAAAAAGGTATTAGTGGTCGGGCCCGCGACCGGTGGGATACGTGCCCCCAATTAACTGTTCTTCATGACAATCGAATCCACGACATCGGCCACATTCTCGCAGCAGTCAGCGCAGTACTCCAGGAAGGCGTACACGTCACGCCAAGCGATGACCTCGAGCGGGTCCTTGCCGTTAACGTGCAGGTTTCGCATGGCGTTGATATAGAGCTCGTCGGCCTCGGACTCGATGGTGTTGATCTGGATGACGAGCTCGCGCAGCGTTTTGGACTTGCGGTAGTTAGGCAGCTCGACCATCAGGTCCTTCATGGCGCGGCAGGCGTCGGTCACCTTGTGGGCGATGACGATGGCGTCGGGATGGATGCTCTGGATGTTGGTGAAGTAGACGCGCTGCACGACGCCCTCGATACGGTCGAGCACGGTGTCGAGCGAGCAGCTCATCAGGTCCAGGTCCTCGCGCTCAAGCGGGGTGATAAAGGCCGTGAGCAGGGCGTCCTCAAGCTCATGGTGCTTCTTGTCGGCCGCATGCTCGATCGTGTGCATCTTGTCGAGCATATCGTGAATCTTTGCAGGATCGAAGTTCTCGAAAATCTTGGTGAGCAGCTCGGCGGCCTGGACGGCAAGGTCGGCGCAGGCGACGTAGTTGTCAAAGTAGAACGAATCGGGTTTCTTTGCCATGAGTGGGTCCTTTCGAGGCGAAGACGGGTGGGCGAAGTATTACGGTCCGGATGGACGCTCGGTTTGACTAGATGAACATCATGAACAGCTTGGCCATGACAAAGCTGATGAGTCCGCAGGCGGGGAAGGTGAAGAACCAGGTGAACATCATGTCCTTGACCACGCCGAAGTTGATGGCCGAAAGGCGCTTGACGGCGCCGACGCCCATGATGGCGCAGGTCTTGATGTGGGTGGAGGACACAGGGATACCGGTAAGGGTGGCAAGAAGCAGATTCGCGGCGCCTGCGAGGTCGGCGGAGAAGCCCTGATACTTCTCGAGCTTGACCATGCTCTGGCCGACGGACTTGATGATGCGCTCGCCGCCCACACTGGTGCCGATGCCCATGGTGGCCGAGCACAGCAACATGATCCAGATGGGGATGCCGGCATCGCCGACGCTCGTCTGGCCGTTGGCGAAGGCGACACCTAAAAAGAGCACGCCGATGAACTTCTGTCCATCCTGCGCGCCGTGCATAAAGCTCATGGCCGCAGCACTCGCGATCTGAGCGTATTTAAAGAAGACGTTGGCACGTCGCCTATTGGCAGCGGCAAACAGAATAGAGACGAGTTTGCACAGGATCCAGCCCATGACAAAGCCCAGACCGATGGAGAGCGCCAGGCCGTAGATGACCTTCATCCACTCGTGGACGTTGACGCTGTTCGCGCCGCCGAGGGCGATGGCAGCACCGGTCAGGCCGGCGATAAGGCTGTGGCTTTGCGAGGTGGGGATGCCAAAACGCGACGCTGTGGCGCCGTAGACGACGATGGAGAAGAGCGCCGCGCAGAGGCACGCGAGCGCCATGGTGCTGTTTCCGCCAAAGTCGACAATATGGGAGATGGTGTTGGCGACGCTCGCGTTAAAGTGCGTCATGATGAGCACGCCAAGGAAGTTGAATGCGGCACTCATGAGGATGGCGGCGCGGGCGGGCATGCAACGCGTGGTGACGCAGGTCGCGATGGCGTTGGGCGCGTCGGTCCATCCATTGACGAAGATGGCGCCGAGCGCGAGGATCACGGTGACGGCAAGGACTGGGTTCGACACAAGTTGGCCGAGGAAGGTTGAGAACGTTACGTCCATATATGGGCTTTCTCGAAGTTTGCAGGCACGTTACAGAAACATGATAAATCGTATCACCTCCTGCGGGTTTCTTTACCGAGTTCTGATGGGAGCAGTGAATTTTTTGGCACTAAAAATGAATATTAGCCCTGTTGACCGCGGGTGTTCTTTTTGCTAACACACCATGAGGACACGTGCGCGCGCCCCAACACCCCAAAACCACAGTCTGTTCGCTTTACAATATGCAAACATGCGTTCGATAATAGGAGGCATGGAATATCGACAGACAGACGGCAAAACTCGGCGCGTGCACAAGCAGTATGTGGACGTCGTGACCCGCATCCTTGCGGGCGGACAAGTCGTGCCGGTCACCGTCTGCTGGGTCGACGGCCGTTGCTTTACGATCGACGAGATTGTCTCGTCCACCGGTTTTGGCCTGACGGTTCACGGCATTCGTACGGCAACCTATAAGGTACGTTTTGGCGGACATGCGACCGAGTTGTATCTGGAGGACCAAACGCGTGAGCGGGCGGACGGCTCGCAGGCGCACGTGATGCGTTGGTGGGTCTGGGCTTTTGATCGTACGCTCGAGGGCGAGCGCCGCAGGTAAGAGCGCGCGGCATTCGGGTACAATGGCAGGAATCTTGTCACCTACGGCGCTGTCGTGGCGCTTTTTGAAAGGACGAAGTATGAACGATATCCAGGGCTATCAGAACGGCCCCATCGAGACCGGCGCAAGCCGCGCCAAGGAGATGTCGCCGCGCGCGTACAATCTTGCCATGTCCGCCCTCATCTTCTTGGGCTTTTGCGCCATGGGCGTCGGTGCTTACTTTACGAGCACCATGGCGTTTGCCCGCATGATGATGAGCGGCGCCGCCCTGCCACTGGTCTTTGGCTCGTTTATTTTAACCATCGTTGGCATGGTCATGATGTCGGCTGCTGCGGGCAAGCAGTCCGTGGGTCTGTCCCTTGTGGGCTACGTAATCTTTGCGAGTACCTTTGGCCTGACCGCGTCGTTTGGCCTTGCCAACTACGACCTGCCCACCATCAACACTGCCTTTATCGCCACGGCCGCCATCACCTTTGTCTTTGGCGCCTTGGGCGTGACGTTCCCCAAGTTTTTCCAGCGCGTATATGGCATCGGCTTTGGCATTCTGCTCGCCACTATTCTGGTTGAGATCGTGCTGATGTTCATGGGCGTCTCGCAGACCATCACCGACCTGATCGTGATCGTGGTGTTCGCCGGCTTTATTGGCTACGACACCTATGTTGCCACGACGGTGCCGCCCACGCTGCCCAATGCGGTGCTCATGGCGTCCAATCTGTTCGTGGACATTATCAACGTGTTCCTGCGCATCCTGAACATCCTCGGTCGTCGCGACTAGTGGCGAATTGCGGCGGTGCTTGCCGTGCGTGCAAATCGATGCGAAAGGCGGTCCTTCGGGGCCGTCTTTTTTGTACGCGGCGGGGTATCATGGATGGGAAAAGCCGATAGCGGCAGCGACAGGAAAGGTGGCCACGTATGGCAGACGTCGACAACAGGAACCGTAACCGCAGGTCCAACCGAGCGGGTCAGCCCAATCCCAAGCGCGAGGCCCGTGCCAAGGCCGCCGAGCGTCACGTGGCAACTGTGTCCGAAGCGTGCGCCAAGGATATCGAGCGTTCGCTTGCCGGTGTTCGCGAGTTTGATGGTATGCCTGCCGGCTTTGTCGCGGCGATGAAGGCCAAGGTTCAGAGTGCTGTGGCCGCCGAAGAACAGGTTGCCGAGGACGTCGAGGGCGCGGAGGCTGCCGAGGTCGAGGCAGCGCCCGAGACCGAGGCAGCGCCCGAGCCCGTCGAGGAGCCTGTCGAGGAAATCGCCGAAGCTGAGTCCGCGTCTGCTGAGGAGCCCGCTCCGGTTCTGCCCGAGGTCACCGTGCTCGATGCCTCCGCCACGCAGGTCATCTTGGACAACGGTCGTGGCTATGCGCAGTTCTGCGACATGGCCGTGCTCGCCTTTGCCTCGTTCACCAACCCGGGCGGTGGCTATATTCAGGGTTATCTGGGTCAGGAGGCGACGCTCTGCGCCGATTCGTATCTGTACAACGTTCTCGATAAGCAGCGTAAGTGGTACGGCGAGAACCGTCGCCGCAACATCAACTGCGAGCTCTATCGTAACCGCGCCCTGGTGGTGCCTGCGGTGCGCTTCGACCGCAACCACGTGCATGCATACGCCGACGTGATCGTGGCCGCCGCGCCCAACGTTAAGCGCGCCCGCCAGGAGTATCGCGTGAGCGACGATGCTCTGCTGGATGCCCTGCGCGACCGTATCCGCTTTGTGCTCGCCATCTGCGACGAGTTGGGTCGCGAGAAGCTCGTGCTGGGCGCATGGGGCTGCGACAACAACGGCTTTGATGCCGAGGCCGTGGCCGAGCTCTTCCGCAAGGAGCTCGCATCGGGCGACTTCAAGGTCAAGCAGGTCTTCTTTGCCGTGCCCTCTACGCGCTGGGACGAGGACTTCGCCAAGTTCGAGCACGTGCTGGCAAACTTCCCCGAGCGCAACGAGGAGTCCTATGCTCAGGTTGCCGCCCGCGCCGCAGCCGCCCGTGCCGCCGAGCAGGCTCAGGCCGCTGCCGAGGATGACGAGGATGACGACGACTGGCACAAGTACCTGTAAACGGTGCGTGTGATGCGATATACCGAGCCGACGGGGGCTGCTCCCGTCGGCTTTTTATTGAGTGGGGAGCTTACGATGAAAAACGTTCTGTGCTTTGGTGACAGCAACACCTATGGCTATGATCCGGCTGGTATGCGCGA
The DNA here is from genome assembly GCA_958415665.1 of uncultured Collinsella sp. Classification (GTDB taxonomy): domain Bacteria; phylum Actinomycetota; class Coriobacteriia; order Coriobacteriales; family Coriobacteriaceae; genus Collinsella. The sequence goes on along the minus strand of CATYZK010000012.1, from coordinate 25,052 downwards.
TGGCACCGCGGTGCGCTATGCGCAGGATGTGCGCTGGTGCGGCGTGGCCCAACGTGACTTAGGCGAGGGCTGGCATGTAATTGAAGAAGGCCTCAACGGCCGCACGACGGTACGCGACGATATGTGCCATCTGGACACCAATCTTAACGGCATCCGCGCGCTGCCGATGCTGCTCGAGGCTCATAAGCCGCTGGATGCGATCGTTATTATGCTGGGAACTAACGATTGCAAGACGGTCTTTAACGTGACAGCTTCCGATATCGCCCGTGGCGCCATGGCGCTGATTCGCGCCGTCCGCGCGTTTCCGTGGACCGACGCTGCGCCTTGCCCGCGCATCCTGCTGATGGCTCCTATCAAGATCAAGCCGCAGATCGCCGATGTGTATATGACCGACTTTGACGAGCATTCCGTTGAGGCATCTGAGCATTTTGGCGAGTACTATGCGCACGTGGCCGAGCAGCTTGGCTGCGACTTTTTGAATGCCGCCGAGTTTGCCGAGCCGGGCGATATCGACTATCTGCATATGATGCCCGAAAGCCACGAGAGCCTGGGTCACGCCGTGGCAGCCAAGCTCAAAGAGATGCTCGGTGAGTAGCACGGCCCCAAGCCACCGCAAAGGGGACAGGCGCCTTTGCGGTGGTTTTGCCCGGGTAAACGAACGGATTGGCTGCCATATGGGCATGGACGAGCTCGTCGACCTCTTTGCCGAGGGCGATGAGCTCGTCTCCAATACCGCTTTTGAGGATTTGGATCTTGCCTACGACGTGGCGAACGGCGCGACCTTCGATGGCGTTGTGTTCCGATCTTGCGAGTTCGATAGCGTTGACTGGAGCGGCTCGACGTTTCGCGACGTGGTGTTTCGCGGTTGCCGCTTTATCCGCTGCAACATGGAAGGCTGCTGGCTCAGCCGCTGCGACTTCGTTGACTGCTCGGCACCGGGACTCAACTTGCTCAAGGCGCGCCTGTCGAGCGTGTCGTTTGGATCGTGCGATTTGAGCTATGCGAACCTTTCGGAGGGACGCATTGGCCCCATGGCTGCGCGTGACACGCGTTTGACCGAGGCCGCACTCCAGGGGGCAAAGCTGGGGCAATTGCGCTTGGACGGCTGCGACCTGACGCGAATCGATGTGTTCAAGACGCCGCTTTCCGGCGTTGATGTGTCGCGCTGTACATTCGCGGCGCCCGTTGTTTCGGGCGATTACCATGAGCTGCGTGGCCTGACAGTCAATGCCGAGCAGGCGCTGGCGTTGTCGGGTCTGCTCGGCATTCAGCTCGCCGACGAATAAGCACAAAAGGAAAACCACCACAAAGGTGCCTGTCCCCTTTGTGGTGGTTAAGCAATTCGTCAGCCCGGCGGCGGCTGCAGCGTATCCCTGGTTTATCCCAACTGCGCTTGCTAACCCGTTTTTACGCGCTTTTGCCGTTGTTGTCGTACTTAAACCCGCAGGTAAACAGCGTGTTCGTTTTTGTCGTTCCTACAGGTCAGTACTGCCACATGTGGTTGACGGGGCCGGAGCCTTTGCCCATGTCCAGGCCGGCGGCCAGAGCGCCTGTCAGGTAGGCCTTGCCGGCGTTGATGGCGTCGGCAAGTTCCATGCCCTGGGCCAGCGCGCAGGCGATGGCGGATGAGAGCGTGCAGCCGGTGCCGTGCGTGTTGCCGGTCTCAATGCGCTTGTGGCGAAACCACGTAGTGAGCGGATCGCCCAAGTGGTTGCCCTCGTCATCGAGGGGCGCAGGCTCGGCCAGTACGTCGTTGGCCTCGTTGATAAAATGACCGCCCTTAACCAAGGCTGCGCAGCCAAAGCGGCGGGTGAGGAGCATAGCGGCATTTTGTTGTGTGCGCTCGGAATCGACCTCGTAGTCGAGCAGCGCCATAGCCTCGGGAATGTTGGGGGTGATGACCGTTGCCAATGGGAACAGGCGGCGGGTGAGCGCCTCGGCGGCATCTTCGGCAATCAGCCGTGCGCCCGACGTGGCTACCATGACGGGGTCGACGACCACGTTTGTCGCGTTCCAGGCGCTCAGGCGGTCGGCGATAACCTCGATAATCTCGGCAGAGGAAACCATGCCGATCTTGACGGCGCTGGGGCGGATATCGTCAAATACAGCGTCGATCTGCGCAGCGACGATATCAGGGGAGATATTCTGCACGGCGGTGACACCGAGCGTGTTTTGTGCGGTGATGGCGGTGATGGCCGTCTCGGCATACAGGCGGTGCGCCGTGATGGTCTTGATGTCGGCCTGGATGCCGGCGCCACCGCTGGAATCGGATCCTGCGATGGACAGGACGGCAGGTACCTTACTGCGATCCATGTTTGCTCCCTTGTTCGGTCGGAATCAAATGGGTCTTTAAGCCAGCATTATAAAGATGCCCGGGCCGACTCTATGTCGAACCCGGGCGGGCGATGCAATCTTTACGCAAATGTAAGCAAATGTTCACACGTCAACAATTGACGAACACCATGTTACCGATTGTGGCTCCGGTGACGAGTTAGTCCTCCATGCCGAGGTCGATCGTCGTGCCTTCGAACACCTTGTTAACGGTGCGGACGGCGCACATCTTGCCGCACATGGTGCAGGTGCCCTCGGTGGCGGCGGGGGATTCTTCGTAGCGTTTCTTGCCGGTGACCGGGTCGAGAGCACACTTCCACATGGCATCCCAGTCGAGCTTGCGGCGTGCCTGGCCCATCTTGTCGTCCATGTCGCGGGCGTGCGGCACCTTCTTGGCGATATCGGCGGCGTGCGCGGCAATCTTAGTGGCCATGAGGCCATCGAGCACGTCCTGGGCGTTGGGCAGGCACAGGTGCTCGGCCGGCGTCACGTAGCACAGGAAGTCGGCACCGGAGCTGGCGGAGATGGCGCCGCCGATGGCAGCGGTGATGTGGTCGTAACCCACGCCGATATCGGTCACCAGCGGCCCGAGCACATAGAACGGGGCATTGTGGCACAGGCGCTTCTGCAGTTTCATGTTGGCGGCGATCTCGTCGAGCGCCATGTGACCCGGGCCCTCGACCATGACCTGGACGCCGGCGGCCCAAGCGCGCTTGCACAGCTTGCCCAGCTCGATCATCTCAGCGGTCTCGGTGGCATCGTTGGAGTCGTAGAGGCAGCCCGGGCGGCAGGAGTCGCCGAGCGAAATCGTCACGTCGTACTCGTGGCAAATCTCGAGCAGCTCGTCAAAGTACTCGTAGAAGGGGTTTTCGTTGCCGGTGACCTCCATCCAGCCAAACAGCAGCGAGCCGCCGCGGCTGACGATGTTCATGAGACGGCCGGTCTCCTTAAAGGTCTTGGTGACCGACTTGTTGATGCCGCAGTGGATGGTCATAAAGTCCACGCCGTCCTCGGCGTGCGCGCGCACGACCTCGAACAGGTCATCCTTGGTCAGTTTGACCAGCGGCTTTTCCATATAGCCGATGGCGTCGTACATGGGGACGGTGCCCACCATAAGCGGTGTCTCGTCGATGAGCTGCTGGCGGAACTGGCGCGTCTTGCCCGAGTTGGAAAGGTCCATGATGGCGTCGGCGCCAAAGTCCTCGGCGATCTTGACCTTCTTCCATTCCTCGGCGGCATCGGCCTTGTCGCCCGAGATGCCCAGGTTGACGTTGACCTTGGTGGACAGACCCTCGCCGACACCAAAGGCGCGCATACCCTTTTTGATGTGCACGATGTTGGCGGGAATGGCGATGCGGCCGTCGGCCACACGCTCACGGATGTACTCAGGGTCGCGATGCTCGCGCTCGGCAACCTCCTTCATCTGCGGTGTGATCTGCCCGGCGCGGGCGAAGTCGATTTGCGTGACGAGCTTGGGCTCGGTCTGTGTGCTCATTGGCACGGCTCCCTTCGTTGGCATTACCCATATCAGGTTTGCGGGTCAGGGCGGGCGCGCCCAGTCTCAGCCTGCCGTCTTGTCCTGCAAGCTCCCCGTTATGTCATGGGCTCAAGTATAGCCTGAATGGGTACGATTGGGCCAACGAGCGTGCCTGTGGGGAGGCGAACATGGAAGACAAGCATCTGTATCGAGAGACGCAATGGGATGTATCGGCCGAGGAAAGCCGTGCGCACCATGGCCTTGTCGCGATTGGTTTTGCGGTGCTTGCCGTGCTGGTGATTGCCTTTTGTATCTGGACGTTTGGTGGTCGCAGCGGCGTTGCATGGGAGTTCGAGGCTGATGATAGCCTACCGATTATGACGATGAAGGTCTCTGGCGGCAACACGGTGGCCGCGCCGGGCGACTATTGGTATCCGCGCGATGGATTTGTCCAGCTGCAGCTGAGCGGTGGTTCCATTCCGGGTGAAGAGATCGAGCGCTTGACCTTCGATGCGTCGCTTAAGACGCTGTTGGTCGAGCTCAAAGATCAAGGGGATGTGCCCACGACGATGGATATCGCGCTGACGGAATGGCGCCTGGAGCCCCCGTCGGGCGTCAAGGTGTCCGAGGTGGAGTGTGTCAAGATTGCCTATCAGGACGGCTCGACGAGCGAGATTGTAAAGGCTGACGGCCTGGCGGAATAGCGGGGTGCTTGGGAATGGCGGGCCTATTGTGCCTGTTCGTTTAAGAAAACAAAGGTGTCTTTGCTTGAAAGTTCGGGAATGTATCGGTAACCGATGTTGAACGCCGTGAGCCTGCTTGCATCTTCGACCTTGTTTGCTGCCATCCAGCGGACCATGGAACCGCGCGCCTTTTTGCTGGCGGTCGAGCGTTGGATGGGCTTGCCGTTGCGGACACCTTCACCAAAGAGACACGTGACGGTTGCGGCGTCGGCGGCAAGGTGGGGCAGAACGGCTTTGGCGTATTCCACGCTGGCGAGGTTGACGATCGTGGTGTTTGAGCCTGCCGGAGCGATAGTCCGTGCGAGCTTATCGCCCCAAAACGCATAGAGGTCACAGGCATCGTTGACGGCGAGCTTGGCGCACATTTCCAGGCGATACGGCTCAACGGCGTGGAAGGGACGAATGCATCCGTACAGACCGGAGAGAATCCAAAGATGGCTCTGAAGCCAGGAGAGTTGCTCGGCATCCATGACCTCGGGTGCCATGCTCTGGTATTGAATGCCGTGGTAGGCCATGATAGCGGGGGAGACGCGACGGGCGATATCGGGGTCGCAAAGATCGTCGTCCACAAGAACGGGCACAAACTCATGCAGGGTGTCGAGGCATGGCTCCAATAGCTTGTCGCTCACGTTCCATAGGGTTTGCAAGCCGCCAGCGCCTTCGCTTCGCTCAATGTCCAACAGCGCTTGATGCAGCCGGGCGGTCTCGGGCACAAAGGGCGGAATACCCTGGACTTCGAAAGCATCTTGAGCCGCCCGCATCTGTTTGGCGGGGGAAATGATGATTTGCAACATGGAACCTTCCTCCCGCTAAAGAAGTTGCGGTGGAATACGGCCTGTTTTGGCTGTTTGGGGGCCAGATTAGTCCGTATTCCACCGCAAGTTATGGGTGGGATGGATTAGGCGCGCTCGATGAAGGCCTTGTAGCCGCGATAGGCCTCGTAGATATCGGCCTTGTTGGCGACCTCCCACAGGGCGTGCATGGACAGGACGGCAACGCCGGAGTCGATGACGTTCATGCCGTACTTGGCCATGATGTAGGCGATGGTGCCGCCGCCGCCCGCATTAACGCGGCCGAGCTCACAGGTCTGGAAGTCCACGCCCGCCTCGTCCATGATGTCGCGGATGAGGGCCACATACTCGGCGTCGGCGTCGTTGGAGCCGCCCTTGCCGCGGCTGCCCGTGTACTTGTTAAAGCACAGGCCGCGACCCATGAAGGCTGCGTTCTTGGTCTCGAACTTGCCGGCGTAGCCCGGGTCGAAGCCGGCGGACACGTCGGAGGAGAGCATGCGGCTGCGGGCGAGTGCGCGGCGCAGGGCCAGCGGGCTGTCCTCGCCGGCGAGCGTCATGATCTCGGCGACGGTGTTCTCGAAGAAGCGGCTCGTCATGCCGGTGGCGCCCACGGAACCGATTTCCTCCTTGTCGACGATGAGCGTGATGCTCGTGCGCTCCACGTTGGCGACGTTGATCTGGGCGAGCATGGAGGGGTAGGCGCAGACGCGGTCGTCGTGGCCATAGCCCAGAATCATAGAACGGTCGAGACCCATGTCGCGGGCCGGGCCGGCGGGCACGACCTCGATCTCGGCGGAGAGGAAGTCCTCCTCCTCGACGCCGTACTGCTCCTTGAGGATGTCCAGGAACATTTGCTTGACGGGCTCCTTGGGAGCGTCCTTGTCGTCCTCGTCAAACTTGACGGGGCGGCCACCCACGATCACGTCGAGGATCTCGGCGTCGACGGCGTCCTTGGCGGGCTTGGCCATCTGCTCGCTCGAAAGATGGATCAGCAGGTCGGAGATGGTAAAGACCGGGTCGTCTGCCTTGTCACCAATGTTGATGTCGACGGTGGTGCCGTCCTTTTTGCAGATGACGCCCACGAGCGCGAGCGGGGAGGCGACCCAGTGATAGCTCTTGACACCGCCATAGTAGTGCGTGTCGAGGTAGGCCATGTCGCCGGCCTCGAAGGCGGGGTTCTGCTTAAGGTCCAGGCGCGGCGAGTCCACGTGGGCGCCCAGGATGTTAAAGCCCTGCTCGAGCGGGGCGCAGCCCAGGTTGACGAGCATGAGGTCCTTGCCGTGGTTGGCGGCGTAGACCTTGTCGCCGGCCTTGAGCGCGCGGCCCTCGGCGATCACGGTCTCCAGATTGACGTAGCCCGCCTCCTCGGCCATCTTGATGCCGGCCTTGACGCACAGGCGCTCGGTCTTGTTCTCGCTCAAAAACTGCTTATAGCCGCGGCAAAGCTCCTCGAGTTCCTCGATCTGCTGCGGTGTGTACTTTTTCCATGCGCAGGGACGCTCCATGACGCAGGCTCCTTTCGGATCGATCGTGCTGGTTGATGTACCGTGAGTCATCGTATCACGCGCGGGCGTGCGGCGGCGGGGGAGCTTGATGTGCGGTGGCCGCGGGGCGGGGAGCGTGTAAACTGGTGTGAGCAAACCGTGCCCAGCCCAAAGCGAGGTATTCAATATGTCTGACAAGCGCCGTACCTTTGCCGTTATCGACGGCAACTCGCTCATGCACCGTGCTTTCCACGCCGTGCCACCGACCATGAATGCGCCGGACGGTCGCCCCACCAACGCGATCTTTGGCTTCTTGAATATGTTCCTCAAGATGATCGACGCCTTCAATCCTGATGGCGTCGTCGTTGCGTTTGACAAGGGCAAGCCGCGCGTGCGTATGGAGATGCTGCCGCAGTACAAGGCGCAGCGTCCGCCCATGGATCCCGACCTTCACGCGCAGTTCCCCATGATAAAGGAGCTGCTCACCGCACTCAACGTGCCGATTCTGCAGTCCGAGGGCTGGGAAGGCGATGACATCCTGGGAACCATGGCGCGCCTGGGCGAGGAAGCCGGCTGCGACATGCTGCTGGTGACCGGCGACCGCGATATGTACCAGCTCGTGACCGAGCACGTCAACGTGGTGTCGACCCGCAAGGGCCTGTCCGATGTGGCGATTATGACGCCCGAGAGCGTGGACGATCTGTACCACGGCATTACGCCGGCGCTCGTGCCCGATTTTTACGGCCTGAAAGGCGATACCTCTGACAACATCCCCGGCGTGCCGGGCATCGGTCCCAAAAAGGCGAGCGCGCTCATCGCTCAGTACGGCAGCTTAGACGAGGTCATCGCGCATGCCGACGAGGTCAAGGGCAAGATGGGCGAGAACCTGCGTGCACATATTGACGACGCGCTGCTGAGCCGCAAGGTCGCGACCATTCGCACCGATGCACCCGTCGAGCTCGATTTTGAGGCGACGTCGTTCCCGGCGTTTTCTGCCGACGAGGTGTCCGCCGCGCTGGGCACGCTCGGCATTACCGCCATGCAGAACCGCTTCTTGGCGCTGGTTGGCGGCGAGGGCGGGGCCGTGGGTGCGGCCAGTGTATTTGAGATGCCTGCGATGGTGCGTGCCGCCGCCGGCGATGCCGAGGCACTCGGTGTCGTCGCGGCTGAGGTCTCCCGCGCGATTGAAGCCGGCGAGTGGGTCGCCGCCGTGGTGGACGACGACAAGGAAGAGGGCGCACTCTTTGGTCTGACGCGCACACTGTGGTTGGCGACGTCCAAGGGCCTGTTCGCGCTCGAGGAAGCCGATGACGGCACGCCTGCCGCTGTCGAGGGCTTCAACTTCGTCCACGGCGTGATCGCCGGCGTACTTGCGCGCCTGTTTATGGAGGGCCGTGTGGCGAGCCCGGATACGAAGGCGCTGCTGCACGAGCTTTCGCCCATCGATTCTTCTGAGCCCGAGCTCATGGACCCGTTGTCAGTCGATTCCACACGTATCTTCGATACCGTGGTCGCTGCCTACCTGTTGGATTCCGACCGCTCCGAGTTTGACGAGGACTATCTGGCCGATACCTATCTTCAGATGTCACTGCCTGCGGCCCGCGGCGCGGAAGGTGCCGGCGAGGACGCGCCCGTACCCGCTGCTCGCACGGCTGCCCTGACGCTGGCCCTGGTGGCCCCGCTGCGCGACCGCATGGCGCGCGAGAACGCTGCCAACGTGTTCGACGGCATCGAGATGCCGCTCGTGCCGGTGCTTGCCAAGATGGAGCGCGCGGGCATGCTGGTGGACCCCGATCGCCTGCGCGATCTGTCCGAGGGCTTGGCAACCCAGATTGCCGAGGTCGAGCGCAGCATTCGCGACCTGGCCGGCGACGAGACCTTTAATATCGGTAGCCCCATGCAGCTGTCGCACGTGCTCTTTGATGTGATGGGGCTTCCGACCAAGGGCCTCAAAAAGACCAAGCGCGGCTATTATTCGACCAACGCCAAGGTGCTGACCGACCTTGCTCGTGACCACGAGATTGTGCGCCTGATCTTGGACTGGCGTGAGAAGTCCAAGATCAAGTCGACCTATCTGGACACGCTGGGTCCGCTGCGTCGCAGCGATGGTCGCGTGCATACCACGTACAACCAGACCATTACGGCGACGGGCCGTCTGTCTTCGAGCGACCCCAATCTGCAAAACATTCCGACGCGCTCGGAGCTGGGTCGTACCGTCAAGACGGCGTTTTCGGCGGGCGAGGGGAGCGTCTTTTTGGCGGTGGACTACTCGCAGATCGAGTTGCGCCTGCTCGCGCATCTTTCGGGTGACGAGCACCTGGTGCGCGCCTTTAACGAGGGCGAGGACTTCCATGCCGAGACGGCCGCGCGCGTATTTGGCGTCCAGGTATCCGAGGTAACGCCCGACCTGCGCAGCCGCGCCAAGGCCGTGAACTTTGGCATTGTGTATGGCCAGCAGGCCTACGGTCTGTCGCAGTCGCTGCATATCTCGATGGTCGAGGCACGCGATATGATCGATCGCTACTACGAGGCTTACCCCGGCGTGCGCACATTCCTGGACAACGTGGTGGCGCGTGCCAAGCAGACGGGGTATGCCGAGACCATGTATGGCCGCCGCCGTCACATTCCTGAGCTCAAGGCCAAAAACCCGCAGCTCCGCGGCTTTGGTGAGCGCACGGCCATGAACCACCCTATGCAGGGCACCGCGGCCGATATCATTAAGATCGCCATGGCCCGCGTCAGCCGCCGCCTGGAAGAAGAGGGCTTTGCCGCCCACATGATCCTGCAAGTACACGACGAACTGGACTTTGAGTGCCCCGTCGACGAAGTCGAACGCCTCACCGCCATGGTCCGCGACGTCATGGAACACGTAGTAGACCTCCGCGTGCCATTGATCGCCGAGGCCAGCACCGGCGTGACCTGGGCAGACGCCAAATAGGGAAGCCCCCACAGTTCCAAAGTAACCAAAAACAGAAGGACGCCCCTCATCAACAAGGAGCGTCCTTCTTTCCAAAATATCAGCCAAGTATCTAGGCACTCAAGACACCATCTAGGCGGCAAGCAAGGTCAACATAGCCATGCCCGGAGCCGGCCGTTTGATTTTTGTAGATTCCGCACGAGCCGAAGGCCACTTATTGTGGCCTTCGAGCGAGCCCAGGACCTGACCGAGAAAAAATAAAACGGCCGGCCCCGGGCATGGCGACGGGATAGATTACCGAGCCGCCAAGATGGCGTCGATGAGCGTCAGTACGCCCCCGTCGTTGTTGCTCGGAATACGCCACTTGGCGTGCGCGTTCATGTGCTCCTCGGCATTGTCCACGATAAAGCTATGCCCGACGCGCTCCAGCATGGGAATATCGTTGTAGGTGTCGCCCACGGCGGCAGCGTCGGCGATATCGATGCCCAGGTGCTCGCACAAATGTGCCACGCCCGAACCCTTGTCGACGCCCAGGTTCATAAAGTCGATCCACTCGCGGCCCGCATTGGTGACGTAGAGCTGATCCGAGAACGCGGGGCTATAGGTCTCGCGGAATGCGGGCTCGGCATCGTAGGCAGGGAAAAAGACCGAGATCTTATTGGACTCGATATCAAGGCCCTCAAAGGTGTCGACATAGTTGATCGTGTTGTAGTACACGCTGATCTCGTCGTGGTACTGATGGTCGCGGGCGAGCACATAGAACTCGTCGTAGCAGCACAGGACGGGAACGGCGCGCGGATCCTCCGAGGCACGAGCGAGCACCTGCTGATACAGCGCCACATCGATGTTGCTCTTATAGATATAGCTGCCGCGATAGATGACGCAGGCTCCGTTGTCGGGACAAAAAGCAAGGCGGTTCTTAATACCCTCGAACATCTCCTCGAGCTTGGGGGCAGGGCGTCCGCTGGCGGGGCAGAACACGATGCCAGCCTCGGCGAGCTTGTCCAGGCGCTCGTCGAGGCCTTGGGGTAGTACACGCTCGTCGGTGAGAAGCGTCTTGTCCATATCAACGGCGAGAATCTTAATGCTGCCGATATTGGTGTCCGATTCGTAAGTTTGCATAAAAGCGCGCCTTTCGTTTCGAAATTGTTTCAGACGTTATAACCATCAACCAGTAACCGAGCGTATTGTCGCAGGAACGGAGCGTATTTGCACTGCAATTCACAAAGTAATGAAAAAACTTTTCAGAAATTTGAATTTGTCGCTTGTGCTGCTGGCACTTTAGCGTAATATAGCGAACATCGAAAACGGAGACGGAAAACAACCGCTTACCGAGGAAAAGGTACCGTTTACGATATATGAATTGCGCCCGGCGATAGGTGAAAGGAGAGGCAGATGCAGTTCGTAAAGATCATCACTACTGCAGACAATGCCATCCGACGCCAGCGCGCAATTTCCCGACGACGATAATAATCGTCTCTGTTCGTATGGGGTGAAATGCCCCAACAGAGTCATTTTGAGGTCGTTGGGTTTTAGCACGACATAGACGCATGTTTCTAGGGCATGTTGTGCTGCTTTTTGCTATTTAACCTGATATTGCACGGTTTTTGACCTCGAAATGACTTGCAACTGACCGATGTTCTAACTAGCTACCAAGGGCGAAAGGAAACAGCCATGAGCAAGGAAAAAGTCGTTCTCGCATATTCCGGTGGTCTTGATACATCTGTATGTGTCAAGTGGCTCCAGGACGAGAAGAATCTCGATGTCGTTTGTGTCTGCGGCAATGTGGGCCAGGAGGAGACCGGCCTGGACGCCAAGAAGCAGAAGGCCCTCGACCTGGGCGTTCTGGATTGCCAGGTGCTCGATCTGCGCGACGAGTTCTCCGATGAGTTCCTGACCAAGGCCATCGCCGCAAACTCCATGTACGAGAATAAGTACCCGCTGCTCTCCGCCCTGTCTCGCCCGCTGCTCGCCAAGAAGCTCGTCGAGGTCGCTCACGAGTTTGGCGCGACCTACGTCGCCCACGGCTGCACCGGCAAGGGTAACGACCAGGTTCGTTTTGAGGCCGCCGTCAAGGCCCTCGACCCCGAGCTTAAGGTTATCGCTCCGGTTCGCGAGTGGGACCTGAAGTGTCGTCCCGACGAGGTCGCCTATGCTCACGCCCACAACGTGCCGGTTCCCGAGGGTGCCAACGACAACCCCTATTCCATCGATGACAACCTGTGGGGGCGCGCCATCGAGTGCGGTCACCTGGAGGATCCCTGGAACGAGCCGCTTGACGACGCCTGGGTTATGACCAAGAACCCCGAGGACACGCCCGATACCCCGACCTACACCGAGATCGAGTTTGAGGCCGGCAAGCCCGTCGCCGTCGACGGCAAGAAGATGAAGCTCTCCGAGATCGTCATCGCGCTCAACAAGATCTCCGGCGACAACGGCTTTGGCCGTCTGGATCTGGTCGAGGATCGTCTGGTGGGCCTCAAGAGCCGCGAGTGCTACGAGGTTCCCGGCGCCCTGACGCTCATCACCGCCCACAAGGCGCTCGAGGACATCTGCGTCGAGGGTGACCTGCTCAAGACTAAGATTAAGCTCGAGCAGGATTGGGCTACCGCTGTGTACAACGGCCAGTGGTACAGCCCGCTCAAGAACGCGCTCGACGCCTTTATGGCCGATACCCAGAAATTCGTCACCGGTACTGTCCGTCTGAAGTTCTTTAAGGGCAACTGCCATGTCGTCGGCCGCAAGAGCCCCTTCAGCCTGTATGACTACGGTCTGGCCACCTACGACCGCGACACCACGTTTGACGAGAAGGCCAGCGCCGGCTTTATCGAGATCGATACGCTGTCGCTTAAGACGTGGGCAAAGGTCCAGGGTCCCAGCTCTGCTGCCGCCCAGGCCTAGCGCCTCCTCCCCTTGGTATCCGCGCGGCCCATCCGCGTGATACATAACGGGCGCACGGGGTCCCTACCTTTCGTTATGCTTGCTGACACTTCTTAACATCGGTGGCCCCTACGTTCCGCCCGCATATATGATGCCGCGACTGCGGCTGAGTCCGAGCCCCGCCGGGGTTGTCCGGCGGGGCTCCTTCTATCAATTTGGCGGCTCTGCGCCCATATATATGAGGAGTATCCATTGTGTTCAATGCTATCGCGCATGCTTTACTTTCCCTCGCGCCCGAACTCGATGCTGCGAAGGTCGAGGACGTCCCTATGAGCCTGAAGGCCTGGATCGATGGTTCGCAGGGCAACATCCGGAGGGAGACGTTGGGTGCCAAGTGCCTGGTGCGTCACTTCTTTGCAAATTAGCTACATGGTCCCGCGCACAGTGGGGAATGTGTAAAACTAGCGGTTGAAAAATCGCTTTAGCGACATGGCGCATTGCTTTGGGCGCTTGATTTGGTATTTGGAGAAAGGGGACGGTTCCATGGCTCTTTGGGGCGGTCGTTTTGAGGCGGGAGTGGCCGAGGTCACGCAGGAGTTTGGCGCGTCGCTGCCGGTCGACAAACATCTCTATAAGCAGGATATCGCCGGTTCTAAGGCGCATGCCAAGATGCTGGCGGCCCAGGGCATCATCAGCGCCGAGGACGAGCAGGCGATTGCCGAGGGCCTGACCGGAATCGAACAGGATATCGATGCCGGCAACTTCACCTTCGATATCAACGACGAGGACATCCATATGTCCATCGAGAGCGAGCTGACGCGTCGCATCGGCGAGGCCGGTAAGCGCTTGCATACCGGGCGTTCGCGCAACGACCAGGTGGCGACCGATACGCGCCTGGGCGTCAAGGCGTTGGCCAAGGAGCTCATGGAGGCCAATCTTGAGTTGCGTCATGTGCTGGTGGATGCGGCCAAGAAGTACGACAAGGTGATTCTGCCGGGCTACACGCACATGCAGCATGCTCAGCCCGTGCTGCTGTCACATCATCTGCTGGCGTATTCCTGGATGTTCGCGCGCGACTTTACACGCCTGAAGGCCGCCTTTGATGCCGCCGACAACTGCCCGCTGGGTGCTGCCGCGCTTGCCGGTACGAGCTATCCACTCGATCGTCAGATGACGGCTGCCGAGCTTGGCTTTGCGGGTGTGATTCCCAACTCGCTCGATGCGGTTTCCGACCGTGATTTCCTGCTCGATCTGCATTACGCCGGCTCCGTCATGGCCATGCACCTGTCGCGTTTTTCCGAGGAGATCGTGCTGTGGTCGAGCTCCGAATTTGGCTTTATCACGCTTTCCGACTCCTACTCCACCGGCTCGTCCATCATGCCGCAGAAGAAGAACCCCGACTTTGCCGAGCTTATCCGCGGCAAGAGCGGCCGTGTGTATGGCAACCTGGTGCAGCTGCTCGTGACCATGAAGGGCCTGCCGCTTGCTTATAACAAGGACTTGCAGGAGGACAAGGAGGGCGCGCTCGATACCGCTCACACGCTCATGCAGTGCCTGTCGGTTATGGCCGGTATGATTTCGACTTGGACCGTCAACGAGGATGCCATGGCGCGCGAGTGCGGCGTGGGGCACCTTGCCGCTACCGATGTTGCCGATTACCTGGCCAAGCGTGGCCTGCCGTTCCGTGAGGCGCATGCCGTGGTGGGCCATCTGGTCCTGATGTGTGAGAAGCGCGGCTGCAATCTTGACGACCTGCCGTTTGAGGTGTTCCAGGAGGCAAGCCCGCTCTTTGAGCGCGATATTACCGAGGCGCTCGACATCCCGTCGATTGTCGCCGCGCGCACGACCGAGGGCGGTACCGCCCCTGCCGCTGTTGCCGTGCAGCTGCAGCGTGCCGAGGCACAACTCGTTGCCGACGAAGGTGTGTTTGGATCGTTGACCAAGGTCGTCGAGATGGGCCACGGAGCTAATTAGCTTATAGGATGCGTCTGTCTGGTGCGTTCATCATATCTTGCCTTTACGGGTGCTCGCCACGGTGGGCGCCCGTTTTGTTATAGGGAAGGAAGGAGCTTGTCGAGAACTTTTGTAGGACCTTTGGGCAGGTTGTGAAGGGGATACGTTTGCGGGTGGCAACCGACCGTCTGATCTGTTCGATGCGGTTGATGGGCGGTCGGATGGTACTCTAGTCGGGCTTCGGAACAGAAGTGACACATATGGAACGCTTCAATAAATTGCAACGTTTCAATAAACAGCTTTTTGTTTAACTGCAGCTAAAACTCTGTTACGATGCAGTCCAGGCGGGTGCCGGAATGGGACTTGGGCACGCGCGAACCTACTTGAAAGGCTACCTTATGGCTATCGAGAAGACCTTCATCATGATTAAGCCCGACGCCGTGCGCGATCGCAAGATCGGCGAGATCGTTGCTCGCATTGAGCGCAGCGGCCTTGTCATCGAGCGCATGGAGATGACCACGCTCGAGCGCGCTACCGTCGAGGAGCACTACGCCCATCTGGCCGACAAGCCCTTCTTTGGCGGTCTCTGCGACTTTATGACGAGCGGTCCGGTCGTCAAGATGGTTGTTTCCGGTCTTTCCGCCGTCTCCAAGATGCGCACCCTTATGGGCGCCACCAACCCGCTTGATGCTGCTCCTGGCACCATCCGCGGCGACTTCGCTGTCGATGTCAACGCCAACGTGATTCACGGCTCCGACTGCCTGGAGAACGCCGAGATCGAGATCAAGCGCTTCTTTGGCTAAACCAGCTTTGACTCCTTAAAGCTGTTAGCGTGTGGCTTGGGCGCCGCGGAACTCCATCCGCGGCGCCCTTTTTATATCAGTAGATTTCTAGGCATGTCCCAAAAATCTACAAAGGGGCCCGCCCGGATGTGTGTTCCGAGCGGGCCCCTTGCTGTTAGCTTGTGGCGCTGAGTAGTTTAGGCTTCGTCGACGATCTTAAGGCCGCGGGTCTGGTCGATCTCGTTGAGGAGGTTAACGCGACGCTCGTGACGGCCGCCCTCAAATTCGGCGTCGAGCCACTCGTCGACAATCATCTTGGCGAGCTCGGAACCCACGACGCGAGCGCCAAAGGCGAGCACGTTGGTGTTGTTGTGCATGCGCGAGAGCTTGGCGCTGAAGGGCTCGGAGCACACGACGGCGCGAACGCCCTCGACCTTGTTGGCGGCAAGGCTAATGCCGACGCCGGTACCGCAGATCAGGATACCCAGGTCGACGTCACCGTTGGCTACGGCCTTGCCCACCTTGTAGCCGGCGATGGGGTAATCGAAGCTCTCGGAGGTGTCGGTGCCAAAGTTGACGACCTCGCAGCCGCGCTCCATCAGGTGCTCGGAAATGATGTTCTTGAGCTCGACGGCGGCGTGGTCGTTACCGATACCGATCTTCATGGATGGTTCCTCTCTGGTCTGTGCGGCGCAAATGCTAAATGTGTTTACCGCGTTCGACTGCATGATAGCGCGACTTTTGTGTAAACGCTCGGGCGTTTTTTGGTCAAACGCTTTAGCAGGCAACAAGACCTGCTTTTCATGAATGAATGCCGCCAGTTTGTGCTTGAGCGCCGTCCACCGGAACCATGGTTGCGGTTTTTGATGCATTGTTATCAAATAAAAGAGCTAATTATTTTCGAGAACCCAGCCCGTTATGCAAGCAGGAGATACCTATGCCTACCGATTCCCTTCGTGATGCCGCGTTTTGCGATGTTTTGAACCGCGAGCTTGTCTGTGCGCTCGGCTGTACCGAGCCTATTGCCGTTGCCTATGCAGCGGCGTTGGCGAGCCAGACGCTCGGTTGCGAACCCGATCATATGGACGTTGCCTGCTCGGGCAACATCATCAAGAACGTTAAGAGCGTGACCGTGCCCAACTCGGGCGGTATGCACGGTATTGAAGCTGCGGCCGTGCTGGGCGCCGTGGGCGGCGACGCCAAGAGCGCGCTCGAGGTGCTCGAGAGCGTTAACGACGAAGATCGTGCTCGCGTGACCGAGCTCCTCGCTGACGCCGGCTACTGCGATGTGTCGCTTGTCGAGGGTGTGCCCAACCTCTACATCAAGGTGACCGCCACGGCCGGGGGCCATACCGCGGTCGTCGAGATTACCGATCACCACACCAATGTCACGTGCCATACGCTCGACGGTATTCCGGTGTGCGGCAAGTCGGCGGGGGAGTGCGCCGCCTGCGCCGAGCGCGTCGTGGCTGAGCGGGCGGCGGATAAGGCCGACACGCCCATGTCGATTGAGTCCATCATCGACTTTATCGAGGGCGGCGACATTGAGGGCGCCCGCGCTACCGTTGAGCGTCAGATTGAGCTGAACGGCGCGATCAGTGCCGAGGGCCTCGCGCACGCTTGGGGCGCCGAGGTGGGCCGTACGCTGCTGGGCGCTCGTGCCGATGACGTCGCCTGCCGGGCCCGTGCCCGTGCGGCCGCCGGGTCCGACGCTCGCATGAACGGCTGCGCGCTGCCGGTCGCCATTGTGTGCGGCTCGGGCAATCAGGGCATTACCTGCGCCTTGCCCGTCATGGAGTATGCCGAATACCTGCGCTGCGACCATGAGCGCCTGGTGCGCGCCGTGATGCTGTCCGATCTTATCGCCGTGCATATCAAGAGCTATATTGGTGCGCTCTCGGCGTTTTGCGGTGCTATCTGCGCCGCGTGCGGCGCCGGCGCTGCGATTACCTGGCTGTGCGGTGGCACGCGCGAGCAGATTGGCGCGACGGTTTCGAACACGCTCGGTAACGTTGGCGGCATCGTGTGCGATGGCGCCAAGGCGAGCTGTGCCGCCAAGATTTCGGCTGCCGTCGATGCGGCGATTCTGGGACATGACATGGCCATGCAGGGGCGTGGCTTCCGTGCCGGCGAGGGTTTGATCCAAGATACCGTTGAGCAGACGATCGCAAGCATGGGCTACGTAGGCCGCGTGGGCATGAAGGACACCGACGTCGAGATCCTCAACATCATGATCGGCAAAACCCAAGTCTGTTAAGACAGTTCGTTGGCGATTTGGTGTTCGTAGAAGGCTTCTACTACGGCGTTGAAGTTGTGGGCGAAGTCTTCCATGGTGCCGCGCCAGGTGGCTCGGCTCGGTTTGCCCTGGCCCACGTAGGCGGTCTGGATGCCGCAGTCGGGGCTGGGGAAGTCGCGCTTGGGGTCGTTGCCCACCATAAGGACCTCGTGCGGCTCGAGTCCCATGACCTGCAGCTGTTCCAGGTAATACGTGGCGTCGGGCTTGCAGCGGGTGGCGTTGCCCATGTGTGTCACGAGCTCGAAGGGCGCGTCGATTAGCTCGCCCCAACCCATGCGGCACTCGATGGCGCCCTGGGGAAAACTGGGGTTGGTAAAGAGTGCGCAGCGCAAGCCCGCGTCCTGCACAGCCTGAAGTGCGGCATGCGCGCCGGGCATGGCCTTCGCGTTGATCGTGTCGTCGTTCTTGTACGGCAGCACCTCGCGCTCGTAGTAGGTAAATGCCTCGTAGATGGTGGGGTCCGAGAGGCAGATGCCACATCGGCGCTCGACCTCTTCCTGATAAAACGTAAGGTTGGTGCGATTGTCCGTACCACTGCGGCGGTTGGCGTTGAGGTCGACCAGAATGGTGCCGAGGCGTGCCATCGTGCCGCCACGGCTGCGACGGCCGATATCCGCGAGCATCGACGAGACATCCTTAAAATAGCGAAGGATGAACGCATTGAGGTTGATGCTAAGAAGCGTTTCGTCCATATCGAAAACGACAGCTTTGAGCACGCGAGCACCTTTCTCGTAAATTCGATCTAGAATCGTTGGTTCCGGATACTTTACCCCAAAGCCATCCTGCGCACTGCTTATCGTCAAGTTGTGGAGACAGCAGTTCATAAGATTACGAAAAAGTCTCCACACGAGTAAAAAATCGCAGTTCACGCTTGAAATCGAAGTCGTTTCCCCGTAACCTATACGAACGTGATTGCATAAGCATCACATTAGTATCTGTCGGCTCCCGAGTGTTCCTAAACGTTGTGTGCTTGTCGCACCCTTCTGTAGGTCCTAGCAATCGGGGCCCCGTAGTTCGAAAGGGGTCCACCTTTGAGTGAGATTCAGAACTCGTCCATTTTCTCTCTTGACGATGTCAACGAGGAGGAGATGAACAACCTCATCGACGGTACGATTACCGACTTTGATGAGGGCGATCTCGTTAACGGCACTGTCGTTAAGATCGAGCATGACGAGGTGCTCGTTGACATCGGATTCAAGTCCGAGGGCGTTATCCCGGTCCGCGAGCTGTCCATCCGCAAGGACGCTAACCCTGCAGACATCGTTGCACTCGGTGATCCCATCGAGGCCCTGGTTCTCCAGAAGGAGGACAAGGACGGCCGTCTGGTCCTGTCCAAGAAGCGTGCCGAGTACGAGCGTGCTTGGAACCGCATCGAGGAGAAGTTCAACTCCGGCGAGAACGTCGAGGGCGAGGTTATCGAGGTTGTCAAGGGCGGCCTGATCCTCGACATCGGCCTGCGTGGCTTCCTGCCCGCTTCCCTCGTCGACCTCCGTCGCGTCAAGGACCTCACCTCTTACATGGGCACCCGCATCGAGGCCCGCGTTATCGAGATGGACCGCAACCGCAACAACGTCGTCCTCTCCCGTCGCGTCGTGCTCGAGGAGTCCCGTAAGGCCGAGCGCTCCGAGATCCTGTCCAAGCTCAAGTCTGGTATGCGTCTCCAGGGCACCGTTTCCTCCATCGTCGACTTCGGCGCCTTCGTCGACCTCGGCGGTATCGACGGCCTCATCCACATCTCCGAGCTCTCCTGGAACCACGTCAACCATCCTTCCGAGGTTGTCAAGGTCGGCCAGGAGGTCGAGGTCGAGGTTCTCGACGTCGATCTCAACCGCGAGCGCATCTCCCTGGGTCTCAAGCAGACCACCGAGGATCCGTGGCGCGCACTGGTCAAGAAGTACCCCGTCGGCGCTATCGTCGAGGGCACTGTGACCAAGCTTGTCCCGTTCGGCGCTTTCGTCGACCTGGGCGAGGGCATCGAGGGCCTGGTGCACATCTCCGAGATGGCCAACAAGCACGTCGATCAGCCTTCTCAGGTCACCCACGTGGGCGACAAGGTTCAGGTCAAGGTCATGGAGATCGACCTCGACCGTCGTCGCATCTCCCTGTCCATGAAGTCCGCTGCTGAGACTCTGGGCGTCGAGATCGAGGTTACCCCGCTGCCTTCCGAGAAGAAGGACGAGGAGACCGACGCCGAGTAAATCGGTTTGACGATCACTTGTTTTAAGGGATCCGCCTGAAAGGGCGGGTCCCTTTTTGTTTTGCGAGCGAAACGGCAGATTGCCGCCTAGGTCGTCCGTTAGCTATTGAGTTGTCGCGGCATGAAAAAATGCCGACATCCCGCCTCGGGGAGGAGGCGGGAACGCACCGAGTAGACGGAGGGGCGCGGAGCGCGGTCGCGTCTCCACTGACGACGTTGCCCATCGACGGGGCTATTGTAACGCATGGGCGGTTCTTGGTTTATCGTGTCGAGCGCGCGTGTTGTGTCGCCTCGTGCGTTGGCGGTGTGCTACACTCTTGCACTGCTGAGTGGGCCAGACGGTCGCGCGATGTACTGCTTGCAGTGCGCGTGAGGAAAGTCCGGGCTCCAGAGGGCGGGATGCCGGCTAACGGCCGGGCGGAGTGATCCGACGGAAAGCGCCGCAGAAAAGAAGACTCCCACCTGCGCCGCAAGGCGTAAAGGGAAAAGCTGAAACGGTGGTGTAAGAGACCACCAGCGTCGTGGCAACACGGCGGCTTGGCAAGCCCCATCCGGAGCAAGCGCGAATAGGAACGCTATGGGCCGGCCCGGTCCGCGTTCGGGTAGCGTGCGTGGAGCTGCACGGTAACGTGCAGACAAGATAAATGACCGTTCACGACAGAACCCGGCTTATCGGCCCACTTGGCATTTTTGTTACCCTGACAATCGGTATATGCCCTTTGCCGTATTATTGAGGCTGTTTGTTGCTTTGCTTTTGTTTGAGGGGCTTTGTTG
Source organism: uncultured Collinsella sp. (assembly GCA_958415665.1). Classification (GTDB taxonomy): domain Bacteria; phylum Actinomycetota; class Coriobacteriia; order Coriobacteriales; family Coriobacteriaceae; genus Collinsella. Next base: position 4,427 of record CATYZK010000012.1, on the reverse strand, counting down.
GACAGCTATTTTACTTTGCAATCGAATGTTGAGGCTATGGGCGAGTTTGTCGACCGCAAGAGTCGTTTTATTGCCCAGCTGGTCCATATTGAGTCCGAGGACGAGGCAAATGCCTTTATCGAGATGGTTCGCAAGCGCCATTACGATGCTCGTCATAATGTGCCCGCATGGATTTTGGTCGATGGGCGCGAGCGCCAGAGCGATGACGGTGAACCGAGCCGTACAAGCGGCATGCCGACGCTCGAGGTGCTTCGTGGTGCGGGGCTCAAAAATGTTTGCTGTGTGGTGACGCGCTATTTTGGCGGTACCCTGTTGGGGCCAGGTGGCCTGGTGCGTGCCTATACGGCGGCGACGCAGGCGGCGGTTGCGGCGGCGCAGGAAGCCGGGCAGATCGTTGAGATGACGAGCGTTGTGCCCGTTGACGTGCATGTGGCTTATCCGCAGTATGAGCAGGTGCTTCGTCTGGCGCAGGACTCGGGCGCCAAGGTTTCGGACACTGACTACGCGGACGCTGTGACACTTCATTTGGTATTTAAGGCGGGGGAGCAGGAGCCGTTTTGCGCAAAGATGCGCGAGCTTATGGCTGGCCGCGAGGAGATCGAGGTCGGCACTCCCGAGTTTGCCGAGTTTTAACGGCGACGGCCGGCGTGCCATGGGATATCCCAGGCGCGCCGGCCGTCGCATTTTTGTTGTTGTCGTTTACTCGGCGAGCTGCTTCAGCACGTCGCAGGCGATCTCGACGGCATCGTCGATGCAGCCGGGGCAGCTGCGGAGCGGACCCTGGTCCGAGCCAATGCCCTTGAGCGTGCCGCAGATGGTCGTCGTGTTCTTCTCGCCAAAGCGTTTGGCGATCTCACGCGACAGCTTGTAGGTCTGCCCCTTGGTCTTGGGGTTTTCCATGCCGTCGCTCATCACAAAGCCCATGACGGCCACGGCGCCCGAGATGGCGCCGCAGGTCTCGGTCATCCCGCCCATCCCGGCACCGAAGCCCTCGGTGAGGGTGAAGGCAGTCTCGGGGTCGAGTCCAACGGCGGGTGCGAGCGTGCAGGCGACGGCCTGCGCGCAGTTAAAGCCGCGGGCGTGGTATTCGGCAGCCTGAGCCTGGCAGGCGGCAGTGTTGAGCTGGGTGGTATCGATCTGCTTCATCGTTGTCTCCTTGTTCATGGTGTACCCGCCTATGGTACCCTTGCCGGCGCATTCGCTTATCGAGACCGCAGTGCATATCTCATTGTTTTTCGCCATCGAACACTTTCTTAAGATTTGGGACAAATAAACCTGATTAATTTGTCCCATAACCTACTTGGGGGATGGGTTGAGAGGGGTGCGGGGTAGCGGTATCGTGAACCGAATAAAATAAAACCCGAGCAAGGGAGCAAGATATGAGCGAGCAGACTATCGGTACCACGTGTGTTCAGGGCGGTTATCGTCCGGGCGATGCGGAGCCGCGCCAGGTGCCTATCTATCAGTCCACGACGTGGAAGTACGACACGTCCGAACACATGGGCAAGCTGTTTGACCTGGAGGAGTCTGGCTACTTCTATAGCCGCCTGCAGAACCCTACCTGCGACCTCGTTGCCGCCAAGATCTGCGAGATGGAGGGCGGCACCGCTGCAATGCTCACGAGCTCGGGCATGGCCGCGAACTTCCTCGCTATCTTTAACGTTGCCGGTGCCGGTGATCACGTGGTCGCGAGCTCTGCCATCTATGGCGGTACCTACAACCTGCTCGCTCACACTATGGGCCGCATGGGTCTGACCTGCACTTTCGTTGCTCCTGACTGCACCGACGAGGAGCTGGAGGCCGCTTTCCAGCCCAACACCAAGCTCGTCTTTGGCGAGACCATCGCCAACCCTGCGCTGGCCGTGCTCGACATTGAGCGCTTTGCCAAGGCCGCGCACGACCATGGCGTGCCGCTGATGGTCGACAACACGTTCCCCACGCCTGTGATGTGCCGTCCCTTTGAGTGGGGTGCCGATATTGTCACCCACTCCACCACCAAGTACATGGATGGTCACGCGGCATATATCGGCGGCGTAATCGTTGACCACGGCCAGTTTGACTGGATGGCCCATGCGGACAAGTTCCCGGGTCTCACCACGCCCGACGAGAGCTACCACGGCGTGACCTATGCCGAGAAGTTCGGTCGCGAGGGTGCCTTCATTACCAAGGCCACCGCGCAGCTCATGCGCGACCTCGGCCCCATGCAGAACCCGCAGGCGGCGTTTTTCCTGAATAGCTCGCTCGAGAGCCTGCATGTGCGTATGCCGCGTCATTGTGAGAACGGCCTGGCCGTTGCCAAGTTCCTGCAGAGTCATCCCAAGGTGCGCTTCGTGAGCTATCCAGGCCTGGAGGGCGATAAGTACTATGACCTGGCTCAGAAGTACATGCCCAACGGCACGTGCGGCGTCGTGAGCTTTGGCTTTAACGGTGGTCGCGCGGCGGCCGAGACCTTTATGAAGAGCCTCAAGCTCGCCCAGATCGCCACGCATGTGGCCGATGCCCGCACCTGCTGCCTGCATCCCGCTAACGCCACGCACCGTCAGATGAACGATGAGGAGCTCATCGCCTGCGGCATCTCCGCCGACATGGTGCGCCTGTCGTGCGGCCTCGAGGATACGGCCGATCTGATTGCCGACCTTGAGCAGGCGCTCGAGCAGTGCTAGGCTAGCGTGCTGTACGAGGCGTGGGACGGCTTTTCGGCTGACGACGTCCTCATAGTTCCGATTCCGTAGTCGGGACCCCGATCGTGACCGTTTGTAGGCGATTGGGGTCCCGTTTTTGCGTTGCACGATAGAAAGGATATATATGGAGAAAACTGCCGAGCAGCTGCGCCGCGAACACATTGCCCTGGAGGGCGACACCCACGGTAAGAATAAATGGGCGATTCTGTTCACCGTGCTCGTCATGACCTTTATGGCGTGTCTGGATGCGAGCATCGTGACGGTGGCGCTTCCGGTGATGCAAAAGGAGCTGGGTGTGGGTCTCGACCGCATTCAGCTCGTGAGCTCGGCGTATCTGCTCGCGACGTGCGTCGCCATGCTGCCGTTTGGCCGCTTGGGCGATGTGCGCGGCAAGGTGAATGTGTTCCAGCTTGGTGTGATCGTCTTTACGGGTGGCTCGCTGCTTTGCGGGCTTTCGGCTTCGCTCGAGGTGCTTATCTTGGCGCGAATCGTGCAGGGCATTGGCTGTGCCGCCGCGATGGCCAACAATATGGGCATCATCACTGAGTCGTTTCCGGCGCGTGAGCGCGGTCGTGCCATGGGCATTCTGGCGACCTTTGTGGCTCTTGGCATGATGTGCGGCCCCGTGCTCGGCGGCGTACTCGTGGCAAGTTTTCCATGGGAGAGCATCTTCCTCATCAACCTTCCCATTGGCGTCATCTCGTTTATCGTGGGACTCTATACGCTGCCGCATGTCAAGCCGGAGGCTGGCGAACGCCCTATGCCGTTGACAGAGGCGGCGCGTCGCTGCTTTGCGAGCTCGGCTTTCACGATTAACCTGGCTTGCATGCTTATCGTGTTCGTGGGTATCGGTGCCTCCGAGTTTGTGCTGCCGTTCTACTTTCAGGATGCCCACGGCTTTAGCTCCGATATCTCCGGCCTGTTGTTTTTGGCGATGCCGGTCGTGAATGCCTTTGTGGGCCCGCTTTCGGGCTCGGTGTCCGACCGTGTTGGTTGTGAAGCGCCCACGGCCGTTGGCCTGGGCGTGTACGTGTGCGGTCTCTTTGCGGTGAGCACGCTTGACGAGCACTCTTCCATCTTGATGATCGTGTGTTGCGTCGCGTTTATGTCGTGCGGCACGTCGATCTTCCAGAGTCCCAATAATTCGCTGTATATGGGTTCGGCTCCGCGTGAGGCGCTTGGCTTTGCGGGCAGCTTGGGCAGCTTGGCGCGCTATGCGGGCATAGCGCTGGGTATTACGGCGGCGTCGCGCATCCTGTATGGACAGACGAGCGCGGTAATGGGTAAGACGGTCACGAGCTATGTGGCGGGCCGTCCGGATGTCTTCCTGTTTGGCTTCCGCTCGGTGTTTTATGTGCTGATGGCGGTTGCTACCGTGGGCTTTGCGCTCACATTGGTACGTTTGGTGAGGACGCGCATCCGGCATTAGCGTGTTCGCGAGTCGCCTGCCAAGAATCACGCCCATCTACTACGTTTAACTGTGCACCTCAAACCATGACGCATTCGCTAAAAACAAAAGCGCAGGTAGAGAGCCTGCCGGTTTTTGAGAATCGGGGGTATGGACAGGGGTGTCAGGTTAAACGTAGTAAATGGGCCGATTTCGTGGCGAGCATCCTTCGCAAATCCGTGGGGAACGAAGGAAAAGGGCTCATAAAGGTAGTCAAAAGAGCCCCGTCCCAAATTGACTGGTCTTGCGGCTTTATGGTGCGATAGGGCTTGTGGGGCGGGTGGGGGTCGGTCCGTGGT